>CAMATN010000049.1 GCA_945861155.1 Rhizobium sp. Q54
CCGCGCGGCGATCCGCTGGTTCAGCGTGCCGTCGGGATAATTGCCGTTGGAATCGGGTTGCCCCGCCGATATCCCGGTCAGCAGCTCCATTGCCTGGTCGACCGTGTCCACCGCATAAACCGCGAACCGGCCCTCTGTTGCCGCCGCGACGATGTCGTGGCGCAGCATCAGGTGCTTGACGTTGCTCGCCGGGATCATCACCCCCTGGCGGCCGGTAAATCCGGTCGCCTGACAGCTGTCGAAAAAACCCTCGGTCTTTTCGTTGACCCCGCCGATCGCCTGGATCTGGCCGCGCTGGTCGACCGAGCCGGTCACCGCGAGCGACTGGCTGAGCGGCGCCTCGGCCAGGGCCGACAGTAGCGCGAACAATTCGGCGGCGGACGCGCTGTCGCCTTCGACCCCGCCATAGGATTGCTCGAAGACGAGGCTCGCTGCCAGCGACAACGGCCGGTTTTTGCCGAAGCGTCCGCCGAGAAAGCCGGTCAGGATCAGGACGCCCTTCGAATGGAGCGGCCCGCCGAGTTGGACCTCGCGTTCGATATCGACGACTTCGCCGCGGCCGAGCCGGACTTGCGCCGTGATGCGGCTCGGGCTGCCGAAAGCGAGGCCGCCAAAGCTGATCACCGAGAGCCCGTTGAGCTGGCCGATCTGTGCGCCGTCGGTTTCGATGCGGATCGTCTTGCGGGCGATCTCTTCCTGCAGGCGGCGATAGATGCGGTCGCCGCGGCGCAACTGCGCGTCGATCGCGGCCTGCACCTCGATTGCCCCGACCACCGCCTTGCCGGCATCGGCGGCAAGCTGGTCGGCTTCGCGCAGCAGGTCGGCGAAGGCGCGGACATTCGTGCTGATCTTGCCGGCATCGCCGGCGAGCCGCGCGGCTTGCTCGATGACCCGGGCGACGCCGGCGCGATCGAGCGGCCGCAGATTCTCGCGCCTTGTCATCGCGCAGATCAGGCGCGCTGACATCAGCGTCGTTTCCGGGGTGCGCTCGACCTGGTCCTCGAAATCGGCGGCGATCTTGAACAGCTCGACAAATTCGTCGTCCTGGGCGCTGAGCAGGTAATAGAGCGCCGGCGGGCCTACCAGCACCACCTTGAGGTCGAGCGGGATCGGCTCCGGCGTCAGCGATACGGTGGTCGCCGTGCTCAGCAATTGCTCCAGCGTCTCGATGCGGATCTGCCCCGAATTGAGCGCCCGCTTCAACGAGGCCCAGCCGAAATTGCCGCTCAGCAGCTTTTGCGCGTCGAGCACGAGATACCCGCCATTGGCCCGGTGCAGCGCGCCCGCCGTCACCAGGTTGAAGTCGGTGACCAGCGCGCCGAACCGCGCCAGATGCTCGACCCGGCCGACCAATGTCTGGTGCGTCGGGTTGTCCTCGTAAATGACCGGCGCGCCGTGCCGCCCGCCATTGTCGACGATGACGTTGACCTGATACCGCCGGAACCTCGCGTCCGGCGGTTCTCGAACCGGCGGGGCGGGCACGGCCGTGGGCTCGGGAGACGCCGGCGCCAGGAAATCGTCGATATTCTCCTTGATGTCGTGCTCGACGGCGTCGAGAAATTGCCCGATTTCGGGAAGGGCTGCGTATTCGCCGCGGATTTCCTCGATCAAATGGTCAATCGCGAAGCCGGTCGTCTCGCGATTGAGCGCCTGCACCGCGTCGCGCTGCTCGCGCTCCCACAGCGGCACATCCCGCACCGTCGCTTCGAGCTCGCTCTGGAGGGCTTCGAGCTCGTGCTGGATGCGCTCGCGCTCGTCCGGCGGGAGCTCGGCGAACATTTCCCCGGTCAGCAGCTTGCCGTCGCGCCGGGGCGTGAGCGCAAGCCCGGCCGGCGTGCGCACCAGCGTGATGTCGCGGCTTTCGGCCTTCTGCTGCAGCGAGCCGAACGCCTCTTCGTTGCGCTCCTTGAAACGGTTCTCGATCGCCTGCCGGCGCGCCCGGTAGTCGTCGCGCTCGAAGGCGGCGGGCAGCGCGACCCGAAGTTCCGTGACGAGTCGCTTCATCGCCGCCGCCAATCCGACGCCGCGCCCCGCCGGCAATTGCAGCCTCCGAGGCTTTTGCGGATCGTCGAAATTATTGACGTAACACCAGTCGGGCGGCGTTTTCTCGCCCTCGGCCCGCACGCGCAGCAAATCCTCGACCATGCTGTGCCGGCCGGTGCCGCTCGCCCCGAGCGCATAGACGTTGTAGCCCTTGCCGCGGAGCCTGAGCGCGAAGTTGAGCGCCTCGACCGCGCGCTCCTGGCCGATCAATCCTGGGGCTTCGGCCAGCTCGCTGCACAGTACGAACGGCAGCTCGGCCGGGTCGCAACGCCGATAGAGCAACGCCGGGGGCAGGGCTTCCCCAAGCGCCGGGGCGATCGGCCCCTCCCCAGCAGGCGTTGTCGCCATTGTTTCCTCCGCTCGAGGGTCCGCGGTTCCGCCCTCGTTATTGGTTTTTCAACGCGCGGGATCAGCGCACCAGCACCAGCGAGCAATTATGTCCGCCAAAGGCAAAGGCATTGGCGACGGCCACGTTCACCTGATGATCGCGGGCGACGTTCGGCGCGTAGTCGAGGTCGCAGTCCGGGTCGGGCTCGTGATAGTTGATGGTCGGCGTGATGACCCCATGGTGCAGGCTGAGCGCCACGATGCCGATCTGGATCGCCGAACTCGCGCCGATCGCGTGACCGAGCATCGATTTGTGCGCGCTGATCGTCAGGTCGCGGGCATGGCCGCCGAACACGGTCTTGATCGCCATGGTCTCGTTGGTGTCGTTGAGGCGGGTCGAGGTGCCGTGCGCGCTGATATAGCCGACCGCGTCGGTGTCAACCCGGGCGTCCCGCAAGGCGAGGCGCATCGTCTGCGACATGCCCTCGCCCAACGGCCGCGGCGTCACGACGTTGTAGGCTTCGCTGGTCTCGGCATGGCCGACGATGCGGGCATAGCTGCGAGCGCCGCGGCGGCGCGCGTGGGCCGGCGATTCGAGGACCAGGATCGCGCCGCCTTCGGCCATCACGAAACCGTCGCGCCCGCGATCGAACGGCCGGCTCGCGCTCTCCGGCGAGTCGTTGCGGGTCGACAGCGCGTGGATCTGGTTGTAGGCGTGGATCACAAACGGGTTGACCGTCGAGTCGCACGCCCCGGCGAGGACGATGTCGGCCTTGCCGGTCCTGATCCATTCGCATGCCGTGGCGATCGTCTGCGCGCCGGTGGCGCAGGCGACGCTGACGCTGGTCGAGGGCCCGCGCGCGCCGGCCCAGATGCTGAGCTGCGCCGCCGGCGCGTTGGTCATGTGCTTGATCACGTAATTGTGATCGAGCGCCGGCCACAGCGTGTTGCCCTGGCTGCGCAGGCGTTCGTTGACGTCGAGCAGGTAGTTGAAGCACCCGGCGCCGACGCCGACGGCGACGCCGAGGCGGGTGCGATCGAGATCGGCGAGGTCGAGGCCGGCATCTTCGATCGCCAGTACGCCCGACAGCATCGCGAATTGGGTAAAGCGGGCATACCGCTCGGGGAACGGCATGCGGCAGCGGGCCTTGTAGACCGCCTCGAAATGCTCGGGCGCCTCGCCGGCAAAGCGTGTCGCGATCCCCGCGCTGTCCCAGCGCCGCGCGGCCTGGACGCCGGATCGGCCGGCGCACAACCCCTCCCAGCTTTCCTGCCAGCCGACGCCAAGCGGCGTCACCATGCCGATACCGGTGATCAGAACCTCGCCGTCTTCGCGACCGGCGCCCGGCCCGATGCCCGGCTCAACCATCGGGACCGCCGTGCGGATGTCGCCGCCGAGATAGGCGCCCATTACCCGCGCCTGAACCGCGAGGAACTCCCGCATCGTCTGGTGGTACTCGGAGAGGATCGGGTCATCGGGCGCGGCGCCGACGGGCGGCATGCCGCGCCGCGGATCGCGTGGTTCTCCCGCCACGATGCTAGCTCACCGCCAGGGTTTGCTGTGCGAACAATTCGCGGCAGAGCTGGCGGCGCACCTTGCCGCTGGTGGTGCGCGGCAGGCTGCCGCGCTCGACGAAGGACACGACATCGACGGTATAGCCGGCATGGGTCAGTTCGCGGCGGATATTCATCCGCAGCCCGTCGCGCCCGGCGGCGTCCGATACATCGCGCGGCCGCGCCTCGGCCAGCACGACGATTTTCTCGGTCGCGCGCTCCTCATCGAACAAGCCGAACGCGGTAGCGCGGCGAACGCCGTCGACAAGGCAGACAAGCTCCTCCATCCGGTCCGGCGAATAGTTGCGGCCGTTTTTGATGATCAGATCCTTGCGGCGTCCGGTGACATAGATCTCGCCATCGGCGAGGTAGCCGAGATCGCCCGTGTCGAACCATTCCTCGGTGCGCCGGCGGAACGCGCCGGCCTCGATATACCCGGCATAAAGGCTCGCCGAGCGCAGCAGTATCCGCCCGACGCGGCGATCCGGCCGCTCGGCGCCGTCATCGTCGGCGATCCGCAATTCGGTCCCGGCCAGCGGCGTCCCCGCCGACACCCAGGCGCGAGCGTCGTCGGCGGTTGTCTCGGCCGGAGTCGCGACCCCGAGCGTCTCGAAGGCGGTCCGCTCGATATGATCGACGCGGGGAATGCGCGGCTCGGGCGGGAAGCTGACCGCGAGCGTCGCCTCGGCCAGACCGTATACCGGACGCAGCGCCGTCGGCTTTAGCCCGAACCGGGTCAAATTGTCGGCCACGCTGCGGACAAAGCGCTGCGACACCGGTTCGGCGCCGCAGATGATCTGATCGAGGCTCGACAAATCGCAGGAAACCGTCCTTCGGACCAACATCTGCATACAGGTTTGCAGCGCCGACGGCGGCGTCACCGTGATCGTCCCGCGGCCGGCTTCGATGATGCGGAACCATACTAAAGGCCCGTTGATGAATTGCCGCGTATCGAGCAGCGTCATCCGCGCGCCGACCGCAAGCGGCGTCAGGAGACCGCCGAACAACCCCATGTCGTGATACATCGGCAGCCACGACACGAGGTGGTCGCGAGGCGTTATCGGCGCCCGCTGCGCGATCGCGTGCAGATTGGCGAGGATGGCCGGCCAGGTCAGCGCGATGCCGCGCGGTCGGCCGGTGCTGCCCGAGGTGAATTGCACATAGGCCGGGTCATGGGGACCGGCGATGTCGAGCGCTTTGTCGGAGGGCGGCGCGGCGAAGATCGCTTCGGGCGCCACGGTGGCGACGCTCGCGACCGGCAGCGGTTTTGCGGCGACCGCCAGTCGCGGCGCCAGCGTCGCCACCAGTTCGGCGAGTTCCTGCCCGGCCGCGACGCCGTCGCCCGGTTCGCCGCCGGGGCCGCCGAACGCCGGCAAGGTCGACGGGACGATCCCAGCCGTAAAAGCGCCGAGGAGCAGGCCGAGATGATCGGGGCCGGTCGGCAGCATCAGCAGAATGCGATCGCCGCGCCGCAGACCCAGCGCCTCGAGGCCGGCGCGGGCCCGCCGCGCGAGCCCGTCAAGTTCGGCCCAGGTCAGGGCGGTCGGCGGGCCGGCGCCGTCTTCGGCGAAAAGGACCGCCGCCTCGCCGCCGCGCTCGACTGCCCGCCGGCGCAGCCGATCGAGGAGATGGTCACCCGGATGATGGCCCGAACGACTGCCCGGATCGCTGCCCGACCAAGCGCTCACAAATTCCCGCTCTTCTCGGCCGTGATCATGTGGCACACCGTGTGCCCGGAGCGGTAGGTGGCGAGTGCGATCATCAGATAGCGCCGCAGCATCAGATAGGCCCGCTCCGACAGCGCCCGCATCTCGTCGGCATGCGCGTCGAGGTTGACGAGCCACTGGGTCAGAGTGAGGACGTAGTCGCGGCTGATGTTTTCGAGGCCGTACGGGACGAGCCCGGCTTCTTCCATCTCCAGCTGCATGCGGCCGGCCGACACCATGTCCATGGTGTAGCCAAAGGCCTGGTCGACTTCGCGGTTGCCGCGGTCGCCGAGATATTTTTCGCGCTTTGAATCCCGGTCGTAGTCGCTTTCTTGGACGAAGATCCGCCCGCCCGGCCTCAGCAAGGCGCAGCAGCGCTCGAAGATCTGCCGCTTTGGCGGCATGTGAATGATGCTCTCGAGGAACATCGTCGCGTCGAACGATTCCGCCGGATAGGGCATCGACAAAACGCTGCAGACATCGATGTGGACCGCATCCCGCAATCCGCGCCGCTCGGCCCAGGCGAGACCGTATTCGCGCTGCACCGGGCTCAGCGTGACCCCGGTGACGCGCACGCCATATCGTTCGGCGAGATAGAGCGCCGGCCCGAACCAGCCGCACCCGACATCGAGCAGCCGCGCGCCGGGCTTGAGGTCGAGCCAGGCGGCCACCTTGTCCATCTTGGCAATCTGTGCGCCGTCGAGGTCTTCGTCGCCGCGCGCGTAGACGCCGCTCGAATAATTCATGTTGCGGTCAAGCAGCAATTCGAACATCCGCGGCGGCGTATCGTAATGCACCCCGCTATCGCCGATCGCTTCCGTCGGCACCGGATGCTGCCGGATGCGCCCGAGGATATTGGTCATATCAGCGAGGCCTCTGCGGCGACGGGACGGCGCGAGCCGGCCATTTGCCGCGCGCGACCCTCTTTCAGCCGGCGGGTATGGACCGCCAATTCTCTCATCGTCGCGATCGGGCTGCCGGCGAGCCGGGATAGCGTCGCCAAGACCTGACGACGCAGTTCCGCCTCGTCATCGTCGCGGATCGTCGACTGGATCATGACGCGGAATTCGGCGTACCCCTCGATGCGGTCGGTGACTGCGGCATCGAAGTCGCGGTCCGCCTTCATCGTCGTCGGATGCTTGTCCCCGGTCGGATTGAACAACATCCACTTGCAGGTCTGCATGAATTCGAGCAGCAGCTCCGGGCGCGCCGAGGCGGCTTCTTCCATGAATTCCTTGTAGCAGCCGGCGTGGCGGAATTCGTCATTGCCGATCAGGCGGTAGATCTGCGCCAGCACCGGTTCTTCCGCCTCGTCGCTCCAGCGGTGGTACCACATGCCAAGCCTCAGCTCGCCGCAATAGTGCAGCGCCAGGGTCGGCGGCCAGGGGGCGGGCGACAATTCGGTGTCGAGTTCGCCCAGAGATGCGACATCGGGCTCCAAATCCCACAGCTTCAGGTACTCGCGCAGCACAAGGTAGTGCTTCATTTCCTCGTAGTACCAGATGCTCATGAACTGACAGAAATCGGGCATCTCGCGAAAGTCGCGCAAGAACATGCGCACCGCATAGAGCGACGACAGCTCCATCAGGCAGTTGATCCGCAGGAACCTCAGGGTCGTCGGCGAGACCAAAGTCTTGTCGACCGCGTCGAATTTGATGTCGGACAGGCTCCATCGCGCCTTCTCCAGGCGCCGGAACATCCGGTCGTAATGTGCCGCCGGGCTGGTCAAGCTTGCCAATCCTCCCTCGTTGGTCACCGGACCGGGCGTTATTGATGCGCCAGCGCGGGTTCGGGTGCGCTGGCGTTCGCCCGCGCGCCGGACATGCGTTTGGCGAGCCAGGCCGGATCCCGGAATTGGCGGAAATAATTGGTCAAATAAAGGATAAGTTCGGAGCGATATTCGGACGTCCAGAATTTCACATAGAGGTCGGTTCCCATGTCGTATTCGCCGAACATGGCAATGTGCTCCTGCGGCATCTGGTGGTCCTTGAAGAGGGCGCTGAACTGCGGCCAGATCTCCAGGCGCTCTTCCTGACTAACATTCTCGGCCAGGGCTTCGAGGCAGAGCTGGAAAAACCGGCAATGCCGGGTTTCATCCTTGGCCATGCGGCGCAGGAGCGATGCGACGTTGGGGTCCCCGGCCGCGTCGGCCACCGACGAGTAGGCGATCTTTGCCGAGTACTCCTGGACGACCCCGTAGACCAGCTGCTGGAGCCGCGAATCCATGCGATAGCCCTCGCGCTTCCGCGCGAGATATCCATCGGACGTTTCCTCATACCGTCCCTGTTCCAGCCCGTCATATTCGCCGGCGCTTATTTCCACGCCCAGGCCATCGAGAATAGTCCGCAGAACAATGCTGTGCAGATATTCTTCCCCGCCCCACATCGAGGCCCAGATGCCGAGCTTGTAATCGTCGCCATAGGCGCGGAAATAGCCCTTAACGTAATGGACGATGCCGTGCTCGTTCAGCGCCGTGCTGCGCATGAACCGGATGACGTCATCGGGCACCAGCGCCCGATCGAACTTCATCTTGGAGATCTCGCCAAGATCGGGCCACATGTTGCGGCCACGGATAAAGAATTCGTCGAGCATCTTGGTGTCATGCCAGCTGGCGACGCGCATCGATAGGCTCCTTTACAAACTAATCGATCAGATCGACCGGCCCGAGGTTTTTTCCATGATCAGTTCAACCGCGTCGCCGACCGTGACGATGCGCTCGAACAGATTGATATCCGAGCCGAGTCTGACCCCGAACTCTTCCTCGACCCCAAGCACGACATCCACCATGCCTAACGAATCAACGTTAAGATCGTCGCGCAGGCGCGACGAGGGCTGGATCGTCGCCGGGCTCTCGAGCGCGAGGATCTGCTGCAAAAGCTGTTGAACCCTGAGGAGCACCGCGTCTCTTCCGGCCGCGGGAATGCCTGTAGGAGAAAAACTAGCCGCCATTCTTTGTTGCTCCAAGACGTAACGCGGCGCTGTGGCCGCGTTACTCACTCTGCTCAATGGAGACCCCACCTTACGCGCAATCGGGCCGTGCGGCAACTGCGAGGCTCCTCAGTCCCCTCAGCCGGGCCGCAGCACATGGTGGTGGTCGGCGGCGTAGAGGCGGCTGTCGCTCCCCTCGCCCGCGAGTGCCCGACCGACCAGGATTAGCGCGGTCCGCGTGATTCTGGCTCGCTTGGTCTGGTCGCGGATGTCGGCGAGGGTGCCGCGGATCAGCAATTCGTCCGGCCAGCCGACCCGGTAGGCGACGACCGCCGGGCAATCGCCGCCGTAATGCGGCAAAAGCGCCCGCACGACCCGCGCGATATTAGCGATCGACAGGTGGATCGCCAGAGTTGCGCCGGTCGCCGCGAGGCGGTCGAGGCTTTCGCCTGCGGGCATCGCCGAGGCGCGGACCGCGGTGCGCGTCAGGATCACGGTCTGCGCCACATCCGGCAGCGTCAGCTCGCGTCGCAGCGCCGCCGCCGCCGCCGCGAAGGCCGGCACGCCGGGGGTCACGTCGAAGGCGATGCCGAGCGCGTCGAGCCGGCGCATCTGCTCGCCGATCGCGCCATAGAGCGACGGATCGCCCGAATGCACCCTGGCGACGTCGAGCCCGCCGCGATGCGCCGCGGCGATTTCGTCGATGATCTCGTCGAGCGTCAGCTTCGCGGTATCGACGACCCGCGCGCCGGGCGGAGCCGCGGCGACAATCGCTTTCGGCACCAGTGAGCCGGCGTAGAGGCATACCGGGCAGCGCTCGATCAGGCGCAGCCCGCGCACCGTGATCAGATCGGGCGCGCCCGGTCCGGCGCCGATGAAATGCACCGTCATTGGTTTCCCGGGGCTGGTCCCGGCGCTGGCGCGCCGTCGAAATAACCGCGCGGCGTGTAAAGGCGGGGCGGGTCGCCGGCGATCAGCCGGGTATGAATGCTGCCGACCAGCACCAGGCTCAGCATGTCGACATCGGCATCGGCAAGCTCATCGAGCCGCACAATCCGGTGCGTCTCGCCGGCCCGGCCGAGATTGCGCGCGATCACGCAAGGGGTTTCGGGCGGGCGATGCGCGAGGAGGATCGCGGCGGTCTCGGCCAGACGCGCCGCCCGTCGCGCCGAGCGCGGATTGTAAAGCGCGACGACGAAATCGGCGCTCGCCGCCGCCTCGACGCGGGCGCGGATCCGATCCCACGGGGTCAGCAGATCGGACAGCGAGATCGCGCAGAAATCGTGGCCGAGCGGCGCCCCGACCCGGGACGCCGCCGCCTGCATCGCGCTGACCCCAGGGGCGACGGCGATGTCGACCGCCGACCAATCGCGGCGCCGCTCGCGGTCGAGCAGCTCGAAAACGAGGGCGGCGAGGCCGTAAATACCGGGGTCGCCCGACGAGACGAGCGCCACCGAACTGCCCGCGGCGGCGAGGTCGAGCGCGAGCCGCACCCGAGCGGTTTCCTCGCCGATCGCGCTGTCATGGCGGCGCTTGCCTTCGATCGCGCGGCCGAGCAGGTCGAGATAGAGCCGATACCCGACGACATCGTCGGACGCGGCGAGCATCGCGCTGGCCTCGGGGGTACGCCAGGCCGGGTCGCCTGGCCCGCTGCCGATGATCGCGAGGCGCCCGCGCGGCCGGCCGATCGCGGTCGCGTCGATGGCGCCCGGGGCGCGCGCGATGGCGCAGGTCGCGCGCCGCGACTGGCGGCGCGGCACGACGAGGTCGCCTTCCGGCCCGACCGCGGCCAGCGCCGCGCCCTCGGCGACGCCCCAGCAGCCGGTCGCGCGAAACGCGGCTTCGGAGCGGATCGTCAGGCGTGCGGTCTCGTCCAACAGACGCGAGGCCGGGAAAAACCGCGCCGGAACCGCCAACGCCTCGGCCAGGGCCTGGATTGCGGGTTCGTCCGCCTTGATGTCAATGGAGACGATAGCGGCCACGGCTCCGGCCGCGAGCCCGGCTTGCGCAAGCGTGTCGCGCACCAATGCGGCGATCTCCTCGGCCGCACAGCCGCGCTCGCAGCCGATCCCGAGCGCCAGCACCGGGGGGTGAAAAATCAGCGCTTCCGCGTCGGCGGCGGCGGCCCGATCGGTGACGACGATTTGCAGACCCTCACCCGCCCTCGGGCTTCGCCCTCGCGCCCCCTCTCCCGCATTGCGGGAGAGGGGGGGACCCATCGCTTTTGCGATGGGGGGGTGAGGGCTGTCGGCCCAGCGCACCGATCCCATACGCAGCCAATCCGCCCGAACGCCTTCTTCGACAAGCGCGACCGCCTCGCCGGCGAGCAGCGCGGCGGCGACCGGTTTGACCCGCACGGGGTTGGCGATACGCCAGCCCGGCGGCGGCTCGTCGAGCGCGAAACCGAGCCGCAGATCCCCGGCCGTCGTGATCGCGGCCACGCAGCCAAGATCGCCGGCCAATGCCTCGGCGAGGGCGCGGGCAAGCGCGTTGGCCCCGCGATGCCCGCCGAGCAGCGGCACCGCGACCGAGCCGTCCTCGGCCAGCGCGACGACCGGCGGCTCGACCCGCTTGTCGTCGATCAGCGGCGCCAGCGCCCGGATCAGGATGCCGCTCGCGCACAGGCCGATGATCGGCCGGCCGGCGGCGAACAATTCGGCGAGGAGCGGCATGACGCGGTCATAGGCTTCGTCCCATTCCCCAGGCTGCGCGCGCGGCCCGAACAGCCGCGCTCCAGGCAGGAGGCCGCGCACCCGCTGGCCGAGCGCGGCCCCGCCCGGCCCCAAGACGACCACCGCCACGCCGTTCGGCAGCGCCGGTTTCATCCGCTCGCTCCCCGATCGGGCCGGATCGTCGATTCGCCCGGGTGGATCAGCGCCATCGCGAAATAGGGGACGCTCGCCGGATCGACCGTCGCGAGCGGCGCGACCCGTTCGCTCGGCAGGCTCGCGTGCTCGACATAGATCGCGCCGTCGAGCAGCCCGAGCCGTTCGAGGACCCGCCGCAACTTCGCAAAATGCCGCCCGAGCTTGATCACCGCGGCGCCGTCGCCGGGGTCAACCGCCGCGAGGCGCCGGGCGAGCGCGTCCTCGCCGAGCGTGGCCGGGATCACCGACAGGATCGCGTCGCGCTGGACCAGCGGCAATGCAGCCGCCGCGGCGCATGCCGTCAGCGACGACACTCCGGGCACGATCGTCACCCGGTAGCGCTCGGCGAGTTCTGCGAAAATGCCGGCGAAGCTGCCGTAAAACAGCGGGTCGCCCTGGCACAGACAGGCGACATCGCCGCCCCGGTCGAGCACGGCGGCGATCTCCGCCGCGGCCGCCCGATAGATCGCGGCGGGCGGCGGTCCGGGCTGCATCGGAAAGCGGATCGCGATCTCGGGTTGGCCGCGATCGAGCCATTGCGCGACGATCCCGCGGGCAAAGCTGTCGCCGCTCTCGGGCGCCGGATAGACGACGACCGCGGCGGCGCGCAACAGCCGCAGCGCCTTCAGCGTCACCAGTTCGGGGTCGCCCGGCCCGAGCCCCAGCCCATATAGCTGCCCGCTTGCCATTTCAGCCTGGGCCATCTCCGCTGCCATCTCAGCCGGGGGCGACATCGTACAGCGTCAGCACCATGCGCTGGCCATTCGAGTAATCGAGCCCGCGCACGCTGCCGCGCGGCTGCGCGACAAGGCCGCGCACACTCAGCGCCTGCAGAAACATCGCCTCCTCCCGGCTGCCGACCAGGGCTTCGCCGCCGCCTTGAAGCGCCTCGGCCGCGCCGCGCGGGGTGGTCAGCCGCACATCCGTGCCGAGCAGAAAGACCAGGCTCGGCTCGCTGTAGCCGACCGCGACCAGGCGAGTCCCGGCGGTCGGCTTGTGTTGCGCCACCAGTTCCGCCGCGGCGCGGCTGAGCCACAGCCTATCGAGGCCGGGCAGCACGCCGAGCGCGGCCGGCGTGACAAACGCCAGCGCGAGCGCCGCCAGCAGCCCGGTGGTCCCGGCCGGAGGCGCTCGATAATGGAGGACCGCCGCCATCCCCGCGAGCAGCAACCCGGCGCCGAGCACGCCGGCCAGCGCGATCTCGCTGCCAAAACGCAGCGGCAACCCGATCAGCGCCGCCGCCAGCGCGACCGTCACCACGACCCACAATGCCTTGACCAATATATCGACGCGCCGCGGCCAGCTTCGCGGCGCGAAGCGGACGCCGTCGGCCAGCGCGGCGGCGGCCAGCAGGGCCAGCGCCGGGTAAAGCGGCAGCACGTAATGCGGCAGCTTGGTCGGAACCAATTCGAGCAACACCCAGGCCGGCGCCAGCCACGCGAGCAGGAAGCGCTCCGCCGGCATGTCGCGCCGCCGCCAGCCCCGCACCAGCGCCGGCACCAGCAACAGCGAGCCCGGCCAGAACGTCGCGCAGGTCAGCAGCAGATACGAGAACGGCGGCGCGCCGTGCGATTCCTGGGCGCCGATCAGCTTTGTCATCAAATCCCCGCCGAGCGCGTCGGCGACAAACCTTCCCTCGGTGGCCTGCTCGATCGCGACCAGCCACGGCGCCACGGCGACGACCAGGGCGAGCAACCCGGCCACCGGGTAGAGGCCGCGCAACCAGCGCAGATCGCGATCTGCGATCGACAGCGCCGCCGCCGTCACCAACGCCAGGGCCGGCCCCGCCGGGCCTTTCAGCAGGATCGCGGCGATCTGTGCGCCCCAGAACACCACGGCGATCCAGCCGGGGACCGGTTGGCGGGCGCGGCGGAGCACATAGGCGAGACCGAGCGCACCCTGCCCGGCCGTCACCGCGGCCAGCAGCATCGCGTCCGTCTTGGCGATGTGCGCCTCGGCCACGACCCCGAGGCAGCTGGCCAGCAGCACCGCCGCGATCAGCGCAACGCGACGCGCGGTCAGCGGGTCTGCCTCGCCGCGCGACATCGCGGCGCCAAACGCGAAGACCAGCAGCGCCGCCGCCGTCGCGCCGATCAGCGAGGGCAGCCGGTACGGCCAGATCGCGGTGCTCGCCGGGCTGCTGAAGGCGCTGACCGAGGCGGCTTGCAGCCAATAGATGCCGGCCGGTTTTTTGTTGCGCGCCTCGTCCTGGAAGCGGATGCGCAGGAAATCGCCGGTTTCCAGCATCTGCCGCGTCGCCTGGGCAAACCGGGCTTCGTCGCGGTCGAGCACGGGGACCCCCGACATGCCGGGCAGATAAAGCAGCAGACACAGCGCCAGGATTATCCCATAGGGCCATGCGCCATCCCGCCAGCCCCGCGACCCCGGCATGGTCAGCCGGGCTTGGTCGCGGCGAGCTGGGTCACGCTCAGCAGCGGGCGCCAGGCCTGATGGTCGCCCAGCTTCGCCGCCCGGCTGACCGCGATCCGGGTCAATTCGCCGCCGTAGCTTGCCTGCCAATCGAGCACCGCGCGCTCGCCCGCGATGCTGACGACATTGGCGACGAGCCGCCCGCCCGGTCGCAACGCCGCCCATAGGGCCGGCAACAATTCGGGATCGCCGATGCCGCCGCCGACAAAGATCGCGTCGGGCCGGGGCATGTCGGGGGAAAGTTCGGACAGCGCCCGCGGCGCCGCGGCAATGATGATCCGCAGCCCCGGCACGCCGAGCATCGCGGCGTTGCGCGCGATCATCGCGGCGCGTCCCGGGTCGCGCTCGACCGCGAGCGCCGCGCCGCTCGGGTTGGCGCGCAGCCATTCGATCGCGATCGAGCCGCAGCCGGCGCCGATATCCCACAGAGTCTCGCCCGGCAGCGGCGCGAGAAGCGCCAGGGTCGCCGCCCGGACTTCGCGCTTGGTCAGCTGCCCGTCATGCTCGAACGCCTCGTCGGGCAGCCCGGCGAGGCGCGACAGGGCGCCGGCGCCGGGGGCTGTCTCGCATTCGAGCGCGATCGTGTTCAGGTCTGATGTGTCGCGCTCGTTCCAATCCTGCGCCGTGAAGCTGACGACCGCCTCGCGCGGGCCGCCGAGATGCTCGAACACGGTCATCCGGCTCGGCCCCCAGCCGCACGCGGCGAGCAGACGCGCCACCGCGCGCGGGGTCGTCCCATCCTCCGACAGCAGCAGCACGCGCGCGCCGGGCGCGAGATGCAGGCGCAAGCCGTCGAGCGGCCTTCCATGGAGGCTCACCGTCGCGCACTCCGCGAGCGCCCAGCCCTGGCGGGCGGCGGCGAGGCTGAAGGCCCCCGGATGCGGCACGATCGTCATCTCCTCGCGGCGAAAATGGCGCGCCAGCGTAGCGCCGACCCCGTACCATAGCGGGTCACCGCTCGCCAGCACCGTGACCCTTGAGCCGCGCCGCGCCGCGATAGCGGCGATGCTGTCGGCCAGCGGCTGACGCCATGCGAGGCACTCCGCGTCGCTCTCCGGGACCAGCGCCAGATGGCGGGCGCCGCCGACCAAAACCTGCGCGGTCTCGATCAGGGTGCGCGCGGCGGGGGCGAGCCCGGCGAATCCATCTTCGCCGATGCCGACGACGCTGAGCCAGCGCGTCATCGGGAGGCCGCGGGGCGGGGTTCGCCGCACAGCGCGTTGAGCGCCGCGGCGGCCAGCGCGCTGCCGCCGCGCCGGCCGCGCAGTGTGACATAGGACAAGCCGCGGCCGAACCCGGAGAGCGCCTCCTTCGCCTCGGCGGCGCCGACAAACCCGACCGGAAAGCCGAGCACGAGGGCCGGCTTATCCGCCCCCTCCGCCAACATCTCGAGCAGGCGGAACAGTGCCGTCGGGGCATTGCCGATCGCGACGACCGCGCCGGCCAGATATGGCCGCCACAATTCGACCGCCGCGGCGCTGCGGGTCGTGCCCTGCGCCGCGGCAAGGGCGGCGACCGCGGGGTTGCGCAAGGTGCAGATCACCTCGTTGCCCGCGGGTAGACGAGCGGTAACGATGCCGGCCGCGACCATCGTACTGTCGACGAGGATCGCCGCGCCGCTCGCCATCGCGCGACGACCCGCCTCGGCGGCGCCGCGCGACCAGGCGAGATCGGCGAGGATGGCAACGTCGCCCGCGGCATGCGCCAGCCGCACCGCCAGCGGGCGGAGCGAGACGGGGAATCGCGCCAGATCGGCTTCGGCCCGGACCAGCGCGAACGAGCGCCGATAGATCGCCGCCGGATCGCGCAGGTAGGTGTATGCCGGGATTTTGGCGAGAGATCTCGACGAGCGGACCGAGATTGCCGCGTCGCTCCGCTCCTCGCAATGACAGCTTCCTGCTGCCACGCCATTGCTGTCCTCTGCTACTCCTTTGCTGTCATTGCGAGCGAAGCGAAGCAATCTCGGGACAGCGTGCTTGGACGACGGCGAAAGCGCGAGCCGCGACTGTTTCGGAGCGGTCACCCCGAGCGTCCACGCTTCTTCCGTCTCGATGATTGTGCGCTGTTGTGCGGTCAGCGCCGGATCGCCATCAAACAGCGCCGCCAATTCCCCGGCCTGGT
Organism: Rhizobium sp. Q54; assembly: GCA_945861155.1. GTDB lineage: Bacteria > Pseudomonadota > Alphaproteobacteria > ATCC43930 > CGMCC-115725 > DATARH01. Next base: position 15,977 of record CAMATN010000049.1, read on the forward strand.
CGCGCGCGGCGAAAAACCGGGCGACGTCGCGGACCTGCGCGGCATCCTTGGGCTCGTTCGGCTGCGGCGCGATCCGCCACAGCGAGGGGTAGATTTCGGCCATCACAACCCCGACGCCCTCCTCCGGGGCTCGCAACCCGGTCTCGAACGGCCAAACGCGAATGCGGCCCTGCCAGCGCGGATCGTCGCGCAGCGCCCGCACCACCGGAATCCCGGTCAGCGCCTGCCCGCCGACCGATCCAGTGCCGAGCAGTTTCCAGCACGGCTGCGTCGTCGGCACATAGACATCGATCAGCCGGCGCTCGACGAGGCCGCCCGCTTGATGGAGCCGATGGTGGGTCGGCGCGAGATACGGTCCCGCCGCGGCGCTCGGGCATCCCCAGAACGGGAAGGCGCCCCGCGACACGCGCCGATTGAGGTCGGCGGCGACCGCGAAGCGGTTGTTGCGGTTTTTCGCATCGTCCTCGATCAGACCGGCGATCTCGTCCCACACCGCGCGCCAGGGCCGACCGGAGAGGCCGAGCCGGGCGGCAAACCCGGCCGGGTAGCCGAACGGGAAATCGCACCCGACCAGTACGCGCTCGCCCCCGGCCACCGCGTCGGCGAGGATCTCCAGCAGGGTTTCCCGGGCGGCATGGCGGGTCGGCGGGTTGAGCAGCCGCTCGCCCGCTTTGCCATGCCGGCAGATCCAGATGCTGTCGCGCCCGGTCTTCGGCTGCCCCGCCGCGCTCCAGTCGACGATCACGAAGGTGTCGAACAGCGTGCCCTGCTCCGCGTCAGTCATGATCGTGGTGTTGGTGATGACCGTGATCGTGATCGTGATCGTGGTGATCGCCGCCGCCGCGGACGTGGTGGTGGTGGCCCTGTTGCGGCGTGCCGACGGCGTCCTCGTAGCCGACGATCCGGGTGCGGTACTTGCACAGCTGGCAGTTCATGTTCGGGTCGCCCCCGTCGAATTCGGCGATGCGGTCGTGGAAGGCGGCGATGACCTCCGGATGGTCGCGCAGATAGCCGGCCTTGACGAACTCGATCTCGGGGAACCGCGCCGCGACCAGGTCGGTCTGGGCATAGATGCGCTTGACCAGGATTCCGGTGAACAGGAAATACGGAAACACGACGATGCGGCGAAAGCCGAGCCGCACGGCGCGTTCGAGCCCGGCATCGACGCGCGGATGGGCGACCCCGCTGAACGCCGCCTCGGCCCAGCCGAACCCCATGCCCTCCCACAGCATGCGCGCGATCTTGGCGATATTCGAATTGGCGTCGGGGTCGTTGCTGCCGCGGCCAACGACGACGAGCAGCGTCTCCGAGCGGTCTCCCGGCGCCACCGCGGCGATCCGCTCGGCCGAAGCGGTCAACAGCTTCGCGTCGATCGCCAGATCGCGACCGAGTCGCACGTCGATGCCCGGATGCGCGGCCATGAAGCTGTTCATTTCCCACGGCAGATCGTTCTTGACGTGGCTGGCGGCGAACAGCATGCCCGGTATCGCGAGGATGCGCCGCGCGCCGCGCGCCGTCAGCGCGCCCAGCGCCTCGCCGATCGTCGGCCGGGCGAATTCGAGGTAGCCGGTGGCGAAATCGTACTCCCCGATACGCGAGCGCAGCGCCGAGGCGGCCTCCTCGAATTCGTCGATCGCCTCGGGATCGCGGCTGCCATGCCCGCACAGCAGCACCGCGGTCTCGCTCATGCCTGATACTCCCGACGGTTGATTGCGGCCGCGGCGCGACCAAGATTGGCGTTCCGATGACCCTTCCCGACCTGCACGACCCACTCCTGCTGTTGCTCGCCGGTCTGGCGATCGACGCGGCGTTCGGCGACATGCCGGCGGTGTTTGCCCGCGTGCCGCACCCGGTCGCGCTGGCCGGCCGCGCGGTTGCGTTCGCCGAGCGCAAGCTCAACCGCCCGCAGCGCGGCGATGAGCGCCGCCGCGAGCGCGGCATCGCGACGGTCGTCGTGCTGGTCGGCGCCGCCGCCGGGCTCGGCTGGGGACTGCATTGGCTGTGCCGCTTCAGCCTCGCGGGCGCGCTCGTCGAGGCGCTGGCGATCGGCATTCTGCTGGCGCAGCGCGGCCTCCATCAGCATGTCGCCGCCGTCGCGGTCGCGCTCGAACAAGGCGGGTTGCCGGCCGGCCGGGCGGCGGTCAGTCACATTGTCGGGCGCGACCCGGCGCGGCTCGACCGGCACGGCGTCGCGCGTGCCGCGATCGAAAGCCTCGCCGAGAATTTCAGCGACGGCGTCGTCGCGCCGGTCTTCTGGTACCTGGTCGGCGGCCTGCCGGGCCTCTTCGCGTATAAGATGGCGAACACGCTCGACAGCATGATCGGCCATCGCTCGGAGCGCTACCGCGCCTTCGGCTGGGCGGCGGCCCGGTTCGACGATCTGCTGAACCTGGCGCCGGCGCCGCTCAGCGGCCTGTTGCTGTCCGCGGCGGCGCTGTTGACCGGCGACGCGCTGGCGGGGCGGGCAATCGCGATCATGCGGCGCGACGGGCGCCGGCATCGCTCGCCGAACGCCGGCTGGCCCGAAGCGGCGATGGCGGGCGCGCTCGGCCTCGCCCTCGCCGGACCGCGCCATTATGCCGAAGGGGTCGTGGCCGACCCGTGGATCGGCGAGGGCACGCCGGACGCTACCCCGGCCGACATCGCGCGAGCGCTGCGGCTTTATGTGACGGCGTGCCTGCTGCTGGGCGGCCTCGTGCTCGGGACATGGGTGCTCGGGGCGTGGCTGGCGGGGCATGTCACGCGGCCCGGATGAGACGCGGCGGGCGCGAGGCGGCGAGCAGCGCACCGAGGTCGAGGTGCCGTTCGAGATGATCGGCGAGGCCGTCGAGCACGGTCTCGATCATCGCATCATAGGCCACCGTACCGCTCGCGGCCCCGAGCCGGGCGAGGAAGGCGCGGCGGAACGGATCGCTGGCGAAGAGCCCGTGCAGATAGCACCCGGCGACCCGGCCATCGGCGCTGACCGCTCCGTCGGGCCGGCGACCGGTTTGAAGATCGAGACCGAGCATCGGGCGGGCGAGACCGGGGCCGGCGGTCACGCCGAGATGCATCTCATAGCCGCGCACCTTCATGCCGCTCGCGATTTCCGTCCCGGCGGCTTCGGCGAGCCGCTTGGCGCCGCCGAGCACGGTGTCGACATCGAGGAGCCCGAGCCCCGGCGCTTCGCCCGGCGGACCCTCGTTTCCGTGCGGGTCGCCGATATGGCGGCCCAGCATCTGATAGCCGCCGCACAGGCCCAGAATGTGCCCGCCGTGGCGGCGATGCGCCAGGATGTCGATATCCCAGCCCTCGCGCCGCAGCGCCGCGAGGTCGGACAGCGTCGCCTTCGACCCCGGCAGGATCACCAGCGCCGCGTCGCGCGGCAGCGGGTTGCCAGGGCGGACCAGCACCAGTTCCACCGCCGGCTCGGCGCGCAGCGGGTCGAGATCGTCGAAATTGGCGATGCGCGGCAACAGGGGGACGGCGATTTTGAGGCGACTGTGCCGGCCACTCACCCCAGCCCTCTCCCCGCGGCCGCGGGGAGAGGGAGGGACCCGCGGCGAAGCCGTGGGAGGGTGAGGGGCTGGCACTGAGAGCGCCATCGTATCTTCCGCCGGAAGGGCTGACGCGGCCGGGAAATACGGCACCACGCCGAAACAATCGAGGCCGGTGCGCTCGCCGACCGCGGCGATGCCGCCGGCGAACAGGCCGACATCGCCGCGGAACTTGTTGACGATATAGCCGGCGAGCCGCGCCCGCTCGCTCGGCGATAGCAGCGCATGAGTGCCGACGAGCTGGGCAATGACGCCGCCGCGCTCGATGTCGCCGATCAGCGCGACCGGCACGTCGGCGGCTTCGGCAAACCCCATATTGGCGATGTCGCCGGCCCGCAAATTGATTTCGGCCGGGCTCCCGGCGCCCTCGACCAGCACGAGATCGGCCGCCCCGGCGAGCCGGTCGAAGGCGGCGAGCACCGCCGGTAAGAGGCTCGGCGCCAGCGTCCGGTAATCGCGCGCCGATACGGTGGCGTGGACGCGACCGCCCAGCACAATCTGCGCCATGCCGTCCGATTGCGGCTTCAGCAGCACCGGGTTCATATCGGTGGTGGGGGCGATCCCGCAGGCGCGCGCCTGCAACGCCTGCGCCCGGCCGATCTCGCCGCCATCGGCGGTGACCGCGGCGTTGTTCGACATGTTCTGCGGCTTGAACGGCCGCACCCTGAGCCCCCGCCGGGTGAAAACGCGCGCCAGCCCGGCCACCAGCAGCGATTTCCCGACATCCGAGCCGGTGCCCTGCAGCATCAAGGCGCGGGTCATTTCCCCCGACCCCAAACAACACCGTCATGCCCGGGCTTGACCCGGGCATCCACGGGGGCATCCACGGGGGCTCCCCGGATAAAGACGTGGATGGCCGGGACAAGCCCGGCCATGACGATAGGGGGGAACATCAGAACTCGATTCCCGGCTGCGCCTTGACCCCGGCGCGGAACGGGTGCTTGACCAGGGTCATCTCGGTGACGAGGTCGGCGGCCTCGATCAGCGCGGCCGGCGCGTTGCGGCCGGTCACGACGACGTGCAGGTCGCGCGGCTTTGCCGTCAATGTCTCGACCACCTCGCCGACCGGCAGATAGTCGTAGCGCAGCACGATGTTCAATTCATCGAGCAGGACGAGCCGATAGGTCGGGTCGGCGATCATCTCTTTCGCCAATTCCCAGGCGGCCCGCGCGGCGGCGATGTCGCGGGCGCGGTCCTTGGTGTCCCACGTAAAACCCTCACCCATCGCCCGGCAGGTCACCAGATCGGGGAATTGGGCGAGGATCGTGCGCTCGCCGGTGCCCCACGCGCCCTTGACGAACTGCACGATGCCGACCCGCATCCCGTGCCCGATGCAGCGCAATACCATGCCGAAGGCGGCGGTTGTTTTCCCCTTGCCGGAACCGGTATGGACGATCAGGAGCCCGCGCTCCTCGGTCTTGGTCGCGAGCACCTTGCGGCGGGCCGCCTGACGCCGCTCCATCTTCTCGCGATGCAGCCGGTTGATCTCCTCTTCGTTGAATTTGGGATCACTCATCGCGCATGACCTCCGCGCGCACGCTGTTGCGCTTGGGACGCCACAGCCCGCGCTCGACCGCCTCGCGAAACCGGCTCTCGGTCTCGGCCAGCGCCGCCGGGTTGTGCGCCCCCATGAAATCGCGCACCGCCGGATCGCCGAGATAGGCGTCGTAGAGCGCGTCGAAATGCGAATCGTCGACGGCGCGCGCGGTCGCGGCGAAGGCGAACAGGTAATCGACCGTCGCGGCGATCTCGGCGGCGCCCTTGTAGCCGTGCCGCATGACGCCCTCGATCCAGCGCGGATTGGCGGCGCGGCCGCGCACGACCCGGCCGATCTCCTCGCGCAGGGTGCGGATGCGCGGCCGGTCGGGTTGCGAATGATCGTTATGATAGACCGCCGGCTCGCGCCCCGACAGATGGCGCACCGCGAGCGCAAGCCCGCCCTCGAACTGATAGTAATCGTCGCTGTCCAAAAGATCGTGCTCGCGATTGTCCTGGTTGTGCAACACGGCGTCGGTGTCCGCCAGGCGGGCTTCGAAGAGGGTGCGTTCGGGGCGTCCCTCGGCGCCGGCGCCATAGGCGAACTGGCTCCAGCCGAGATACGAATCCGCGAGGTCGCCCTCGCCCCGCCAGATCCGCTCGTCGAGCAGGGTTTGCAGGCCGGCCCCGTAGGCGCCCGGCTGGGAGCCGAAAATCCGGTAGCCGGCGCGCAACGCGGCCTCGTCCGGCATGACCCCGTCGGCTTCGAGCGCGCCCCGGTCGGCGGCGACCCGAGCGGCGAGCGGGTTGGTCTCGGGCGGCTCGTCGAGCGCGGCGACGGCGCGCACCGCGCTGTCGAACAAATCTATGAGCCCGGGAAACGCGTCGCGGAAAAACCCGGAGATGCGCAGCGTCACATCGACGCGCGGCCGGTCGAGCACCGACGCGGGCAGGATCTCGAAGCCGGTAACCCGCCCGCTGGCGCCTTCCCAGACCGGGCGGACGCCGATCAGCGCCAATGCCTGGGCGATGTCGTCGCCGCCGGTGCGCATGTTGGCGGTGCCCCAGGCGGACAGCGCCATACGCCTCGGGTAGAGCCCGTGCTCCTGGGCATAGCGTTCGACGAGGAGCCCCGCCGAGTGCCAGCCGAGCTGCCAGGCCGCCGGGGTCGGCACCGCGCGGGTATCGACCGAATAGAAATTGCGCCCGGTCGGCAGCACTTCGGGGCGGCCACGGCTCGGCGCCCCGCTCGGACCCGGCGCGACCGCCCGCCCGTCGAGCCCGGCCAAGACGCCGGCGATCTCCGCCGCGCCGCACGCGGTGACCGCCGGGCGCAACCACCGTTCGATCCAGTCGAGCACCGCACGGGTGGCGTACCATCCCGGCTCGGGATGGGCGAGGCCGGAAACCAGGCGCAGCGCCAGGTTTTCGAGACGTTCCACGGTGTCGCCGGCGGTGCGCCAGCCCCCACCCTCCCACGCCTCACGGCGCGGGTCCCTCCCCTGGCGCATCTGCGATGCGCCACCCGTCAGGCGCACGCACGCGTGCGCCGAGAGGGCGCTTGCAGGGGAGGGTATTTCAGGGCACGGCGGACCCCCTCCCCCGCTTTGCCCCCACCCTTCCCTCCCCCGCAAGCGGGGGAGGGTTAGGGTGGGGGCGGGGGAGGGTTGGGGTGGGGGTTCGGCCGCAAGCACTACCGGCCGCGGCCCCGCCCACGGTTCGGCGAGGTCGAGCATCATCGGGTCGGCGCCGAGGGCGAGATCGGCGGCAAGGGCGCGCAGCAGAGATTCGTTTTGTTCTCCCGTACCGCGCCGCGCGCGGGCGAAGGCGACGAGCAGCGCGTCGAGACGCTCGCCCGTGGGGCTCTCGCCGAGCACATGCAGCCCGTCGCGGATCTGTAATTCCTTCAGCTCGCACAGAAAGCCGTCGAGCTTTTGCAGGGCGCGCGGCAGATCCTCGTCAGGCGAGATGCCGCAATCGCGGTCGATGCCGGCGGCTCGCGCGCGTTCCAATATCTCCACGGCGAGCGGCGCGATCCGGCGCGGGTCGCCGCGCGCGGCGTCATAATATTCGTCGATCAGGCGCTCCAGCTCGGCCTGCGGGCCATAACTGCCGGCGCGGGTCAGAGGCGGGGTCAGATGATCAATGATGACCGCCTGCGAGCGCCGCTTCGCCTGACTGCCCTCGCCCGGATCGTTGACGATGAACGGGTAGAGATGCGGCATCGGCCCGAGCACCGCCTCCGGAAAACATTCCGACGACAGCGCCAGCGCCTTGCCCGGCAGCCATTCCAAGGTGCCGTGCTTGCCCAGATCGATGACCGCGTCGGCGCGGAAGCTGTCGGCGAGCCAGGCATAGGCGGCGAAATACGAAGGCGGCGGCACCAGCGCCGGGTCATGATAGGTCGCTTTCGGGTCGAGATTATAGCCGCGCGCCGGCTGGATCAGCACCGCGACATTGCCAACCCGAAAGCCGGGGATCGCGAAATGCCCGCAATCGAGCCGGCCCGGGCGGAAGAACGGGTCGCGCTCGGCCGCACCCCAGCGCGCCGCGACCTGCTGCTGCACCGTGGCCGGCAAGCTCGCGAAAAACGCCGAATACTCGGCGAAGGACAAGGTTTCCTCGGCGGGCGCCCGCGGCCGGGCGTTGCTGGGGCCGGAGAGCAGCCGCTGCATCAGCGCCGCGGCGTTTTCCGGCATGTCGCCGGTGCGGTACCCGGCCTCGCGCAGCGCGCGCAGAATGGCGACCGCCGATTGCGGCGTGTCGAGCCCGACCCCGTTGCCGATGCGGCCGTCGCGGTTCGGGTAATTGGCGAGGATGATCGCGACAAGCCGCTCGGCCGGCGCCTTCTGGCGCAGCCGTGCCCAGTTGCGCGCGAGATCGGCGACAAAGGCGACCCGGTCGGCGACCGGCCGGTAGCCGACAAGATCGGCCTCGGTTTCGGGATCGCGGCCCAGCGGCGCCTTGAACGATACCGCGCGGCTGAGAATGCGGCCGTCGATCTCGGGCAGCGCGACGTTCATCGCCAAGTCCCGCGGCCCCAGACCGCGCGTGCCGGCCCGCCATGATTCCTCGTCGCCGCCCGAAAAGACGATCTGCAGCACCGGGCAGTCGGTCCGCAGCGGGTCGTTGCCGCCCGCCGCCGCGACCGAAAACCCGGTCGCGCTGAGGATCACCGCCGGCGGGTGGGCGGCAAACGCGCGGGCCAGCAATGAAGCCGATTCCGGCTCCTTGAGGCTGTGCACGAACACCGGCAACGGCCGCAGCCGCCGTGCCGCGAGCGCCCGCACCAGCGCGTCGACCGGCGCCGTGTTGCCGGATTGGACGAGCGCCCGATAGAACACGATCGGCACTACCCCACCGTCGCCGCGCCACTCCCGCACAATATCGGCCAGACCCGGCACGGCATGTCCCGGCCAATAGAGGCCGGCGCGCAGCAACGGCGCGGGCTCGGCCCAATCGGCGGCAAAGCACCCCTCACCCTCCCACGCCGCTGGCGCGGGTCCCTCCCTCTCCCCGCAAGCGGGGCGAGGGGCTGAATGATGCTCCGTCGACTCCCTCGCCCCGCTTGCGGGGAGAGGGTTGGGGTGAGGGGCTGCCAGGTACGAAGAAAGGGGTTGCCGACCTGCCAATGTCCCCGCGTAGCGCAGGAAATTCTCGGCGTTGCCCGGGCCGCCTTCGGCGAGGTAGCGCCACAGGCGCCGGCAGGCGCCGGCCGGTACGGTCGAGAGCCGCGCCAGTTCGGGGTCGGGCTTGTCGTCGCCGGGCAGTAGCGCGAGCGGGATGCCATGCTGGCGGCAGGTCTCGACCAGCCGCTCGACGCCGTAGGGCCAATAGGCGCTGCCGCCGAGCAGTCGGGCGATAACCAGCCGGGCCTCGGCAACCCGCTCCATATAGAGATCGACCGAGAAATTGTGGCCGAGGCGCATGACCGGCGCGAGCCGCAGGCTGGGCGCTTGCGGGTCCTGGGTTCGTCGGCGCGCCTGCGCCGCGGCGAGCAGCGCGATCTCGGTGTCGGCGCTCGCCAGGACGATGATCTCGCCCGGGGTCTGCTTGAGGTCGATCGCGGCCGACCCGTCGGCGATGATGCCGGGCTCGGTGGCGAGGAGGTGCATTTAGAGCGCCCCAGGGACCGCCCCCAGCGCCGTCTGGATCGCGATGCGGTCGAGGCCCTTCCGGCCGATCACGACGAGCCGGCTCGTCCGGCGCTCGGCCGAATGCCAGGGCCGGTCGAAATGCGTGTCGATGCGGTCGCCGACCGCCTGCACGACCTGGCGGCGGTCGCGGCCCGGCACATCGAGGAAGCCCTTGACCCGCAGCACGTCATGGGCGCGGATCAGCGCCGCGAGGCGGGCGCGGAACGCGGCGGCGTCTGTGACCGGCCCGTGCTCGACGACAAAGCTGTCGAAATCATCGTGGTCGTGCTCGCCCTCGATCTCGTGCAGCGAGGGGCGGGCGGCGAGATCGTCCTCGGCCGCGGCGGCAACCCCGAGCGCGATCGCCGGCGCGACGCGGCCCTGCTCGGCGACAATGAGCTTTACCCCGGGCCGCAGCCGCGCCTCGATCTCCCGGCGCAGCCCGGCAAGCCGGCCCGGCGCGACCAGATCGGTCTTGTTCAGGATCACCAGATCGGCGCAGGCGAGCTGGTCGGTGAACACCTCCTCGAGCGGGTTGTCGTGGTCGATCGACGGGTCGGCGGCGCGTTGCCGGGCCACCGCCTCCGGATCGCTGGCGAAACGCCCAGCCGCCGCCGCCGCCGCGTCGATCACCGTCACGACCCCGTCGACGGTCATACGGGTGCGGATCTCCGGCCAGGCGAAGGCCCGCACCAGCGGCTTTGGCAAAGCAAGGCCCGACGTTTCGACGACGATGTGGTCGGGCGGATTGGCGCGGTCGATCAGGCGGGTCAGCGTCGGCAGGAAATCGTCGGCGACGGTGCAGCACAGGCAGCCATTGGCCAATTCGACGATGTCGTCGTCGGTGCAGGTCGCGTCGCCGCAGCCAAGCAGCAATTCGCGGTCGATGCCGAGTTCGCCAAACTCGTTGACGATGATCGCAAGGCGATGCCCGGAGGCGGCGGTCAGCAGGTGGCGAACCAGGCTGGTCTTGCCGGCGCCGAGAAAGCCGGTGACGATCGTCGCGGGGATGCGGCGCATGCGCTTAACTATCCTTCAGCACCAGCGGCAAACCCGCCGCGATAAAGATGACGCGGTCGGCGAGCCCGGCGATTTCCTGGTTGAGCCAGCCGGCCGCGTCGCGGAAATCGCGGCCGAGCGGGGTCTGCGGCACGAGGCCGAGCCCAACTTCGTTGGCGACCAGCACCACCGGACCGGCCGCATCGCGCAACGCGGCGCGCATGGCGGAAAATTCCGGCTCGACCGGCCGCTCGGCCAGCATCAGGTTGGACAGAAACAGGGTCAGGCAATCGATCAGCAGCGGGCGGTCCGGCGTCGCCTCGGCGGCAATCGCGGCCGCGACCGCGAGCGGCGCCTCGATGGTGCGCCAGAATGGGCCGCGCCGGGCGCGATGCGCGGCGATGCGCGCCGCCATCTCGGCATCGCCGGCCTCGGCTGTCGCGCAATACGTACCGCACGAAGCGGCGGCCTCGATGAGGCGCTCGGCATAGCGGCTCTTGCCTGAGCGCGCACCGCCCAGAACCAGTGTGATCGCGGGCAGCGTTCCCGCGTGGGGTGACGACAACGGCTCTCCTCCTCCGCCCGAGGAATCGTCCAGTTCGCGGCGATGCGGAGGTCTCCTGGCTCGGGGTCGTCGCCGACGGCGCCTTCCCGGAGGGGTTATCCCAACCAGTGGCGTATGCCGCGGGCTCGCCGCTAACAGTTGCGGGGGCAGCGCCGGTCTTGCACCGGACTTCCCTGTCGCATCGCTCGGGCAACGCTAACACGCCGGGACGGCGGCGTCACCCTATCGCTCGCACAGGTGACGGGTGCATCAAGACGCCGGCGCCAACGCCAGCGGTGATAGTATCTGCCAGATTAGATCGCTCGCCTTGACGCCGGTCGAGGTCAACCCGACCTCGCTGCTGCCGCCGCCATTGATCGTCGTGTCGCTTCCGGGCCAGGTATGACCGCCGTTCTCGATCGTGTACAACCGGATGGAGGTTCCCGCAGCGCAGCCGCTCCAGGTCTCAAGCGAGCCGGTTACCGTCGAGCCGTCGCTCAGCGCATCGGCGAACTGCACCGTGGTCGCTGAATCATCCGGGCAATCGTTCGCTGCGGCCCAGAATTCGACAGTCTGCTGTTGCGAGTACACCGTACTGCCCGACAGGGTGGCGCCGCCGTTGTAAGGGACTACCGGGTCGGCCGTGCCGTGGAAAAACATCGCAGCGATCGGTCGCGCGGGGAAGCATTGGCTTGCGACCGTCGCGTTCATCGCACCGGCGACGTTGGCAAAACCGGCGAACCAATCTGCCATCGCGCATCCGAGGATCTGCGCAAAATTTCCGCCTTGCGAATACCCGCTTGCATAAATGTGCGATGAGTTGATCGAGTATTTCATCTCGATGTTCTGAATAATCACTTTGGTGAAGTCGATGTCGTTATTCGCACCGGTCGGTTTCCAGTCACCGTCCAGGCCGCTCCGGTATGCTACAAAGAATCCCTGAGCGTCGGCAATTACATCGAAGCCGGTTTTTTGCTCGATGCCCGAGCCAGTGCCGCCCTTGCCGTGATAGACCATCACAAGCGGGTAGGATTTCCGTTTGTCGTAGCCGGCCGGGACGTGAACGATGTACGTGCGCGTCGTGCCGCCGAACTGAATATTAAAGATGACGTTCTGCCCGGCGCTGGTGCCGCCACTGGTCCCGCCGCCGCCGCCACCGGTCGGCTTTGCGGCATTGGCCGAGAAATCCGGTGGCAAGGCCAGCAGCGCGGCCAGACCGGCCACTGCCCATAACGAACGAAAAGCAGTCACGACCCCTCCCGTTTCAGCGAGAGTGGCGACAGTGACGTTCAGGCCTTAACCGAAGCTTAAGATCGACCGAGAGAGGGCCAGCTGATCCGTTTCCTTTATGGATAACTAATATGAGTGATTGAAAGAAATGGTGCCCAGGGGCGGAGTTGAACCACCGACACACGGATTTTCAGTCCGTTGCTCTACCAGCTGAGCTACCTGGGCATTCCATGACTTCGCGGTCTTCGCGATCGTCACGCGGGCCGTGACGACACGGCCCGCGTTGGTCCGCAACCTAGCCAAACGGCCGTCGTAGCGCAACCGTGGCGCTTGATCTCGTGTCGGGCGGCATCGGTTGTCCGCCTTCGTAGCAGGCGATCTCGATGGCCTGCATCAGGTCATTTCCGCCGCGGCGTTCGTCGCCGGAGTTGGCGCCGGAGTTGGCGCCGATGCGGTTTCGCCATTATGAAAAGCCAGTTGGATCGACCGATGCCTTGGCGGCCCGCCGCCCTGCCTGTTGCCTCGCGCCGCGACATCGGGGAGGGTACGCGTAAATCCCCTGCCCTGACTTGAGGTGATGCGATGAAAATTTCCGGGATCAAGACCCAGATCGTCGAGCTGCCGGCCGACGAACCGCTGGCGGACGCCGCCGAGAACCCGAACGGCAAGCGGCCGATCGTGACCGTGCGGGTGCAGACCGATACCGGGGTCGAGGGCGTCGGAATCGCCTATTTCGGCGGGGCATTGACCCGCACCCTGGCCCACGCGATCGACGAACTGGGCGCGCTGTGCGTCGGCGACGACCCGGTGCGGGTCGAGGCGGTGCATCAGAAGCTCAAAAATGCCGCCGGCGGCTCGGCCGGACCGGGCGGCATCTATCACCTCGCGCTGTCGGCGCTCGACATCGCGCTGTGGGACATCCGGGCGAAGGCGGTGGACCTGCCATTGTGGAAGCTGCTCGGCGGGGCGCGCGACCGGGTGCCGACCTATGCGAGCGGCGCCTTGATGCGCGGCCTGTCGCTCGACCGGGTGGTCAAGGCCGCCGCGACGCTGAAGGACAGGGGCTGGCGCGAGATGAAGACGCAGCTGGCCTTGCCCGGCGAGACCACGCCCGCCATCGAGGTCGAACGGATGCGCCTCATTCGCGAGGCGATCGGCCCCGACATCAAGCTGATGTGCGACATCAACCAGCGCTGGCGTCCCGAGCAGGCGATGGATATCGGACGCCGGGTCGAAGATGCCGGGGTCGGCCTGTTCTGGCTCGAAGACGTGACGACGGCCGACGATTATCCCGGCCTCGCCCGGGTCAGCGACGCGCTGTCGACCCCGGTCGCCGGCGGCGAATATGTCTGGGGCATCGTACCGTTCCGCCACATGATGGAGGCGCGCTCGGTCGATGTGCCGATGGTCGATCTGGTGCGGGTTGGCGGCATCACGCAATGGCTGAAGGTCGCCGGCATGGCCGAGGCGTTCAACCTGCCGGTGGTCAGCCATTTGATCCCGGAGGTCCATGTCCACCTGATCGGCGCGGTTCCGAACGGGCTGACGGTCGAATACATGCCGTGGCTGCGCCCGCTGTTCAAGCAAGTGCCGGAGCAGCACAACGGCGAACTCGCAATGCCGACCGCGCCCGGTCTCGGCCTCGAATTCGACGAGGCGATACTGGCGCGATATCGCGCCTGAGACGGCAAGGACAAGACCGGGTAGATCGGCTGCTGATCAACATCTGTTTTTTGAAGGAAGAGTATTCGAGTGAATAACTGGACAGACGGCTATATTGCCGACATCGAGTATACCTATGGATATTACGGCGAGCTGAACCCGCTCCGGGTGGCGATGCCGTTCCTGAACGTGGCGCTGATGCCGCCGACGATCGCGACCGCGTGCGAGCTCGGCTTCGGGCAGGGCGTCACCGTCAACATCCACGCCGCCGCGTCCGACGTTCGCTGGTATGGCACGGATTTCAATCCCGGGCAGGCGGCATTCGCCCAATCCCTCGCGGAAAGCGCGCGATCGGGCGCGCAACTGTTCGATCAGTCCTTCGGCGAATTCTGTAACCGCGCGGACCTACCGGATTTCGACTTCATCGCGCTGCACGGCATCTATAGCTGGATCTCGGACGAGAACCAGCGCTCGATCCTCGACTTCGTCAGACGCAAGCTGAAGGTCGGCGGCGTCCTCTACATCAGTTACAACACGCTGCCCGGGTTCGCGGCGACCGGGCCATTGCAGCATCTGCTCTCCGAGCACGGCCGGGTCATGGCGCCGCCAGGAAGCCCGCTTCTCGGCAAGGTCGATGCCGCGCTCGAGTTCGTCGAAAAACTCATGGCGCTCAACCCGGTGTACGGCATCGTCAACCCCAGTTTTATCGAACGGCTGCGTCAGGTCAAAAACCAAAACCGGCAATACGTGGCGCACGAATACTTCAACCACCACTGGCGCCCGCTGCGCTTTGCCGATTTGGCGGAAAGCCTGGGCGAGGCAAAACTGACCTTTGCCTGCTCGGCCCATTACCTCGATCATGTCGACGCGTTGAACCTGACGACCGATCAGCATCGTTTCCTCGCCGAGCTGACGGATCCGGTGTTCCGGCAGACGGTGCGCGATTTCATCGTCAATGCGCAATTCCGCCGCGATTTCTGGGTCAAGGGCGCCCGGCGCCTGCCGCTCGTCGATCAGGTGGAGGCACTGAAGCAGCTGAAAATCATGCTGACCGGGGTGCGCAGCGAGGTTGCGCTCAATGTTACCGGCGCGCTCGGCAAGCGCGACATGACGCCGACCGTCTATGACCCGATCCTCGAAATTCTCGCCGATCACGCGCCCAAGACGATCGGCGAGATCGAGCAATCGCTGAGCGGCGCCGGCCTGCGGCTTGCGACAATCTACGAAGCCATCATGGTGCTCGCCGGCAAGGGCGATCTCGTCGTCGTGCAGGACGAGGCAGCGCAGGCTCGGGCCAAGGCGCACACCGACCGGCTCAACCTGCGCATCCTCGACCGGGCGCGCACCAGCAGCGACCTCTTGCACATGGCGAGCCCGGTAAACGGCGGCGGCGTCGCCGCCGGCCGGTTCCACCAGCTGTTCCTGCTCGCATCTCGGCAAGGGCGGCAAAGCGCGGACGAAATGGCCCAATTCGCCTGGGACACCATCAGCCCGCAAGGGCAACGGGTGCTCAGAGAGGGCAAGACGATCGAAAGCCAGGAGGACAATCTGGCGGAATTGGCGATTCAAGCGCGCGACTTCATCGACCATCGGCTGTCGATTTTTCAGAAACTTCAGATTGCCTGACCCAGATCGCCTGATACTGGTTGAACCCGTTCGCAGGAGGGCGCGCGCATGAAGCTCGCATCGCTGGAAACCGATATCGTGCTGTTGCCGAATGACGAGCCGCTCGCCGGCTTCTCGGAAAATCCCAACGCCAAGAACCCGATCGTCACGCTGCGGCTGCGCACCGACGATGGCATCGAGGGATTGGGGGTGGCCTATTTCGGCGGCGCGCTGACCCGCACCCTGCGCCAGGCGATCGACGCGCTCGGCGCGCTGGCGCTCGGCGAGGACCCGCTGCGGATCGAGGCGGTCGCGCGCAAATTGCGCGACGCAGCCGGATCGTCGGGTCCGGGCGGCATCCTGACGATGGCGATGTCGGCGATCGATGTGGCGCTGTGGGACATCAAGGGCAAGGCGCTCGGCCTGCCGCTGTGGAAGCTGCTCGGCGGCGGGCGCGACCGCATCCCGACTTATGCCAGCGGCGCGTTGCGGCGCGGGTTGAAGCTCGACGAGGCGGTCACCGCCGCCGGGCGGCTGCGGGAAAAAGGCTACCGCCAGACCAAGATGCAGCTCGGCCTGCCGGGCATTACCTCGCCGGCGCGCGAGGTCGAGCAGGCAAGGCTGATCCGCGAGGCCTGCGGCCCCGACATGGATTTGATGTGCGACATCAACCAGCGCTGGCGCCCCGAGCAGGCGATCGATATCGGCCGCCGGGTCGAGGATGCCGGGGTCGGCCTCTTTTGGCTCGAGGACGTGACGACGCACGACGATTACGCCGGGCTGGCGCGGGTAACTGCGGCGCTGGCGACCCCGGTCGCCGGCGGCGAATACCTCTGGGGCATCGTGCCGTTCCGCCACATGGTCGAGGCGCGCTCGGTCGATATCGTGATGATCGACCAGGTGCGCTCGGGCGGCATCACCCCATGGCTCAAGATCGCCGGCATGGCGGAGGCGTTCAACCTGCCGGTGGTCAGCCACGGCGTGCCGGAGATCCACATCCATCTGGTCGGCGCGGTGCCGAACGGCCTGACCGTCGAATACATGCCGCGCCTCTTCGCGCTGTGGAAGGACGTGCCGCAGCCAGTCGACGGCGACCTCTTGATGCCGACCGACCCCGGGCTCGGGCTCGAATTCGACCAGGCGGCGATCGACAAATATCGCGCCTGACGGACAGTCGAGCGTCCTTCGAGACGCCCGCTTCGCGGCCTCCTCAGGATGAGGAAGTCTTTGATGTCACAGATAATTATTCCTCATCCTGAGGAGCAC
>CAMATN010000050.1 GCA_945861155.1 Rhizobium sp. Q54
GCGCCGCCCGGCGAGCGGCAAGTGGAGATACGAGGACGGGGAGGTCGATGGTGCGGGGGATCGCGATCGTAAGCTGGTTTGTGCTCGTCGCCTGGGGCGTCGGCGCACCGGTCGCGGCGCAGCGCGCGGCCGACCCGTCGGCCCTGCCGGCCTTCGCCCAGCGCGTCGGGTTGCGCGATGTCGCCGGATTTGTCGAGACCGTGCAGAGCCTGCGCGCCGCGCGCCGTCTGCCGCCCCGCTACGTGACCAAGGTCGAGGCGCGGGGGCGAGGCTGGCACGGCGGCGGGCTGTGCGCCGTCTGGCCGGGCCATGTCATCGGCGGCGATGTCTTTCATAATTTCGGGACCAAGCTGCCCGCGTCACCCGGCCGGGTCTACCGCGAAGGGGATCTCGACGCCGATTGCCGCAGCCGCGGCGCGAAACGCCTGGTTTTCTCGAATGACGGTCTCCTCTACGTCACGCTCGACCACTACAACAGCTTCGTCCCGGTGCCGTGATGACCCATGACTTGAGAGCGGGCGCTCGCGCGCCCAATTGAGCGACATGAAACAATGCGTGCTCGACGGCGCCCTTCTGGGCGATGCCGCCGCGATCTACCGCCAGCTCGGCCAGGCGTTCCAGTTTCCATCGTATTTCGGGAATAACCCGGACGCACTGTGGGATGCGCTGGGCGACTACAGCGGCGAGCCGGTCGCCATAATCTGGCGCGACGCGGCGCGCTCGGCGGAACTGCTCGGCCCGCAATTCGACGCGATCCTGGCGGTGCTGCAAAAAGCGGCAGCCGAGGCAATGCTGACCCTCGAACTCGCATAACTATAGTCATCCCGGCCTTCGCCCAAGGCGCTACCGTCCGCCCCGCCGTCATTCCGGGGCGCCGCGCAGCGGCGAACCCGGAATCCATATTCCAGAGGCCGGTGTTTATGGATTCTGGGTTCCCCTTCGCGGCGGCCCCGGAATGACAGTTAATTGTTAGCGCCTTTGGGCGAAGGCCGGGACGACATTGTTAAGAGAGCCGCGCTGCGACCCAGGCGGCGGCGTCGAACAGCGCCTCGTCGCCGAAGCGCGGTCCGACCAATTGGACGCCGAGCGGCAGGCCGCTCGGGCCGGCGCCGGCCGGCAATGTGACGCACGGGGTCCAGGCCAGGGTCCAGATCGAGTTGAAGCTCGGGTCGCCGGTCGAGCCGAGCCCCACCGGCGCCTCGCCTGCCGCGCTCGGGGTCAGCAGCACGTCGACACTCGCGAAAATATCGTCCATGTGGCGGCGAAACGCCTCGGCGGTTTCGAGCGCCTCGACATAGGCGGCGTGCGGCAACTCGCGTCCCGGGGTCAGCACCGTGTCGCGCAGGACCTGGCTGACCAGCGCGTTGTGCTGCTCGTATTCGTAGGCGTAGTTGCGCGCTGCCTCGTAATTGAAGATGCGGCGGTGGTGTTCGAGGATGTTGGCGAATTCGGGGGCGAAGGAAATTTCGCTGACCCGTGCGCCGGCGGCGGCGAGGCTTGACGCGCTGTGCTCGATCAGCGCCTGCGTCGCCGCGTCGGCGCGCTCCCACGCCGGGGTACGGCACAGCCCGATGCGCGGCGCGGCGGCGGCGTGGTCGATGGCCCGCGGCGGTGCGGCGAGGATCGCGGCGCGCAACGGCGGCAGGTCGTCGAGGCCGCGGCAGATGATTCCCAGTGTGTCGAGGTTGTGGCATTGCAGCTTGATGCCGCCGCGGGCGAATTCGCCAAAGCTCGGCTTGTAGCCGACGACGCCGCAGAATGCCGCGGGCCGGATCACCGAGCCGCCGGTTTGGGTCCCGAGCGCGGCCGGCACCTGAAAATCGGCGACCGCGGCGGCCGAGCCGCTCGACGAGCCGCCGGGGGTGTGCGCCGGGTTGTGCGGGTTGACGGTGGCGCCCGGAAAACGGTTGGCGAATTCGGTCGTGACCGTCTTACCCATGATTGTGGCGCCGGCCATGCGCAGCAGCGCGATGCACGCGGCGTCGGCGAACGGGCGGTTGCCGCGATAGATCGGCGAGCCGTGCCCGGTCGGCATGTCCGATGTGTCGATGATGTCCTTCGCCCCGATCGGCAACCCGGCGAGGAGGCCGGGCCGGCCGGCGCGGTCGGCGGCGCGCGCCTGCGCCAATGCCTGCTCGGGGTCGAGCCAGATCCACGCCTTGACGTCCTGGCGCTCGGCGGCGCGGTCGAGGCAGGCGCGGGTCAGCGCCTCGGCGGTTAGCGCCCCCGAGCCGAGCTGCGCGATAGCGGCGGCGGCGGAAAGCGTATTCAGGGCGGTCATTGCCGCGTCCCCAAATGCCGCTCGACCCACAGCCCGACATCGAGCAGCCGGCGGTCGTCATGACGGCGGCCGACCAGCTGGATGCCGACCGGCAGCCCGTCCGGTCCCTCGCCGGCCGGCAGCGTCAGGCACGGCATGTAGAGCACCGTCCATAACCCGTTGAAGATCGCATCGCCGGTCGAGCCGAGTCCCTTCGGCGCCTGGCCGGGAGCGGGCAGCGTCAGGATCGCGTCGAACCCACCGGCCCATTCTGTCGCCGCGGCGCGGGCCCGCTCGGCCTGGCGCAGTGCCGTGCGGAAATCGTCGAGGCTCAGCTTGCGGCCGGCGGCGATGCGGCCGTTGGCGAGCAGATCGTCGCTGAGCAGGGCCTCATGGCGATGCAGTTCGGGGGCGTGGTTGCGGGGCGCCTCGTAGGCGCTGTGCCGCCGCTGGATCTCGGAAATGTCGGCGCACTCGGCCGGCAATTCGCTGTCGACGATCTGCGCCCCGGCGGCCCGCAGGCGCTCCGCCGCCGCTTCGAGCACGGCCTTGCCCTCGGGCTGGGCGCGGTCCCAGTGCGGCGTGCGGCACAGCGCGAGGCGCGGCGGCCGCTCGGGCATAACCGGCGGGTCGTAGGGGATCGCGATCAGCGCGGCGCGGAAGAGGGCGATGTCCTCGACCGAGCGGGCCATCGCGCCGACCGTGTCGAGGCTGTCGGTGTTCATGTGCATACCGGCCGGCGGAAACAGGCCAAAGCTCGGCTTGAACCCGACGATTCCGCAATAGGCCGCCGGGCGGATCACCGAACCGCCGGTCTGCGTGCCGATTGCCAGCGGCACCATGAAATCGGCGACCGAAGCGGCCGAGCCGCTCGACGAGCCGCCTGGGGTGAATGCCGGGTTGTGCGGGTTTGAGGTCGGGCCGGGATGGCGGTTGGCGAATTCGGTCGTGACCGTCTTGCCCAGCAGGATCGCGCCGGCGGCGCGCGGCAGCGCTACCGCGCTCGCGTCGAAATTCGGCCGGCATCCGGTATAGATTGGCGACCCGTAGCCGCTCGGCATGTCCGCGGTGTCGAAGATGTCCTTGACCCCGAACGGCACCCCTCTCAAGACGCCGCCCTTGCCGCTTTTGTCGGAGGCGCGGGCCGCTTCCAGCACCGCCTCGGCATCGAGATGGGTCCAGGCGCGCACCACCGGCTCGCGCTCGCGGATGCGGTCGAGGCAGCTTCGCACGACCGCCTCGGCGGTCAGGTCGCCGCTGTCGATCAGGCGGGCCAGCGTCGTCGCCGACAAGCGGTGCGGTTCGGCATTCGGCATCGGCATGGCCAGCGCTCCGTCGGGCCGCGGGAGGGGCTATCTAAGCAGGCTTGGCCGACGGGTGCCACAAACTCAGTCGCGTGGCCTCAGTCGCGCGGCGCGCCGAGCGCGTCGAGGCGCCGCGTGATGCTCAACACCTCGTTGTGCCGGTTCTGCATCTGGTTTTCGAGCATGATCACGTCGGCCCTCAGCTCGCGAAACTCCTGCCGCGTCTCCGAGCGGAAGCTCATGAATTCGGTGTAGAGCTTCGAGACGAGCTCGCGGTCGCGCACCTGGCGTTCCAGCAGCACCGCCATCTCGTGGCGCAATCCCTGGAGGTGGATGAGCACAAGGTTTTCGGGTTCGTCGGCCATCTCGGCGCCTCTCTGCGTTCGAACCGGAATGTGCTGGCGGCCAGGCCGCGAGCGCAAGCGGGCACGCATCCTACGCGATGTCGAGCCCGAGATCGAGGATGGGCGCGCTGTGGGTGATCCAGCCCGACGAGATCAGATCGACCCCGGTGGCGGCGATGTCGGGGGCGGTCTCGCGGGTGATGCGGCCGGAGGCTTCGGTGACGGCGCGGCCGGCGACCATCGCGACGGCGCGGCGCAACGTGGCCGGGTCCATGTTGTCGAGCAAGACCGCGTCGACGCCGTGTTCGAGCGCCTCGGCGAGCTGGTCGAGCGTATCGACCTCGAGCTCGATCTTGACCAGATGCCCGGCATGGGCGCGCGCCCGGTCGAGCGCCGCCCCGACCCCGCCGGCGAGCGCGATGTGGTTGTCCTTGATCAGCATCGCGTCGTCGAGACCGAAGCGGTGATTGGCGCCGCCGCCCATCCGCACCGCCTCTTTTTCGAGGATGCGCAATCCCGGCGTCGTCTTGCGGGTGCACACGACCCGCGCCTTGTGCCCGGCGATCGCATCGACCAGCGAGCGGGTCGCGGTGGCGACGCCGGAGAGCCGGCAGACGAGGTTGAGCGCGGTCCGCTCGGCGGCGAGGACCGGCCGGGCGTTGCCGGTAATCCGGGCGACCACCTGGCCGCGCTCGACGCGGCTCCCGTCGGCGCAAAGCCGCTCGATGTTGAGGTTCGGATCGAGCAGCTCGAAGGCGAGGAGCCCGGCGTCGAGCCCGGCGACGATGCCGGGCTGGCGCGCCGCCATGACCGCCGCGACCGTCGCGCCGGCCGGCACGATCGCGTCGGTCGTAATGTCGCCGGCGCGCCCAAGGTCTTCGAGCAGCGCGGCACGGACGATCGGCTCGACCAGCAGGCGGATCACCGCTTCACCCCATTTGCGTGGATGATCGCACTCGGCTGCACGGGCACCGTGCGTCCTTCGAGACGCGCCCCTGCGGGACGCTCCTCAGGATGAGGAGGATTTGTGTGTGGCATTAAAGGCTTAACCTCATCCTGAGGAGGCGCGACGCGCCGTCTCGAAGGACGCACCATCGCCCGTCCGCGCGTCTGGATCAGCCGAGAACCCGTTCAGCTGATCGCCAGCATGCGCTCGACGGCGAGGCGCGCCCGGCCGGCGATTTCAGGCGCCACAGTCACTTCGTGGGTCATCGTTTCGAGCGCGTGGCGGATGTTCTTCAGCGTGATCCGCTTCATGTGCGGGCACAAATTGCACGGCCGCACGAATTCGAGATCGGGGTATTGCAACGCGACGTTGTCGCTCATCGAGCATTCGGTCAGCAGCACGACCCGCGGCGGGCGCTTCGTTCCGACATAATCGGCCATCGCCGCGGTCGAGCCGGCGAAATCGGCCTCGGCGACAACGTCGGGCGGGCATTCGGGATGGGCCAGCACGACAACCCCGGGATGGCTCTCGCGCAGGCTGCGGATATCCTCGGGGGTGAACCGCTCATGCACCTCGCAATGGCCCTTCCAGGCGATGATCTCGACATGGGTCTGGGCCGCGATGTTTAGGGCGAGGTACTCGTCCGGGATCATGATGACCTTGGGAACGCCGAGCCCCTCGACGATCTTCTTGGCGTTGCCCGAGGTGCAGCAGATGTCGGATTCGGCCTTCACCGCGGCCGAAGTGTTGACATAGGTCACGATCGGGACGCCGGGATAGCGGGCCCGCATCAGCCGCACGTCGGCCGCGGTGATCGATTCCGCGAGCGAGCAGCCGGCGCGCGTATCGGGGATCAGCACGGTCTTGCCGGGGTTCAGGAGCTTCGCCGTTTCGGCCATGAAGTGGACCCCGGCGAGCACGATCACGTCGGCATCGGTGCGCGCCGCCTCGCGGGCCAGCGCCAAGCTGTCGCCGACGATGTCGCCGACGGTGTGGAAGATGTCGGGGGTCTGGTAATTATGCGCCAGGATGACCGCGTTCTTCTCGCGCTTCAGCTTGAGGATCGCGGCGATGTCCTCGGCGAGCAGCGGCCACTCGATGCGCGGAATATGGCGCTCGACCCGGCTATAGAGTTCGGGCAGCGGGAAGGGGGACGCGGAACGGGGGGTGATGGTCTCAAGCACGGGCGGGGCCCTCCACTAATGCTCCAACTGAGCATTTCAAATGCCCGGGAAAAGCCGGACGGCGACCCGTCCGGCAGCAGCTCTTATGCTGAATATGAGAATAAGGTTCAAATCGCGCCGGGTCAACCCCCGTGTGACGGTTCGATTACGCATGGCAGACCGGTCCCACGATCAGCCCGTCGCGCGGTGGGCCGTGACTTGAAATCGCGACATAAGTGCGATAGTAGAAAACGGCTTCGTTTCTATAACGGGAAGCAAATCTTCCGATGGCGCTCAGTCTGAAAGATCCCGAAACGGACCGGCTGGCGCGCGAGGTCGCGCGGCTGACCGGCGAGAGCCTGACTGAGGCGGTGCGCACGGCGCTCGCGGAACGCTTGGAGCGCGAGCGGTTGCGTCGGGGGCGGCCGAGAAAAAGCCTCGCCGATCAATTGAACGCGCTAGGGTTGGAATGTGCCGCTCTGCCGGATTTCGACACGCGCTCGCCGGACGAGATTATCGGCTACGATGAAAACGGCATGTGGTGATGGTCATCGATACGTCGGTGATTGTCGCCATCCTGTTCGATGAGCCCGAGCGCGATCAGTTCAGCCGGTTGATTGATGATGCCGCCTCCCGTCTCGTATCGGCCGTCAGTCGCGTCGAGGCCTCGTTTGTTATCGAAGGGCGCAAGCGTGAGGTTGGCCGCGAGCGGCTCGACCGCTTCTTTCGGCTGACCGGCGCGGACATCGTGAGCGTGACCCCGGAGCAAGCGGAAATCGCGGTCGAAGCGTTCCGCCGGTTCGGCAAAGGCCGGCACCCGGCCGCGCTCAACATCGGCGACTGTTTCGCCTACGCGCTGGCGAAAGCGACCGGCGAAAAGCTGCTGTTCAAGGGCGCCGATTTCGCGCGGACGGATATCGTCGCGGCCGTTTAGGGCGGACGGGGTCACCCGGCGGTCGCGCGGCGGCCGGCGCGCATGCGCAGACCGGGGGCGGGGCGTTCGAGCAGCACCTCGCGGCGGAAGCGGACGAGCCGGGCCGGGCGGCCGCCGGTCGCAGCGCTGACCTCGCCGGTCTCCTCGACCAGGCCCTGCTGCTCGATAAGGCGGCGGAAATTCTGCTTGTGCAGCCGCACCCCGCCCAGCGCCTCGACCGTGCGCTGCAATTGCAGCAGCGTAAAGGCCGGCGGCATCAGCTCGAAGACCACCGGGCGGTACTTGATCTTGCCGCGCAGCCGGCCGATCGCGGTCGCCAGGATGCGACGATGATCGAGCGCCATCGCCTTGCCGGCGCCGATTTCGTCGACCGTGACGCCATCGGTGGACCGGCCGAGATCGCGCGCCGCCTCGGCGACGAACCCGGCTTCGTAGAGGAGCTCATAGCGTTCGAGGACAAGTTCCTCGTTCCAGGCCGCGCCCGAGAGGCCGAAGGCGAGCCCGAGCCGCTCCCGGCGCAGCCGCCGCTCGGCATCGCCGACCGAATGCCCCGCCCAGCGTTCGAGCGCGGCCTCGATCGGGCCGAGCAACGGGGGCTTGCCGCCGCGCCAATCCTCCCACGGGACAAAGCGGTACCAGCTCTGCCATTCCGCATCGGGCGCGCCGGCGCCTTGCGCAAGGACCCTCAGGCCAAGCTCCGCGTCAGGCATGGCGGGCCGCGCCTCGCGGACCAGCGCGAGATAGGCGACCACAAGCGCCGGCAGCGGGAGCGCCCCGTCGCCCAAGGCTCCCTCGCCCAAGGCTCCCTCGCCCAGGGCCCGGTCGCGGTCGCCAAAGGTGTAGAGCTGCTCGACATAGCCGAGGCGCTCGTTGGTCTGGCGCTCGACCCAGGCGCGCAACCCGATTTCGAGCGTGCGGTGTTCGGCTTCGAGCGGTCCCGAGGGCAGCGCCTCGACCGCCTCCGCCGGGCCGCCGCCGCTTCCCGGAGCCCGGCCGGCGGGCAACCGTATCGTCAGCACCCGGGCTTCCTGCACGCTGGCCGCGACGATAACCGCGCTCAAGCCGACCGACAGCGACGCGCCAGGCCCCGCCGGGGGGGGTGCGGCCCGACCTGGAACCGTCGCAGCTGTGCGAGATCGCGGCATTCAACCCGCCGTGATATGGCTCCGGAAGGTCAACGGCTCGCCGATATAGCGGATCGGCTCGAAGCTGCCGCCGGTGCCGCGCACGATGACCGTGCCGTAGTCCAGCAGCCGGCCGAGGATCGACTGGTCGACGCCGACGGTCTCGACCTTCGAGCGGTTCATCTCCATCGTGTGCCGCTGGAAAATGCCGGTCTTGTAGATCACCCGGCGATCGGTCACGGCGAGTTCGGTCGTCGCGCGCTGAATCAGGGCGCTCACTACCGAGACGAGGCCAAGGACGCCAAACAGGGCAGCGCCGACCTTCAGCGCGATCACCACGATCGGCTCGGTGAAGGACGCCGCGGCGATCAGGCACAGCAACGCGACGATCAGCAGCAGGATCGCCTTCAGATAGATCAGCCAGTGCAGGCTGGTGGCGTAGACCACCGTTTCGCCGGGCTGCAGCACGCGCTCGACGTATTTCATGGGGCGGCGTTTTCCATCGGAGAATCAGCCAGTAATTTCGACGGCATTGTGCGGCGACGCGCGCGCCGGGTCAAAGCACCTCAGGCCAACCGCCCATCTCAGGCCAACTGCCCATCTCAGGCAGCGCGGCGTTCGAAGTCGATGCGCGGGTCGATCATCATGTAGGTCAGGTCGCTGACCAGCTTCAGCACCAGCCCGATCAGCGTGAATACATAGAGCGTGCCGAACATGATCGGGTAGTCGCGGTTGATCGCCGCCTCGAAGCCGAGGAGCCCCAGCCCGTCAAGCGAGAAGATGACCTCGATCAGCAGGGAGCCGGTGAACAGGATGCCGATAAAGGCGGCGGGAAACCCGGCGACGACCAGCAGCATCGCGTTGCGGAAGACGTGGCCATAGAGCACCCGGCGTTCGGTCAGCCCCTTGGCGCGCGCGGTCAGCACGTACTGCTTGTTGATCTCGTCGAGGAACGAGTTCTTGGTCAGCATCGTCAGCGTCGCGAACCCGCCGATAATCAGGGCCGCGATCGGCAACGCCATGTGCCAGAAATAATCGAGCGCCCGGTGCGGCCAGTCGAGCGAAGCCCAATTGTCGCTGGTCAGGCCGCGCAACGGAAAGATCGACAGATAGCTGCCGCCGGCGAACAGCACGATCAGCAGGACCGCGAACAGAAAGCCCGGCACGGCATTGCCGACGATGATCACCCCGCTGGTCCACACGTCGAAGCGGCTGCCGTCGCGCACCGCCTTCCTGATGCCGAGCGGGATCGATACCAGGTAGACGATCAGCGTCGTCCACAGCCCGATCGAGATAGACACCGGAAGTTTGTCGAGGATCAGATCGACGACGCGGCGGTCGCGAAAAAAACTGTTGCCGAAATCGAAGGTCAGATAGTTCTTCATCATCAACAGGAAGCGCTCGAACGGCGGCTTGTCGAAGCCGTATTGTTTTTCAAGTTCCTTGATGAAGGCGGGATCGAGCCCGCGCGAACCGCGATAACGGCTCCCGCCGCTGCTGTCGGCGGCGGACGGGGCCGCACCGGGGGCCAGCTCTCCGGCGCCGCCGGTGACGCGCTGGGTGGCGCTGACCTCGTTGCCCGCCAGTTTCGAGATCATCTGCTCGACCGGGCCGCCCGGCGCCGCCTGAACGATAAAGAAGTTGACCACCATGATCGCGAGCAAAGTCGGCACCATCAACAGGATCCGCCGGATCGCATAGGCGATCATGCCAGCAGCCGGCTCGGCGTCGCCGCGACGCCCCCACCCCAACCCTCCCCCGCCCCCGCCCCCGCCCTAACCCGCCCCCGCTTGCGGGGGAGGGAAGGGTGGGGGCAAAGCGGGGGAGGGAGATCATCGGGCGCTGCATCTGCAAAGCCCTCCCCCGCAAGCGGGGGAGGGTTGGGTGGGGGTGGCGCGCGGGAGGGCGGGGGAGGGTGAGGGAAGCGGCTCACTTCTTCCCCTCGCCCTTTTTCGCGTCGATCGTCTGTTCGGCTTTCGGGTCGACCCACCAGGCATCGAGGCCGATGCCGTATTTGGGCGCGATTTCGGGACGGCGGAACTTGTCCCAATAGGCCACGCGAAACACCGAGGTGTGAAAGTTCGGGATCACGTAGAAGCCCCATTGCAGCACCCGGTCGAGCGCGCGCGTCCGGGCGATCAGGCCGGCGCGGTCGGGCGCCTTGATCAGCGCCTCGACCAGTTCGTCGATTACCGGATGCTTGATCCCGAGAAGATTGCGGCTGCCCTCTTCGCCGGCCGCCTGCGACCCCCAATAGTCGCGCTGCTCGTTGCCCGGTGACAGCGACTGCCCGAAAGACACCACCGCCATGTCGAAGTCGAAGGTGTCCATTCGCTTCTGGTATTGGCTCGTATCGACCGTCCGGACCCGCGCGACGATCCCCATGCGTTCGAGGTTGCGCACCAGCGGCAGCACGATTCGCTCAAACTCGGGCTGCTGGAGCAATATCTCAAATTCGAAGGGCTGACCGGTCTTGTCGTTGACGAGCTTTTCGTTCTTGAAGCTCCACCCCGCTTCCGTCAGCAGCTTGATCGCCTCGCGCAGGCCGTCGCGGATATTCCCGGAACCGTCATATTTGGGCGGGTTGTACTCCTTGGTGAAGATTTGATCCGGAATCTTGCCGCGAAACGCCTCCAGGATCTGCAATTCGTCGCCTTTGGGCACTCCGGTCGCGGCGAGCTCGGAATTGTCGAAATAGCTGCGCGTGCGCGCATAGAGCCCGTAGAACAAGTTCTTGTTCGACCAGTCGAAATCGAAGGCATAGGCCAGCGCCTCTCGCACGCGCGCGTCCTGGAACAGGGGGCGGCGCAAATTGTAGCCGAAACCCTGCATCCCCCGCGGCAACTCGTTCTGGATCTCCTCCTTCTTCAGGAGACCCTGACGCAACGCGGGACTGTCGTAGGAGGTCGCCCAGGCTTTCGACGAGTTCTCCAAACGAATATCGTATTGCCCGGCCTTCAACGCTTCGAGCGCGATCGTCGTGTCGCGATAATAATCGTAGCGAATCAAATCGACGTTGTTGCGGCCTTTCTTGACAGGCACCTCGGCGCCCCAGTAATCGGTCACCCGCCGATAGGTGATCGAGCGGCCGGGGTCGAACGATTCGATTCTGTAGGGGCCGCTGCCGAGCGGCGGATCGAGCGTGGTCTTGGTGAAATCGCGCTCTTCCCAATATTTTTTCGACAGCACCGGCATCTGCCCGAGGATTTGCGGTAATTCGCGATTATCGGCGGATTTGAAGCGGAAGCGGACGCCTCGCTCGCCTTCCCGCGCGATTTCGGTCACGTCGCCGTAATAGGACCGGTACATCGGCTGGCCCTTGTCGCGCAGCGTATTGAAGGTCCACACGACATCCTGCGGCGTCATCGGCGACCCGTCGTGAAAGCGCGCCGATTGCCGCAGCGTGTACAGCACCGAGAGCTTGTCCGGCGCGAGTTCGACGCTTTCGGCGACGAGCCCGTATTCGCTGCCCGGCTCGTCCTCCGAGCTGAGCATCAAGGTGTCGAATATCTGTCCGATGCCAGCCGCGGCGACGCCCTTGATGATGTAGGGGTTGAGGTTGTCGTAGGTGCCGATCGCCGCAAAGCGCATCGTCCCCCCCTTCGGCGCGTTGGGGTTGACATAGGCGAAATGCTTGAAGTCGGGTCCGTATTTCAGTTCGCCGAACAGCGACAGGCCATGGCTGCCGGCAGCCTCGGCCCCGGCGATCGCGGCCAGCGACAGCACAAATCCGAAAGCGGCGCCCGACACGATGCGGGTCGCGCCCCTCAAAATCTGTGGGATGAGATTGATCCTTAATTTTATCAAAAGCTCACCTCATGCTGAGATGCCGAGGGAGCCCCGCGGCAGGGCCTTCCAGCGCACCCAGATGTGCCGATCTGCCCTTTTACACTCTTTCACCGGGCTAACAACGCGAGCGCCTCTTCGTGCGCGCGCCGGTCTCCGGCCACCAGGACACGGCCGTCGGAGGCGACGGTCAGCGCTGCGCCGCGCCAATCGCTCGCGACCCCGCCGGCGCCCTCGACGATCGGCGCCATCGCGCTGAAATCGTATGGTTTGAGGCTCGCCTCGATCACGACGTCGATAAACCCGTGCGCCAACAGGCCATAGGCATAGCAATCGGCGCCGAAGCGCACCAGCTTGGCGGCGCCGGCGACCCGGGCAAAGGCGGCCGAATCGTCGCCGCGGAACATATCCGGGCTGGTGGCAAAAACGCTCGCCCCGGCCAGCGCGGCGCAGGGACGGCAGCGTATCGTCGCGCCGTTAAGCGTTGTCGGCCGTCCGTGGACGCCGATCCAGCGCTCGCGCGAGATCGGCTGGTCGATGATGCCGACAACGGGCCGCCCCTCGAAGGCCAGCGCGATCAGCGTGCCGAACAGCGGCACGCCCGAGATGAAGGATTTGGTGCCGTCGATCGGGTCGAGCACCCAGACGAAATCGGCGCCCTCGCGCTCGCCCCCGAATTCCTCGCCGATGATGCCGTGGTCCGGGAAGCGCTCGCCGATCAGCCGCCGCATCGCCGCTTCGGCGGCGCGGTCGGCCGCCGTGACCGGCGACAGATCAGGCTTGTCGTCGACCGCGAGAGGCTGGCGGAAATGGGGGCGGATCGCATCTCCGGCCGCGTCGGCGAGGGCGACCGCGAGCGCGAGAAACCGATCGAGCTCGACCATTTTCCTCCTATTTCAAGGATTGCAGATAGAGGACGACATCGGCGCGGTCCTGCACCTTGGGCAGTCCCGGAAAGCTCATCTTGGTCCCCTTGGCGAATTCCTGCGGCTTGAACAGCCATATGTTCAGCTTGTCGGGGTCCCACTTCTCGCCCTTCTTGGTGAGGAGCGCCTGGGAGAACTGGTAATTCGGCACGCTGGCGATACTGGCATCGGCGTTGCCGAACAGGTTGGGGCCGATCTTGTTGGCGCCGCCCTTCTCGAAGGTGTGACATTGCAGGCACGGTTTGGACAGAGCCTGGCCCTTGGCGGGATCGGCCTTGGCCATCGCCGGCTCGATCGGTTCGATCGATGCAGCCTGGGCGGGCCCCGCATGGCCTGCGGCCGGCGCACCGCCTTCGGCGCCCGGCGGCAGGTAGACGGCATGATCGAGGCGCTTCGGGCGGACGATCTCGCTCGACAGGATACCCGCGGCCATCGCGACGATCATCGCCGTCAGCACCGCCGCGATGATCTTGTTCCATTCGAAAGACGACATCGGCGTCCTTTTCGATTGCGGCGTCGGCCGGTGCTTCGGGCGGCAGACAATCTGATTCCGAGCATCAACTCAAACAAATTATCGCGCTTTCGGCGAGCAAGCGAACCGGGCATGTTGTCGCTGCCGGATTGCTCCGATCATAGGCTTCCCGACCGCCGTGCCTGCCGAACCCCCGATCCGCCACCCGATCGTCGTGATCCCCGCCCGGCTGGCGGCGACGCGGCTGCCCGACAAGCCGCTGGCCGAGATCGCCGGCGCGCCGATGATCGTGCATGTCTGGCGCCGCGCCGTCGCCGCGGGAATCGGCCCGGTCGTCGTCGCCTGCGGCGACCAGGCCATCGCCGATGCGATCGAACGGGCCGGCGGCCGCGCCGTCTTGACCGATCCGGCGTTGCCGACCGGCTCCGACCGCATCCACGCCGCGCTGAGCCGTCTCGACCCTGGCCGCCTCCACGACGCCGTCGTCAACGTGCAGGGCGACATGCCGATGCTCGATCCCATGGCGATCCGGGTCGCGCTCGCGACGCTCGCCGAAACCGACGCCGACATCGCGACGCTGGCCGCCGCGATCGCCGACCCCGCCGCGCTCCACGAAACCAGCGTCAACAAGGTCGCCGCCGGTTTTGCCGACCCGGCCCGACCGGCGCGCGCGCTCTATTTCAGCAAGGCGCCGGTGCCGTGGGGCGAGGGGCCGCATTACGAGCATGTCGGGCTTTACGCCTATCGCCGCGCCGCCCTCGACCGCTTCGTGACCCTGCCGCGCGGCATCCTCGAACAACGCGAGCGGCTCGAACAGTTGCGCGCGCTCGAAGCCGGGATGAGCATCTGGGTAAGCCTGATCGACCCGGCCCAGCTCGGCATCCAGGTCGACACCCCGGCCGACCTCGCCCGCGCCCGAGTTCTAATGGGACACTGATGCAATGTTCAGAGGCGAAGCCTTTTGCATTGTTTATTGTCGTCCCGGCGAAAGCCGGGACCCATGGATCAGCGTCCGAGCCGGTTGAAAAATGGGTCCCGGCTTTCGCCGGGACGACAGGGCTTCAGGCATAAGTTCGGAATATGGGAATGACTGAAAAGACCAACCCGGACTCCACCATCGCCTTTCAAGGGGAGCCGGGCGCCTATTCCGACCTTGCGTGCCGCCGCGTTTTCCCGGCGATGACGACGCTGCCGTGCGCTGCTTTCGAGGACGCCTTCGCCGCGGTACGCGAGGGGCGGGCGGGGCTCGCGATGCTGCCGATCGAGAACTCGGTCGCCGGCCGGGTCGCCGACATCCACCATCTGATGCCGGATTCGGGCCTCTTCATCATCGGCGAGCATTTCGAGCGGGTCGAGCACCATTTGCTCGCTCTGCCCGGCGCGACGCTCGACCGCGTGCGCACCGTCCGCAGCCATGTCCATGCGCTGTCGCAGTGCCGTAATTTCATCCGCGCGCATGGCCTCCAGCCGGTGGTGCGCGCCGACACGGCGGGGAGCGCCGCCGAGATCAAGGAATTGGGCGACCCGACGATCGCGGCGATCGCCTCCGAACTCGCCGGCGACATTTATGGCCTCGTGTCCTTGGCGCGGAACATCGAGGACGCCGAGCACAACACGACCCGGTTCCTAATCATGTCGCGCGAGCCGCGCCGCGCGCCCCGCGGCGGCCCCACGGTCACGACCTTCGTATTCAACGTGCGCAACGTGCCGGCTGCGCTCTACAAGGCGCTGGGCGGCTTTGCGACCAACGGCGTCAACATGACCAAGCTCGAAAGCTACATGGTCGGCGGCCAATTCTCGGCGACCCAGTTCTACGCCGATGTCGAGGCCCACCCGGACGACCGGCCATTGAAATTAGCCCTCGAGGAACTCGCCTTCTTTTCGCGCGAGGTCAAAATCCTCGGCGTCTACCCGTCACACCAGCTGCGCATCGCCGCGCGGCAAGAAGAACACGGAGAACCCTGATGCCGCTGATCGAAACCGCCAAGCTGACCGGCATCGCGCGCCGGGTTTTCGCCGCTGCCGGCAGCAGCGAGGAGGAGGCCCAGATCGTCGGCGATCACCTGGTCGAAGCCAATCTGAAGGGTCATGACAGTCACGGGGTCGGCATGATCCCGTCCTATCTGCGCAACCTCGCCGGCGGCAAGGCGGCGGCCAACCAGCCCGGCCGCATCGTCAGCGACAGCGGCTCGATCATTGTCTATGACGGCGAGCGCGGCTACGGCCAGATCGTCGCCCGCAACGCGACCCTCCTCGGCATCGAGCGGGCCAAACGCGACGGGGTCGCGGTCGTCGCGCTGCGCAACGCGCACCATATCGGCCGGGTCGGAACCTATGGCGAGATGTGCGCCGGCGCCGGGCTCGTGTCGCTGCATTTCGTCAACATCACCGATCAGCGCCCGGCGGTCGCGCCGTGGCGCGGCGGCGACGGGCGGTTCGGCACCAACCCGCTTTGCATCGCGCTGCCCGGCCCCGAGCCGGCACGCCCGATCATCGCCGACATGGCGACGAGCCGCATCGCGATGGGCAAGGTGCGGGTCGCGCGCAACAAGGGCGAGACCATCGCCGAGGGCACGCTGCTCGATGATGCCGGCAACCCGACCAGCGACCCCAATGTCATGTACAAGCGTCCGCGCGGCTCGCTGATCACGTTCGGCGAGCACAAGGGCTATGCGCTCGCCTTTATCTGCGAGATGCTGGCCGGCGCCGTCACCGGCAGCGGCACGATGCGGCCCGAGCGCCAGGACGCCGAAAGCGTCACCAACGGCATGCTGATGATCGTCATCGACCCGTCACGGCTGGTCGACCAGGCCTGGATGAAGGACGAAATTGCGGCGATGGCTGCGTATATCACCGCCTCGCCGCCGCGCCGCGCCGACGAGCCGGTGCTGATCCCGGGCGATCCAGAACGCGCCAACCGGGCCAAGCGCCTCCAGGACGGCGTGCCGATCGACGACGAGACCTGGCGCGAGATCACCCTCGCCGCGCGCGGCGTCAACGTGCTGGTCGAGGCGTAAACAGCCCCTCACCCTGTCCCTCTCCCCGTAAACGGGGCGAGGGAACGCAGCCGAGAGAGCATGCAAACCCATCGCAGGATATTTCCCCAAAGTATCGCGGCTCTCCCTCTCCCCGCTGGCGGGGAGAGGGTCGGGGTGAGGGGCGGAAACAGCTTATGACGGCGGACGATCCGTTTCTGTGGCTGGAGGAGGTCGAGGGGGCGGCGGCGCTTGGGTGGGTGCGCGAGCAGAATGCGCGCAGCCTCGCGCTTCTCGAAGGCGATCCGCGCTATGGGCGGATGTATCGCGAGGCGCTGGCGGTCGTTACCGCTTCCGACCGCATCCCCTACCCGCGCTTTCTCGGGGATCGCCTCGCCAATTTCTGGCAGGACGATACGCATGTCCGCGGGCTGTGGCGAGCGACGAGCCTCGCCTCGTTCGCGAGCGCCGAGCCCGAGTGGGGGGTTCTGCTCGATGTCGACGCGCTCGCCGCCGCCGAGGCGCGCAACTGGGTGTTTCACGGCGCGACCTGCCTGCCGCCGGATTATCGCCGGTGCCTGATTTCGCTGTCCGATGGCGGCAAGGACGCGGCCGAATTGCGCGAGTTCGATCTGAGCGCGCCGGGCTTTGTCGAGGGCGGGTTTTCCCTCCCCGAAGGCAAGCAGAGCGCGGTGTGGCTCGACGGCGACACGCTGATCGTCGGACGTGAGTGGGGGCCGGGCACGCTGACCGCGTCGGGCTATCCGTTCATCCTGAAAATCCTGTCCCGCGGCAACCCGCTCGCCGCCGCCGCCGAACTCTTTCGCGGCGCGCACGACGATGTCAACGTCGGCGCCGGCGTGTTGCGCGACCCGGATGGCACGGTGCGCGGCGTGCTGATCAACCGGCAAATCAGCTTCTTTGACAGCGAGCGCTATCTGCTGGCCCCCGCCGGGTTTGGCCAAACGCCGCCGATCCGGCTGCCGGCGCCGGCGCGCTCGACGTTCCGCGGCTTTGTCGCGGGCCAGCTTGTCTTTTCATTAGAGGAAGCGTGGGCGGAACATCCTTCGGGCGCGCTGGTCTCGCTCGATCTCGCCGCGTGCCTCTCCGACGTCGAAACCGCGGCGCCGGTGCTGATCGTTTCCCCCGGGCCGCGCGAGGCGATCGAGGATGTCGCGACGACCCGAAACCTGCTGTTGGCGACGCTCTATCGCAACGTCCAGGGCAGCGCCCTCGCCTATCGCTTCGCGGCGGGGGCGTGGGTGCCGAGCCCACTGGCGCTGCCCGAGCACGCCTCGGTGCACATTGTCGCGGCAAGCGACCATGACGACCGCGCGTTCGTCGATGTCGCCGGATTTTTGACCCCGAACACGCTGTTTCTGGCCGAGCCGGCCTCAGGCGCCGCGACCCCGGTCAAAACCCTGCCGGCGCGCTTCGATGCAGCAAATTGCTCGGTTGAGCAGTTCGAGGCGAATTCGACGGACGGCACGGCGGTGCCATATTTTATTATCCGCCCGACGGCGCTGAGCTTCGACGGAACGGCGCCGACCCTGCTCTATGGCTATGGCGGGTTTCAGGTGTCGCTGACCCCGTCCTATGGCGGCGTGACCGGCCGGCAGTGGCTCGAGAGAGGCGGGGTCCACGTCGTCGCCAATATCAGGGGCGGCGGCGAGTTCGGCCCGGAATGGCATCGCGCCGCGCTGAAATCCGAGCGCCAGCGCGCGTTCGACGATTTTATCGCGGTCGCCGAGGATCTGATCCGCCGCGGCATCACGAGCCCACGCCGGCTCGGCATGATGGGCGGCTCGAATGGCGGCCTGCTGATCGGCGCGGTGCTGACGCAGCGGCCTGATTTGTTCGCCGCCGCCGTGATCCAGGTGCC
The DNA here is from genome assembly GCA_945861155.1 of Rhizobium sp. Q54. Taxonomy (GTDB): domain Bacteria; phylum Pseudomonadota; class Alphaproteobacteria; order ATCC43930; family CGMCC-115725; genus DATARH01. Next base: position 18,117 of record CAMATN010000050.1, read on the forward strand.
GCTGCTCGACATGCTGCGCTATCACAAGCTGCTCGCCGGCGCGTCGTGGATGGCAGAATACGGCGACCCGGACCTGCCCGAGGAGGCCGGGTTCCTGCGCCGGATTTCGCCATACCACAATCTGCGGCCCGGCGTCGGCTACCCGGAGCCGTTCTTTGTCACCTCGACCAAGGACGACCGGGTCCACCCCGGCCACGCCCGCAAGATGGCGGCGAAGATGGCGGCGCTGGCCCTGCCGTTTCTCTATTACGAGAATGTCGACGGCGGCCATTCCGCCGCGGCGACCCTGCAGGAACGGGCGCGCCGCCATGCGCTGGAGTTCACCTACCTGACCCGGAAGCTGATGGATTGAGCATTACCGATTGTCATTGCGAGCGCAGCGAAGCAATCTCGTCGCCAGCGAGCCGCCCGATCGAGATTGCGTCGTCGCCGGCGGCTCCTCGCAATGACAGATCTCGGTGAAAGGACACTGCAATGATCAACAAATTCGCCACCGTCTATGCCGGGCATATCGATTTCCCCGACCATGGACAGAACGCGACGCCGGCCAACGAGCGGCGCTTCACCAACGAGCAGCTGGCCGCGGTCTACGAGAAGACCGAGACCATCGCCAAGACCATGGACCAGCTCGGCTATGACACGCTGTGGATGGCCGAGCACCATTTCCAGCACGAGGGCTACGAGGCTCTGCCCAACATCCTGATGTGCGCGGTGCACCTCGCGCATGTCACCAAGCGGCTCAAGATCGGCTGCGGCTTCAACATCACGCCGATGTGGCACCCGCTGCGCATGGCCGAGGATTTCGCGACCGCCGACATCCTGACCAAGGGCCGCACCGTGTTCGGCGTCGGGCGCGGCTATCACAGCCGCGAGGTCGAGACCTTCGGCTCGCCAATGCTCGACCAGGACGCCAACCGCGAATTGTTCGAGGAGCAGGTCGAGATCCTGTTCAAGGCGTTCAACAACGAGAGCTTTTCGCATAAGGGCAAGCATTACACGTTGCCGCCGGAGGTGCCGTATCGCGGCTATCAGCTGAAGGAGCTGAGCCTGGTGCCGCGCCCCGTAAACATGCCGGTCGAATGCTGGCAGCCGATCGTCAGCGCCAGCCCGCGCGGCCTCGACTTCATGGTCAAGCACAACATCAAGGGCGCGATCGGCGGCGGCGCCGCGACGATGCAGGCCGGCCCGATCCAGGGCTACAAGGACGCCGCGGCGCGCGCCGGCAAGGATTTGAAGCTCGGCGAGAATTTGATGCTCGGCATCCACGGGCTCGTCGCCCGGACCCGCGAAGAGGCGGTGCGGCGGCTGACCCCGATCTATGAAGAGCACGTCAAGATGTTTGCGCCGCTCGGGTTCGTGCCGGGGCTGACCCCCGAACAGATCGCGGCGGTGGCGCGGCGCGGCGGCTGGGACGCGGCCGGAGTGCCAAAGGTCGAGCATTTCATGAAGCTCGGTTCGTGGTTCGCCGGCACGCCCGATGATCTGGTCGCCTTCTTCAAGAGCATCGAGGAGAAATATCCCGGCATGGAGCACGTCAATTTCGGCTCCCCGCTGACGACGCCGAAGGACCTGATGGTCGAGCAGTTCCACATCATCGCCGAGGAAGTCATGCCGCATTTCCGCGGTGGGGCGCGGGTTCACGCCGTCGCGGCGAAGTAGCGCGAAGGCGCCCGCTCCCGCTGGCGGGTTGCTGTTGCGAGGAAACAGTGCGTCCTTCGAGACGCGTCCCCTGACGAATTCAGGGGACGCTCCTCAGGATGAGGTTCTTTCTTAATGCCATCAAAGACATATCCTCATCCTGAGGAGGCGCGGAGCGCCGTCTCGAAGGACGCGCGATGATATTGCAGCCGGTCTGTTTGGGGTCGCTTGGGTTTATTCACAAGCTCCGAGGAGCCCGCGCAGCGGGCGTCTCGGCAGCGGGCGTCTCGAAGAACGCACCCGTCGTTCGTCCGAGACGCTGGAGCCAGCAAAGCGGATGAATGGCACGAAATGATCGTTCGATTCTGCGCTTTCCTGTTGTGTTTGGCGGTGAGCGCCGGCGCCGCTGGCGCCGAGCCGGCGCGGCAATGGGTCGAGTTCGCCGCTGACGGCGCCCTCTCGGTTCGCGCCGTGATCGCGCCCGACGCCGCCTGTCCGCCGGTGACGGCCGATGGTGCCGCCGTCGCGATGGCGCCGCGCGGCATGCCGGACGGCGCTTTCCCGGTGCAGGTCTGCGAGGCGCGGGTCCTGGCAGCAACCGCCCGCCTCGCCATTGCCGGAGCCGCGTTGCCGACCCTTCCCGCGAGTGTGCGGCGGATCGCGGTGATCGGCGATACCGGCTGCCGGATCGACGCCCGCAACGTGCAGGATTGCCACGACCCCGTCGCCTGGCCATTTGCCGCGATCGCCCGGGCGGCGGCCGCGAAGCGGCCCGACCTGGTGATCCATGTCGGCGATTATTACTACCGCGAGCGCGCCTGCCCCCCGGACCGCACCGGATGCGCCGGCAGCCCGCACGGCGATAATTGGCCGACCTGGCAGGCCGATTTCTTCGACCCGGCGGCGGCGCTTTTGGCCGCCGCTCCCTGGGTCATGGTGCGCGGCAATCACGAATTGTGCCGGCGCGGCGGCAAGGGCTGGTTCCGCCTCCTTGATCCCTACCCGGCACGCGCCGATTGCGTCGACCGCACCGAGCCCTACCTTCTGTCGCTCGGCGGGCTCGAACTATTGCTGTTCGACAGCGCCGACGCCGACGATTTCCTCGCCCCGCCGGAGAAGGTCGCCTTCTATGCCGGCCAGTTCGCGCCGTTTCTGGCGAGCGCGCCGCCGCGTTCCTGGCTGCTGACGCACCGCCCGGTCTGGGCGACGGCGCAGGGCGACCTGAGCGGCCTGACCACCAATTTGACCTTGCAGGGAGCGATCCGCGGGCTTATCCCGCCCGCCCTCGATCTCGTGCTGTCCGGCCATCTGCACGATTTCATCCTCTATGATTTCGGGCCCGAGCGGCCGGCCCAGTTGATCGTCGGCACCGGCGGCGACAAGCTGCTGCCGCTCGGCCGCGATCCGCTGGTTGGCGCCGAAATCGACGGCGCGACGGTGCGCCGGGGCTTTGCAAGCGCGCAGTTCGGCTATTTGATCATGGAGCGGTCGGCCGGCGGCTGGGACGGCATCTTTTATTCGCCCGACGACGCCGTCCTCGCCCGCTGCCGGATTGCCGGCCGCGACGCGGATTGCCGGTAACATCACTTTTGTCATCCCGGCGAAGGCCGGGATCCACGGTGGGGCGCGTGCCGAACCGCCGCGATCGTGCCCGTGCCGGACGAAACGAGCGGGCTGAACGGTGGATCCCGGCCTACGCCGGGATGACACTGTGCGTGCGGCTCAGTTCGCCGCCGATTCGAGCGCCGGCGCGGCGCCCGCGGCGGCCGGTTCGAGCGCCGCCGCGATAACATCCTCGACCCGCTCGGCCCAGATGAAGCGCAGCGCGTTGCGCGCCGCCTCGGGGATGTCCTCGTGATCCTTCTGGTTGCGCGCCGGCAGGATCACCGTGGCGAGCCCGGCGCGCGCCGCCGCGACGACTTTTTCCTTGATGCCGCCGACCGGCAGGACGAGGCCGCGCAGGCTGATCTCGCCGGTCATCGCGGTGTCGCTCCTGACGGTGCGGCCGGTCAGCAGCGACACCAGCGCGGTGAACATCGCGACGCCGGCGGAGGGGCCGTCCTTCGGGATCGCGCCGGCCGGGACGTGGATGTGGATGTCGCTATTGTCGAACAGCTTGGTATCGAGACCGAGGCTCGCGGCCTTGCCCTTGACCAGCGACAATGCCGCCTGAACGCTCTCCTTCATGACATCGCCGAGCTGTCCGGTCAGGATCAGCGCGCCTTTGCCGGGGATGCGGGCGGCCTCGATGAACAGGATGTCGCCGCCGACCGGGGTCCAGGCGAGCCCGGTCGCGACGCCGGGGATGCTGGTGCGCATCGCGACGTCGCTCTCGAACTTGCGGGCGCCGAGGACCCCGTGCAGGTCCTCGGCGGCGATGCGGACCGCGCTCGCGGTGCCCTCGGCGATCTTCATCGCGGCGCCGCGCAACGCGGTGCCGATCTCGCGCTCGAGATTGCGCACCCCGGCTTCGCGCGTGTAGTCGCGGATGATCGAGTGGAGGGCGTCGTCGCTGATTTCGGCCTGCTCGGCGGTCAGCCCGTTGAGGGCGATCTGGCGGCCGACCAGGTAGCGGCGGGCGATCTCGAACTTTTCATCCTCGGTGTAGCCCGGCAGGTCGATGACCTCCATCCGGTCGCGCAGCGGTCCGGGAATGCTGTCGAGTACGTTCGCCGTTGTGATGAACATGACCCGCGAGAGGTCGAACGGCACGCCGAGATAATTGTCGCGGAAGGTCGAATTCTGCTCGGGGTCGAGCACTTCGAGCAAGGCCGAGGCGGGGTCGCCCTGGTTGCTGCGGCCTAATTTGTCGATCTCGTCGAGCATCATCACGCATTGCCGGCTGCCGGCGCGGCGGATGCCTTGCAGGATGTTGCCGGGCAGCGCGCCGATATAGGTGCGGCGGTGGCCGCGGATCTCGGCTTCGTCATGGGTGCCGCCGAGGCTGACCCGGACGAATTTGCGCCCCGTGGCGCGCGCGATGCTCTGGCCGAGCGAGGTTTTGCCGACCCCGGGCGGCCCGACAAAGCACAGGATCGGGCTGCGGCCGTTCGGGTTGAGCTTGTGGATCGCGAGGAATTCGAGAATCCGCCGCTTGATCCTGCGCAGTCCGTAATGGTCCTCGTCGAGGGTGCGGCGCGCTTCGGCGATGTCGATCGGCGGCTCGTCCTCGGCCGCCCACGGCAATTCGATCAGCCATTCGAGATAGGTCCGCGCCATCGAGTATTCGCCGGCCTGCTCGGGCATGCGTTCGAGCCGCGCCACCTCCTTCTTGGCGTGCGTTTCGACCTCGGGCGGCATCCTGGCGTCGTCGATCTTCTGGCGCAGTTCGGCGATTTCCTGGCTCTTGGCGTCGTCGCCCTCGCCCAATTCCTTCTGGATCGTTTTTAGCTGCTCGCGCAACAGGAACTCGCGCTGGCGGTCGTCGATCGTCTCCTTGGTCCGGTCGCTGATCTGGCGCGACAGCCGCAGCACTTCGAGCCGATACGACAGCAGCTCCGACAGGCGTTCGAGACGGCGCTCGATCGCGAAGGTTTCGAGGATCTCCTGCTTCTGGGCGGCGGTGATGTCCATAAAGCTGGCGATCAGATCGGCGAGCGCCGGCGCCGTCGTCACGCCCTGCACCGCGTTGACCAGCTCGGCCGGGATCTGCGGCAGCAATTGCAGGACTTCGAGCGCCTGGTTGCGCAGGTTCAACAGCCGGGCGTCGATTTCCGTGCTCTGCTCCTCGGGCTCCTCGACCCGCTCGACCTTGGCGACGAAGAACGGATAGCCGTCGAGAAACTCGGTGATGCGAAAGCGCCGCTCGCCCTGGCAGATCACGTGGTGGCTGCCGTCGGGGCTGGTCACATAGCGCAGCAGGTTGGCCTCGGTGCCGACCCGGTGCAGGTCGACCGGCAGCGGGTCGTCGGCATTCGGCTCGCGCTGCAATACCAGGCCGACCGGACGGCTGAGCCGGATCGCGGTCTGCGCCGCGACGACCGAGCGCTGGCGGCCGAGCGTCATCGGCAGCACGGTTCCCGGAAACAGCACCAAATTGCGCGTTGTGATCAGGATCAGCGCGTCATCCGGGATCGTCACGCCAAGATCGGCCGATCCCGGCTTGACCGCCCCGGTCGGCTCCGGCGGGGATGTCGGCGCCGCCGCCGCATCGTCGGTCGCGCGCGTTTGCTGTTCTTCCGGACTCATCGCCACGATCCCTTCTCCAGGCGCAACATCAGGCAGCCATTGGCGAGATGCCGGCCCGAAATCTCGAGCGGCACCGGCGGCAACTCGATCCGGCGCTCGAACCGCCCGTACGGGATCTCCATGCGCAGGATGCGGGCGTTTTGCAGCTCGCTCGGCAATGGACGCTCGCCCTTGATCAACAGCGTCCCGGCGCTCAGCGTTACGCTGATGCTGTCGAGCTCGACCCCCGGCAAGGCGACCAGGATGCTGAGCGCCTGATCGGTCTCGAAGACGTCGATCGGCGCCTCCCAGCGGGATTCCCCGTGGTGAAAAAACTGGCGGCGCAGACGCTCGGCGCGATCCATCGCGGCGCAGGCATCGGCCCACATCATTTGCTCGATCTGGCGTTTCGGCATGGCTGGCTCCGCGGCGCTAACGCCGGTAGTTCGGTTTCCGCTCATATGATGATGAAAATCTCCGGCGGAAGGAGTTCCGCCGCTTCTCGGATCGCGGGGATAGGCGGGCGGCGCGAAACCGGGTATCAGCGTTGTCGCTGGCAAGAAGCGAGGCGAGAGTGGCGTTTATCAGCGAAGCGACATTGGCCCTGGTCCAGGGAATCGCGGCGGAAGCCGAGCGCATCGAGACGCCGTGCGGCGACGGCGCCCTGGTATGGCGGCGCTGGGGCAGCGGCCCGCCGCTGGTGCTGCTGCATGGCGGGTATGGCTCGTGGATGCATTGGATCCGCAACGTCCTGCCGCTGTCGCGCCAATTCACCGTGATCGCGCCGGATTTGCCCGGGCTCGGCGAATCGGCGACGCCGCCCGAGCCGTGGACGGCCGCCGGGCTCGCCGCGATCATCGTCGCCGGCCTCGATGCCGTGCTGCCGCGAAACGCGACGCCGCTGCATCTCGCCGGGTTTTCGTTCGGCGGGGTGATCGGCGGCAGCGTGGCGGCGCAACTCGGCGACCGGCTGCGCGGGTTTACCGTCGTCGGCTCAAACGGGCTCGGGCTCGAGCGCTCGCCGACGCCGCTGCGAAAAATCCCGCCGGGCGCGGACGACGCGGAGGAGTTCGCCGCCCACCGCTACAATCTGAACCAGCTTATGATCGCCGACCCGGACAAGATCGACGAATTGGCGCTCCATCTGCAGAAGACCAACCACGCCCGCGCCCGCATGCGCAGCCGGCGGTTTTCGCGCTCGGGCGCGCTGGTCGAGGCGTTGCCGCTTGTGAGCGCGCGGCTCGACGGCATCTGGGGCGAGCGCGACCGGACCGCCTATCCGCATCTCGACGAGCGGGCCCGGGTCCTGCGCGGCTTTCAGCCAAACGCGCGCTTTGCGGTGGTGCCCGGGGCCGGGCATTGGGTCCAGTACGAGGCCGCCGACCGGTTCAACGCGCTGATCGCCGAATTCGCCGCCGGCTGAACCTCGCGCGGATCGGGCGGAGCAATCGCCGGCTCGGCACCGTCGAGCCGCCTGTCGTCGCGCTGCCTGTCTTCGGCCCGCCTGTCTTCGGCCCGCCTGTCATCGGCCCGCGGGGCGGCGAGATTGGCGCCGTACAGGCAGGTACCCGTGAGGTCGGCGCGGATCAGGAACGCCCCGAGCAGATTGGCGCCGGCGAGGTTTGCGCCCTTGAGGCAGGCGCCCTCCAGGATCGCCATCGAGAGGTTGGCGCCGCTCAAATCGGCGCCGGACAGATCGGCGTCGGTCAGGTTCGCGCGGCCCAGATTGCACCCGGAAAGATTGGCGCCGGCCAGGTTCGCCCCGACCATCACGCAGCCATTGAAACGCGACAGCGTGCAATCGGCGCGGTGCAGCGAGGCGCGCGACAGATTGGCGCCGGCGAGGCTGGCGCGCGGCAGTATCGCGTCGTCGAGGACGGCGCCGACAAGATTTGCGGTGACAAACCCCGCGGCGCCGTCGTGCCGGGGCTGCAACAGCGCGCCGCCGCGCAAATCGGCGCCGGCGAGCCGGGCGCCCGACAGGCGAGCCTCGCGCAGATAGGCGCCGCGCAGATCCGCCTCGGTCAAATCGGCGCCGGTCAGGTCGGCCGCGGCGAGTTCGGCGGCATAGAGGTCGGCCCCGTGCAGCATCGCCCCGGCGAGAAGCGCGCCGTTCAGGTTGGCGCCCGACAGCTTGGCCGCGCGCAGCATGACCCGCGACAATTCGGCGCCGGGCAATTCGGCCAGGGTCAAATCCAGCCGGGCGCCGCCCTGCTTCGACAGCCAGGCCGAGTGGCGCGCGAGAAGGGGCTCTAATTCGCTGGGCGTCATTACTCGCTCGGAAGGTGCCAGGGACAGCGGACAATTGCTGCCGCGTGTTATGCGCCCAAAGCCGTAAAGGCCCGGTAAAGCCGGCAGGACAACCGGAGCCAGCCGCGCGGAGTCAGTGAGCGGCCGGGGTTGCCGCTTTCCCAGGGGCGGCATGTGAGGGGGCGGCATGAGCGGCGTCGCCGTGCGGCAGCGGCACCAGCAGCATATAGCCGTTGACGGTCAACAGGAGGCCGCCCACCGCGAGCACGCCGCTGAACCCGAGCAGCCAGGGCGACGCCGCGACGATCGCGACCGAACCGAGCACGATCGCGATCTGGTAGAGGGCCTCGGCATATTCGAAATTGGGCAGCTGCGACGCCGCGTGATCGCGCTTGTGCTCCCACTGCTTGGCTTCCGCCATCAGCTCCTTCTTCCCCTCCCCTTTCTTGCCGGCCTCCTTCGCCGGCTCGCTCTCGTAGCGTGCCGCCGTGTCGCGGTAACGCTTGATCAGCTCGGCGGTCTTGGCCTTGTCGCTATCCGACAAGGCGGCCGCACCGGCGGCGAGCAATTCGAGCTGCGCCGCGGTGGTCTGGTAAAGAGTCTGCCGGATATTTTTCGCCTGATAGAAGGCGTAGGTGTCCGACGCATGAATGTTCGCGTTCAGCATTTCCTTGGTCGCCTCCGACCCGCCGAGCGCGGCGATCGCAAGCAGCATCGCGACGGCGCCGATATAAATCCCGGTGATCCGGCGGAACCAGTCGTGGCTCGGCGCGGCATGAGCGTGGGGCTCCGCGTGCTCGTGAATCTGTTCGGCGATCTCGTGCGCTTCCACTGTTCCTCCGTGAGCCAACCGAGGGCAGGATTACCTATCCCGGAGCGTATTGCCACAACCCGAAACGGGCAGGTCACGGGAATCCGCTCGACCGGGACCGGCAGTCAATATAGCATCCCGGCCTTGCCGGCGGCGAGGAGGTGGCATCACATCCGGTCGGTTATTTGAAACGGCGAGACGGGGCCGGAAATAAACGGCGATGGATTATGTCAATCAGCTGATCGCCGATAACGGTGCCTGGTTTTACTTCATCGTTTTCGTCTGGACCTTTCTGGAAGGCGAAACGGTCATCCTGTTTGCCGGTTTTGCCGCCGCCCAGGGTATTGTCGATCCGCTGCTGCTGCTGGTCTGCGCATGGCTCGGCAGCTTTGCCGGCGACCAATGCTATTTCTGGATCGGCCGCAATTACGGCACGCGGCTGCTCGAGCGCTTCCCGCGCTGGCGCCCCGGTGTCGATACCGCCCTCTCCTGGCTCGAGCGCTACGATGCCGGGTTCATCCTGTCGTTCCGCTTTATTTACGGCGTGCGTAACCTATCTTCGTTCGCCCTTGGATTGAGCACGGTCCGCTGGGAACGGTTTCTGTGGCTCAATTTCGTCGCGGCCGGGCTGTGGGCGGCGAGCTTTGTGGCGGTCGGCTATTTCCTCGGCCATGTCTTCAAGGCGGTGCTCGGCGATGTGGCGCGTTCGTTTGGCCTCGTCATGCTGGGTGTCTTCGTCGCGATCGGCGGCGGGATGTGGCTGCTGCACCTGCTGCAGCGGCGGCGCCAGGCGCGGGTGCCTCCCGGAGTGAAGCCGCTGGGAGTAAAGGCGGTGCTGCCGCCGCCCTGAACGGGCCCTTACGCCAGCACCTCGACCACGCTGCCCAGCCCGAGACCGAGCATGCGGTCGGCGCGCCCGGCATTGACCGCAATCTCGACCAGCCCGTTCGAGTTGACGTACCAGAACGCCACGCCGGGCGCCACGGAACCGAAGGTTCGCGCAGGGGCGACCACACGCCCGCCGGCATTCAGGCGAGCGGTTGGGGACACGCATTCGCCGCGCAATCCGGTCAGCGCATTGCCGTAATGGTCGATATAGACGATCGCCGCCAGATCGTCGGGCCATTCGGGGCGCGGCGGCACCGTGACGCGGCGCGCCATCGCCGAGGCCGATTCGCCGCACGCCAGCCGCGCCGCGACCGGCGCGAACAGGTCGCGGCCGTGAAAGCTCGCCGACAGCGAGGGCGGGCGCCAGGTGATCTCCGATGAGCGCGGCGCCGCGGCGCGGCGCAGCACGAGCTCGAACAGCCCGTTATCCGGCCCGACATAGAGGCGTCCCTCGGCCTCGACAATCAGCGCGCGCCGCGCGCCGCCGACTCCGGGATCAACGACGCACAGCAGGACCGTCCCGGCCGGGAACCACATCGCATAGGCGGCGAGCAGATAGGAGGCCGGTTTGGGCTGGCCGGCCGGCGCGTCGGCGAAAAGCTGGATCACCGGCACGCCGGGGGCGGCCTGCTGCAAGACCGCATTGACCTGTCCGGTATAGGGGCCGGCGAGGCCGAAATCGGTGAACAGCACGATCATCGGGCGACTATGGCGCGAGGCGTCGCGCGCCGGCAAGGCTTGCAGGCGCGCCAGCAGTCGCAGGATTCGCATCCCAGCCGGCAGCATTCCGCAAGATCATCGAGGCACAGAGGCCCGCGCCGGCGGTCATTACAGCCGCTCGATCGGCCCACGGAATGCGTTCCTTTGCCGCGTGGGCCGCCACTGTGGGTGGTATCGGGGCGGCGTTTGCCGGGGGTTCTTGCAAATATTGGCGGTTTGGGTATCGTCCCGGCCGGTGGGGAGTTTCAGCTTGGGGGAGATTATGAAAAGAATTGCCTTGATCGCGGCGTTGGTTGCGGCTGTGGGCGCCGGGGTGGGCGCGGGGGCGGTGCAGCCCGCTTGGGCGCAAAGCAAGGGGAATTGCTATTCGCCGAATGCGATCGAAGCCGACCAGGCGATCCGTTTCATGACCGATCTGATGGTTGTCAGCTCGGCCTGCCAGAACACGACCTACGCCGAATTCCGGCTGCGCAACAAGGATCCGATCATCGCCTATCAGAAGGCGATGATCACCCATTTCCGCGGCGCCCCGGCGTTCGACAAATGGAACACCGCGCTTGCCAACCAGTACTCGCATAAACAGTCGTCGGTGCCGCCGGGGCAGTTCTGCCAGCAATCGGAGCCGCTGCTCAAGCAGGCGAGCGTGCTCGACCCGAAGGGTTTCCGCGCCTTTGCCTCGGCGCAGGCAAATGCCGCCAGCGCGCATTACGCCAAATGCGGAAAATAGCGGTCTGACCGGCGGTCGAACGCATTTTTGGTGGTAGGATCGCGCGCAGCGACGAAGCAATCTCGATCAGGGTGGCCATGGCCCATCGAGATTGCGTCGCGTCGCTCGCAATGACAGCCGGTTTGATGGGTTTCGCTTCGCTCAACCCATCCTACGAAATTTGCGCTAAACTGCGTTGAAACACTGAACGGGAGGAGAGCGATGGCTCGGATTGTCCTGGGGATGGGCACCTCGCACACGCCGATGCTCAACGCGCCGCCGACCGATTGGCCGCGCTTTATCGAGCGCGACTCGAAGCGCGACAATCTGCTCGATGTCGAGGGTCGGCTGACCAGCTACGAGGCGCAGCTATCGCGCGCGCCGGCCGGGATCGAGGCTGAAATCACGCCCGAGCGCATGGCGGCGCGGCACGCGGCGGTCGACGGTGCGATTGCCCGGCTCGGCGGGGTTCTGCGCGATGCCAAGCTCGACGCGCTGATCGTCGTCGGCGACGACCAGGACGAGCTTTATCACCACGGCAATATGCCGGGCATCCTGATCTATTACGGTCAGGCTATCCCGAACGTGCCGCTCGGCCCGGACTTCAAGGGCCCGGAATGGGCGCGGCGGGCGACGGCGCGCTGGTTTGAGGAAAGCGAGCCGCGCGACTATCCGGTTGACGCCGCCCTGGCGCGCCATTTGATCGACGGGCTGATCGAGCGCGAGTTCGACGTCGCCGCCTCGAACGCGGTGCCGCAGGGGGAGGGCGAGGGGCACGCGGTCGGCTTTGTCCACCAGCGCATCATGCAGCAGGTCGTGCCGATCGTGCCGGTCTGCATCAACACCTATTACCCGCCGAACCAGCCGACCCCGCGGCGCTGCTACCGGCTCGGGCAGGCGATCCGCGCCGCGGTCGAATCCTATCCGGCCGATATCAGGGTCGGCATCATCGGTTCGGGCGGGCTGTCGCATTTTGTCGTCGACGAGGCGCTCGACCGCGGCCTCTTCGACCTGTTCCGCCGCAAGGACGCCGCCGGAATCGAGGCCCTGCCGCGCGAAAAACTCAATTCGGGCAGTTCGGAGATCCGCAACTGGATTTGCGTCGCCGGCGCGGTCGAGCGCCTGTCGCTCGAATGGTCGCTCTACGAGCCGGGCTATCGCACTCCGGCCGGCACCGGCACCGGCCTCGGCTTCGCCTTCTGGGCGTAACGCTCCGTCACGCCCGCGAAAGCGCGCGAAAGCGGGAATCCAGAGCCGCTGGCCCGTGGTTTGACGCAATGACCCATCAAAGCTGGTCTCAACCGACCGTATGGTCGCCCGCGGATCTCAATTGACGGGAGAAACAGCTCCTTCTAGGATCGCTGTGCGTGTGAGGTGTGGAAGCCGGTGAAACCCCGGCACGGTCGCGCCACTGTAATCGGCTCGCTCTGAAAGAGCTTGCCGAGAGTCAGACCCCCCTCGCTGAAGCGATGCCTCTAACGGGACGCGCAATCTCAGGAGATCAGCGATGACGACGACCTACGCCCCTGCTCTTCCGCCAGTTGCGATCCCGATCCGCGACGTACTGCCGTGGGCAATCCTTGGCAGCCTGCTGATGCTGGTGGCGATCTACTTCGTCGGCGTTGAAGAGGGCGCAATTTCATTAATCTCTGGAATGTACGTGCACGAGTTCGTGCACGATGGAAGGCACCTGCTCGGCTTCCCCTGCCACTAAGCGGAGGACCGAGACAATGGTTGGCGCTCTGCTGCTGCGCGGCATGCTGGTTGGGCTTGTCGCGGGAATCCTATGCTTCACCTTCTTGAAAGTATTCGGCGAGCCGGCGGTCGAGCGCGCCATTGCATTCGAAGCCCAGCGCGATCAGGCCAAGGCACACGCTGAGGCACATGGCTCAACGGGCAAGGGCATGGCCGTACCGAACGAAGAGCGGGAGCCCGAACTCGTCAGCCGGGATGTCCAGGCCGGCATCGGCCTCTTTACCGGCGTGATGACCTATAGTGCTGCCCTCGGCGGCCTGTTCGCCCTGAGTTTCGCCCTGGTCTATGGTCGCATGGTCGATTTCGGTCCCCGCGCCACATCATTGCTGCTGGGTGCTGTGGGCTTTGTCGCCGTTTATCTTGTTCCCAATCTCAAATACCCCGCGAACCCGCCGTCGGTCGGCGATTCTGAAACCATCGGCATGCGCACCGCGCTATACTTCGGCATGATCGCGATCTCGCTCGCCGCGATTATCGCGGCGGGAATGTTGCGGGTGCGTCTACAGCCCCGCTATGGGGCGTGGAATGCGGTGCTGATCGCCGGCACCGCTTATCTGGTCATTGTGACCGTGCTGGGCCTTGCTTTGCCAACCGTTAACGAAGTACCGGAGCAATTCCCGGCCGTCGTGCTATGGGAGTTCAGAATAGCGTCGCTGGGTGCCCAACTTGTCGTGTGGGCGACCCTTGGTCTGATCTTCGGCGTGCTGACGGAGCGTGCCGCGATCACGCGACGCACCAAGGCGGCGCGAACAATTTTCGCGGCCTTTTTCCCGCTCCTGGTGCTTGCAGCCCCGGCCTCGGCCGCGAGCACCGCGGAGCCGGCGCCCCAGGCCGAGCCGGCCGGCAAGCCCGCGCAGGATGGCGCGGAAGGCAAAACCCTGCTCGGCGATCTC
>CAMATN010000051.1 GCA_945861155.1 Rhizobium sp. Q54
TCAGCACCGGCGTGATATGCCCGATCGGAAAGGCGGAGGGCGGGTTGAACAGCTGTATCATCCAGACCGCCAGCGGGACGACCACGCCACCCGCGCGAAAGCCGTGATCGAGCCCGTAGCCAAACACCAGCGTCGCGGCGACGACCAGCAGCACGGCGTCGTAATTGGCGACATGCGGCGCCGCCAGCACGGTCGCCCCAAGCAGTACCGCGAACCGCAAATCGCCCGGCAGCCTGCGGCGATAGCACCACCAGACCACGCCGCCCGCCACCAGGAGGGCGGCCAGCTGCCCGAGATCGGCGACGGTTTTCGAGGCGCCAAGCAGCGCGAGGTTGGTAAAGACGCTCTCATCATGCAGCCGGCAGCATTCGAGAAAGCGCTGATAGGCCCCCGGCGGCGGGTTGACGATGGCCTCGATCCACAGCAGCCACGACTCGATCCCGAAGACCGCGACGCTGGCCAGCGCCATCGCCGCGCCGGTGGCGATCGCGGTCGCCAACACCCGCCATTGCCGCGCCGCGACGAGCGCCACCGGGACGAGCAGCCATAATTGCGGCTTGTAGGCCATCAGGCCCAACAGCACGCCGGCCAGCGCCGGACGGCGCGGCATCAGGCCGAACCCGCCGACCAGCAGCGCCGCGGACAGAAAACCGTTCTGGCCGCTGACGATGTTGAACCACGCCGCCGGCGCCAGCAGCAGCGACACCGCGTGCAACGCCCAGCGCCGTCCGCTTCCCAGCGAGTGCCGGAGCGCCGCCAGCAGCGCGGCGAGGGTGGCGGCCTCGAACAGCGCGCACGAGACCGCGAAACCCAGCATCCCGAACGGGATCAGCAGCAGCAGGAACGGCGGCGGGTAGGCCCAGGAGCGGAAGGCAAAGGGCTCGGTCAGCCAGTCGGCGAAATAGGCGTTCAAATACGCGGTGAAGCGCTCGCCGTCGAAGATCAGCGGCAGATCGCCGTCGAGATAGGCCCGGGCGGCGGCGTAATAGACCATCCAGTCCTGGACCGGGTGCCGGGTCAGATAAATCAGGTAGACGGCGATCGAACCCAGGCCATAGCAGCCGCAGACGATTGCCGCGACGATCAGCCACGACCGCGCGCGGGCGGCGCTGCGCGGCGGCGCGCCGGTTGCCGGCGGCGGGGCGGGGTCGCCGATGGCGCGCTGCGTCGTCATCGCGCCTGGCCTGCCGTGTCGGGCCGAGCGCGCGGCGGAACCGCGTCGAATTCCGGGCGGGCCGGCGCCGTGCCGCGCAGCTTCGGCGGAAACCACATCGCGGGCAGCGGGCGCGGCTCGCACGTTCCGGGACGTCGCGCGACGCAAATCGGGCCGAAGCAGCGCAATTGCGCGAAACCGAGTTCAGGGGGTGGCGGGGCTAGCGGAGATTGCGGGGCGATGTCGTAAATCAGCGTGTCGAAACCGGCGGCGCTGGCGGTCAGCGCGGCGATGTCCTTGGGCCAGTACAGCGGCAGCGGGCGATGCAGGTGGGTATAGCCGCCATAGCGGACCCAGGCCTCCTCGCCATAAAGACCGACACCGCAGGATGGCGCCGGCATGTCGCGAACGAAATTCACCGCCGCCAATTCGTCATGGGCGCGGTGGCGCAGCAGGGCCAGGGCGCCGTTAGACCACACTCCAAATGCGACGGCGCTCCACCCGCCCGCTATCGCAATCACGGATATAGCCGTCGCAACGCCTTGCCGCATACCGCGCGCGCCCAGCCGCTGCGCCGCCCCTTGCGTCAGCTGGGCCAGGCCGAAAGCGGCCAGCACCATCGCCAGGACAACCGCCGGGTAGATGAAGCGGTATTCCTTGTGCGGGATGGCGGAATGCACCGCGACCACGACGAGCGCCACCACCAGCAGCATCGGCATCCGGCGCGCGCCGAGCGCCACCAGCAACAGCACGAACGGGGCCGCCGCGAGCCAGACCCCGACTTCGCCGAGCAGGTAATAAAACCACGGTTCGACGCTGAAGCCGGAGCTGATGCCGAGATGGAGGTTGTAATAGAGGTTGCGCCAAACCGAGGCCAACGGATAGCCGAGCGTCGCCCAGTCAAGCGCCGCGCCGAACAGCAACGTGGCTGCTCCGCCGCCGATCAGGGCGGGCAGGCGCGTCCGCCAGGGGAGGCTGCCGGGCCACAGCGCTATCACCGCGACGGCGGGGGCAAGCTGAAGACGCAACAGGCAGATGATGCCAAGGAGGATGCCGGCGCCGAACAGCCGGCGCCGATTGTCCACCGGAGTGCCCGGCGCGACCAGATAGAGCGCGATCACCAGCAGATGAGCGGCGACGACTTCGTTTAACGTCCGGGCGCCGAAATAAACGAGCTCGGGAGCGACCGCGACGGCCCAGGCCGCGACCACCGCGCCGGCCAGCCCAAAAAAGCGCCGGCACCATAGAAAGCAGCAAACGACGGGTGCGCACGCCAACAGACCCAGCGCGAGGGCAATCGCGGTCTGGTAGTATTCGGGGCCGTCGCCGACGATGCGGGCGATCCCAATCAGCCCGGCGAGCGTCCCGGGCAGCAGCCACGACCGCATCCCGACCTGGAATTCCCAGGTTACCAGGCCGTAGCCGTAGATCAGACGGTGGGCCGGCTCGACGGTCTGGAAAACCTCGTCGCCCCAGTTCAGGCTCGGCGCGAACACCACCGGGACAAGGCGCAGCCCGAGCGCCACCGCGACCAGGCACACCAACCCGCAAGCGCTCACCCACCGCTGGCCCGGAAGAGCGCGCCGCGTCGCCGTTTTGCCGTCGCTGCCCGTCGGCGCCTCCCGTAGCGCGGTCAATCTCCACCCTCCTCCAATCCCAGTGAACGGCAAGAGACCGGCTGCAATACCATCGTGCGTCCTTCGAGACGCCCGCGTTGCGGGCTCCTCAGGATGAGGTTCTTTCTTAATGCCATCAATAACATATCCTCATCCTGAGGAGGCGCAGAGCGCCGTCTCGAAGGACGCGCGTTGGTATTGCAGCCGGTCTTTTTGGGCTCGCTTGGATTGATTCACAAGCTCCGAGGAGAAAACCAACGATGGTCACGCCGCGGCGTCTTCCGCCGTGTCTTGTCGGCCTTGCCCGCCGATACCCCCGGCGCTTGAGCGCACCGCCGGGCAATCCCATGTTGAGGGACTGCGCGCAGTCGCCTTAGTGTCGCCGCGTGTACATCCGGGAGAGAGATCGATGCCAGCCTTGCAGCCGGCGCGCGGCACGCAAGACCTTTTGCCGGAAGCAGCGCGGCGCCACCGCCGGGTCATCGAGACGGCGCGCGACATGGCCGCGCTTTACGGCTTTGCCGAGATCGCGACGCCGATCTTCGAGTTTACCGAGGTGTTCGCCCGGCCGATCGGCGAGCACACCGACATCGTCTCGAAGGAGATGTACAATTTCACCGATCGCGGCGGCGAGGAGGTGACCTTGCGGCCGGAAAACACCGCCGGCGTGGTGCGCGCGGTGCTGTCGAACGGGCTGACCCAAAGTACGCCACTTAAATTTTTCTACAGCGGCCCGATGTTTCGCTACGAGCGGCCGCAAAAAGGCCGATTTCGGCAATTTCACCAGATCGGCGTCGAGCTGTTGGGGGTGCCGCAGCCGCAGGCCGACATCGAGGTCATCGCGCTGGGCCAGCGAATCCTGGTCGCGCTCGGCATCGCCGACCGGGTCACGCTGGAGCTCAACACATTGGGCGACCCGGCCAGCCGGGCCGCCTATCGCGAGGCGCTGGTCGGCTATTTCTCGGCGCGGGTGTCCGAATTGTCCGAGGACAGCCGCCGCCGGCTTGAACGCAACCCGCTGCGCATCCTCGATTCGAAGGACCCGGGCGACCAGCGCCTCAATAGCGAAGCCCCGGATTTCGCGGCCTATCTGAACGATGCCTCGCGCGATTTCTTCGCCCGGGTCAGCGACGGGCTCGACCGGCTTGGCGTCGCCTATCGCCGCAACCCGCGTCTGGTGCGCGGCCTCGACTATTACACCCACACCGCGTTCGAATTCGTCACGACCGATCTGGGCGCGCAGGGCACGGTGATCGGCGGCGGTCGCTACGACGGGCTTGTCGAGCTGATGGGAGGGCCGGCGATGGCCGGGGTCGGCTGGGCGGCCGGCATCGAGCGCCTCGCGCTGTTGATCGCCGAGCCGCCGGCGCCGGCCCGGCCGATCGCGCTGGTGCCGATCGGCGAGGCGGCGGAGGCGCGCGCGCTGGCATTGGCGGAGCAGCTGCGCGATCAGGGGCTCGTCGTCGATCTCGGCTATTCGGGCAATATCGCCCGCCGCATGCGACGGGCCGACCGCATTGGCGCTCGCGCCGCGGTGCTGCTCGGCGACGACGAACTGGCGCGCGGCGCCGCGACCTTGCGCGATTTCGACAGCGGTGATCAGAGCGAGGTCGCGCTCGACGCCCTGGCGGCGCGGCTGACCGCGCTCGGTCGCTGAGGCCGCAGCATGGACCGCGTTCTCGCATCGCGTTTCGACCAATTGCTGCGGCGCCATGCCGAGCTGAGCGCGGCGCTGTCCGGCGCGGGGCTGGCCGGCGCCCAATTCGCCCGGCTCTCGAAGGAATACAGCGAGCTCGGTCCGATCGTCGCCGGCATCGAGGATTTGCGCCGCACCGAGGATGAGCTTGCCGCCGCGACCGAGATGGCCGCATCGGGCGACGACCCCGACATGAAGGCGCTCGCCGACGATGAGGTGCAGGAGCTTCGCCAGCGTCTCCCCGACCTCGAGCTCCGGGTCAAGCTGTCGCTGTTGCCGAAGGACGAGGACGACGAGCGCAACGCGATCCTCGAAATCCGCGCCGGCACCGGCGGCGACGAGGCGGCGCTGTTCGCTTCCGACCTGTTCCGCATGTATCAGCGCTACGCGGCGATGCGCGGCTGGCGCTTCGAGCTGCTCGATTTGTCCGAGACCGGGATCGGCGGCTTCAAGGAGGCGGTCGCCTCGATCACCGGCCGCGACGTGTTCGCCCGGCTCAAATACGAATCGGGCGTGCACCGGGTGCAGCGCGTCCCCGAGACCGAGGCGAGCGGCCGCATCCATACCTCGGCCGCGACCGTGGCGGTATTGCCCGAGGCCGAGGAGGTCGATATCGACATCGACGACAAGGATTTGCGGATCGACGTGTTCCGCTCCAGCGGGCCGGGCGGGCAGTCGGTCAACACGACCGACAGCGCGGTGCGCATCACCCATCTGCCGAGCGGGCTCGTCGTTATTCAGCAGGACGAGAAGTCGCAGCACAAGAACAAGGCGCGCGCGCTCAAGGTATTGCGCGCCCGGCTTTACGAGATGCAACGCCAGGCGCTCCATGCGGCGCGCGCCGCCGACAGGAAAAGCCAAATCGGCAGCGGCGACCGCTCGGAGCGGATCCGCACGTACAATTTCCCGCAGGGCCGGGTCACCGACCACCGCGTCAACCTGACTCTCCACAAGATCGACAAGATTCTGTCGGGCGAGGCCCTGGACGAAGTAATCGACGCGCTGACCACCGCCGACCGCGCCGCCAAGCTCGCGATGTCGACGGCGTGATCCTGACCAAGATCGTGCCCCCTTGGCCGGCAAGCCCCCCTCAACGATCGGCTCCGTGTTAGGCGCCGCGGCGATCGAATTAATGGCCGCCGGGCTCGACGAGCCGCGGCGGCGGGCGCGCCGGGTGCTCGCGACAGCGCTTGACCTGTCGGCGACGGAAATATTCGCCCATCCGGAGCGGGCGCTGACCGCGACCGATCAGGAGCGCATCGCGGCGACGCTGCGACGGGTCATCGCGGGCGAGCCGCTCAGCCGGATCGCGGGCATGCGCGAGTTCTGGGGTCTCGAATTCGTGCTGTCCGTCGATACGCTCGATCCGCGGCCCGAGACCGAGACCATCATTGAAGAGGTGCTGGCGCGGGCGCCGGACCGCGACACGCCCCACCGCTTCCTCGACCTCGGCACCGGCAGCGGTTGCCTCTTGCTGGCCCTCCTGTCCGAATTTCCGAGGGCGAGCGGGGTCGGCGTCGACATCGCGTTGGGGGCGGCGCGGACGGCGCATCATAATGCCGGGCGGCTCGGCCTCGGCGGGCGGGCATCGTTTGTCGTCGATGATTGGGCGCGCTCGCTCGGCGCCGGATTTGACGCAATCGTCGCCAACCCGCCTTATATCTCGACCGCGGCACTCGCCGAACTGCCGCCCGAAGTCCGGAATTACGACCCGAAACGGGCGCTCGACGGCGGGGCGGACGGGCTCGGGGCGTTCCGCGCGATCGCCGCCGAACTGCCCCGGCTGCTGCTGCCGGGCGGTTTTTTCGCCATCGAGATCGGAGCAGGCCAGGCCGCGGCGGTGGCCGCGATCCTGATGCAAACCGGGCTTCGGATCGACCGCTTTGCATCCGATCTCGCCGGCATCGTCCGTTGCGTTGTCGGCCGCAGGTGAGGGCGTCGCCGGGCCGAATCCCGACCGGCGGCAACGGCGCGGCACAAAAAAAGATTGGAATGCACCACCGTCCCGTCTAGGCTGCCGCTGTTCAGGAGCCTTTGCGCCGCGTCATAGACGGCGCCGCTTGGCCAGTTGCGGCACGCCGCAGCCGACACGCTCCCCGGGACCCAGGGTCCGCCCGTATCCATTGCGATTAGACAGGTATCATGAGGCCAGGACAGAACAAGCGATCACGCGGCCGTAATGGTGGCGGTGGGGGAGGCGTTGGCGGCGGTGGGGGAGGCGTCGGCGGCGGCGGTCCCCATATGAACCGGCCGCGCCTGCCGCAACGGGTGCAGACTTTCGACAGCAATGGGCCGAGCGTAAAGATTCGCGGCAACGCCTATCAGGTCTTCGAGCGCTATGTCGCCCTGGCGCGAGAGGCTCACACCAGCGGCGACCGGGTCGCGGCGGAAAACCTTTATCAACACGCCGAGCATTATTTCCGTGTCATGAACGCGGCAGGCGAGGGACAAGGGCAGGGTCCGCCGCGACCGATGACCCCGGCGGATGCCGAAATGAGTGGCGGTGGCGGCGAGGGCGACGGCGAGGCGCGCGAGGGCGACCAGGCCGAATTTCAGCCGACGCCCCCCGCGCCGCCCCCCTACCCTGGGGACGATCAACCGCCAAGTTACTGAGCCATGCTGGTAACTGAGCCTTGCCGGCTGACTTTCCCGGCTCACGCAGCCGCAGTGCTGCGGCAACGCACGGTGCGGGTCGCGAGGCCGAGCGCCCGGCCAAGCGCATCGAGGCGGCGTTGTACCGCCTCGCCGACAAAGAGGCTGCCGGTGGCCGGCAACTCAAGGATCAGGCTGTCGGGCTCGCGCGTCAGCCGCACCTGATCCAACAGCTCCAAGGCGCCCCCTGACAGCGTGTAGGCGAGCCGCAACGCCAGACCGAGGCTGCGAGCCTCGCCGGCGAGTGTGTCATCGAGCAGCTTCCGGGTCGCCGTTTTAATCGGATCATCGCTCGCGCCGCCGTAGCGGGCGTGCAGAGCCGACGCAACGAATACCCGCTCGCGGTGCCCGATCTGGGCGACCGGCATCGTCAGACTTCGGGTAAAGGCCTGCGCCGCTCGATAGTCCGGGTGTTCGGCCCAGGCGATGTCGCTGAGCCAGCAAGCGGCGCGATGCAGGCGCAGCCCCTGCGTCCCGCCAAAACCGTCGCGGCTGGGAAAGATCGCAGCGGTCCATTGCTGCAGGCGGTCGCCGTCGCTCGCCAGTCGGCTCTGCCGCGCGGCGATACCCATGCAGGCGGCGATCAACGGGTCGCTGCGCGCCTCCGGCGGCAACAGGCCGTCGGCGTAACCCTCCCGCAGCCCGAATGCCGAGAACACGATTTTCGCGGGGTTTCCGGCCGCGATCAGCCGCCGCAGGATCGTCGCCGCGACCGGGACCAGCTCGAGCCGCTTGCGGCTTATCGAGGCGACCCGTTCCATCGAGCGGCGCGACTGGCCGGCGATAATCTCGAGAAACTCTTCCGCCGGGGACCGCGCGATTGTGTATTCGTGAATGATGTGGAGCGGGTACCGCGTCTGCTCCATATGCAGCCGCGCGATCGCCCGCCAGGCCCCGCCGACCAGGTAGAGGGTCTTTCCCGCCGCCTCGCGCAGGACGGCGGCATCGCCGATCGCCCGATCGATCGTTTCGGCCACCGCCTTGCGGTTGTCGCCCAGTTCGGAGAGACGCAGCGCCCCGATCGGCAGGCTGACCCCGACCCCGACCTCGCCATTGGCGGCCGCCACCCGCACCAGCTCGACGCTGCCACCGCCGAGATCGGCGACGACGCCGTCAGCCTCTCGGATCCCGGCCAAGACGCCGGCCGCCGACAGCCGGGCTTCCTCGCCGCCTTCGATGATGCGCACCGGCACCCCGCATTGGCGCTCGGCTTCGGCGGCGAAGGCGCGGCCATCCCGCGCTTCGCGCACCGCCGCGGTCGCGATGACCGCGAGATGATCGACCCCGAGCGCGCGGCTCAACGCGACGAAACGTTGCAGATTGGCCAGCGCCATCCCGATGCCTTCGGGGTTGAGCGTTCCGGTCGTGGCGATGCCGCGCCCGAGCGCGCACATGACCTTTTCGTTGAGGAGCGGCATCAGCGTCGTGCCGAGCCGCTCGAACACCACGAGACGCAGCGAGTTCGACCCGACATCGACGACGGCAATCCGGCCAAGCGGGCCGTTGTCATG
The DNA here is from genome assembly GCA_945861155.1 of Rhizobium sp. Q54. GTDB lineage: Bacteria > Pseudomonadota > Alphaproteobacteria > ATCC43930 > CGMCC-115725 > DATARH01. The sequence continues at coordinate 8,629 of CAMATN010000051.1, forward strand.
ATCGGGGGCGCCAAGATCGGGGGCGCCAAGATCGGGGGCGTTGTAATCGGGCATCGGCGCGGCCGGCGATCTCAGCGCGCCACCGCCCCCGGGACCGCCCCCGGGACGGCCGCCAGGGCGGCCGGCCGCCGGGCGGCGCGGCGGGGCGCCTTGCCGCGCCCGGAGAGGCTCGGATTGGTCATGAAATAGGTATGGGCCGAGAACCCCTCCTGATCGCTCGCGACCCGCTTGTAGGTCCCGTCCGGGGCCAGGCTCCAGCTTTGCAGCGTATCGCGCAGATTGGCCACCATGATCTCGTCGAGGATCTGGCGATGCACGGTCACATTCTCGATCGGGATCAGGGCTTCGACCCGGCCATCGAAATTGCGCGGCATCCAGTCGGCCGAGCTGATGAACAATTCGGCCTGGTCCGACGGCAGCCGGTTGCCGTTGCCGAAGCAGACCACCCGGCCGTGCTCGAGGAACCGTCCGATGATGCTCTTGACCCGGATGTTCTCCGACATGCCGGGCACCCCCGGCCGCAGGCAGCAGATGCCGCGCACCACGAGGTCGATCCCGACCCCGGCCTGCGAGGCCTTGTACAAGAGGTCGATCAGCGCCGGGTCGACCAGCGCGTTGAGCTTGACCCAGATCTGCGCCGGTTTGCCGGCCCGCGCATTGGCGATCTCGGCCAGGATCAATTCGGCGATGCGCCCCCGCATGTTGATCGGCGCCACCACGATTTTTTCGAGGCTGGCCGGGCGGGCATAACCGGTCATGAAGTTGAACAGCCGGGCCGCGTCCCGGCATAGCGCCGGATCGCAGGTGAAGAACGACAGATCAGTATAAACCTTGGCGGTATAGGGGTGGTAGTTGCCGGTCCCGAAATGGACGTAGGAGCGCAGTTCGCCCCCCTCGCGACGCACGACGAGCGACACCTTGGCGTGCGTCTTCAGCTGCATGAACCCGTAAACAACCTGCACGCCGGCGCGCTCCAGCTCGTGCGCCCAGCGGATGTTCGCCTCCTCGTCGAAGCGCGCCTTCAACTCGATCATCGCGGTGACCGATTTCCCGGCCTCGGCCGCCTCGATCAGCTCGCGCACGATCGGGCTGTCGTCGCTGGTGCGGTAGAGCGTCTGCTTGATCGCGACGACCGTCGGATCGCGCGCCGCCTGGCGCAGGAACTGGACGACGACGTCGAAGCTCTCATAGGGATGATGGACGACGATGTCCTTCTGCCGAATCGCGGCAAAGCAATCGCCGCCGAAATCGCGGACGCGCTCGGGAAAGCGCGGCACATAGGGGATGAAAACGAGGTCGGGGCGCTCGTCGGTGATCAGCCGCGCGGTGTCGTTGAGGCCGAGAATGCCGGGGGTCGCGAACACATCGGCCGGCGTCGTGGCGAGATGCTCGCTCAAGAAGCGCCGCAGATCGGCCGGCATCCGCGCATCGACCGCGAGGTGGATCACATGACCGCGGCGGCGCCGCTTCAGCGCGGTCTCGTACAGGAGCACGAGGTCTTCCGCCTCCTCCTCGATTTCCACTTCGCTGTCGCGCAACACGCGAAAGACGCCCTGGGCGACGACCGCGAAGCCGGGGAACAAATGATCGATAAACAGCGCGATCATCCGCTCGACCGGCAGGTAGCGGATGCGGCTGCCGGGCAGACGGATGAAGCGGTCGATCGAGGCCGGGATCAGGATCAGCGCCTGCAGCCGGACATTGTCGGCGACCCGCTCGAGGTGGAGCGCCAATCCGAAGCCGCGATTGGCGACGAACGGGAACGGGTGAGCCGGGTCCATCGCGAGCGGGGTCAGCACCGGGAAGATGTCGGCCATGAAGCGTTGTTCGAGCCAGGCGCGGTCGCCCGGCGCGAGATCGGTCGGCTCGACCACCGCGATGCCGGCCTCGGCGAGCTGACCGCGCAGCGACAGCCAGGTCACCTGCTGAGCTTCCATCAGGGCGCCGGCGCGCGCGCGGATCGCATCGAGCTGCTGGGCCGGCGACAGGCCGTCCTGGCTCAGGGTCTTGATCCCGGCGAGGTGCTGACCTCTGAGCCCGGCCACCCGGACCATGTAGAATTCGTCGAGATTGCTGGCCGAAATCGACAGGAAACGCAGCCGTTCGAGCAGCGGATGGCGCCTGTTGTCCGATTCGGCGAGGACCCGCTCGTTGAAGGCGAGCCACGACAGCTCGCGGTTGATAAAGCGCGACGGCGCCAGCGGCTCGCCCGGTGCCGGGTCGCCCGCCACGGGGTCCGCCGGCAACGACGCGCCCGGATGGATGTCGACGATTTGCGCGTTGCTGCTCACCGCATCCCTCCTGCTCCCGCCTTCTCATATGGCGGCTGCGCTGTCCGATTCTACCGCCCGGGCGCGCCCGATGTCATGCATTCACCCAGGATCGGGTAATCTGCGGTGCGGGTTTTCCGAGACATCGACATGATCAAGCCAGGATGACGACCTCGCAAGCGACCATCGATCTTTTGCGGCACCTCGCCGGCCGTCCCGGTCACGACGAGGTGAAGGCCGATTTTCGTCAATTGCTCGTGGAGGAATTTGGCGTCGAGCTGGGCGCACTCGAGTTCGAGCGGCGCGTTCCCGAAGTGCGCGGCCGGCTAGACGCGTTGATTGGCCGTACTGTTTTCGAGGCGAAATCCGATCTCGACAAGGAATGGCCGGACATCGAAAGGCGGATGCCCGACTACCTCTCCGACCGGGAGCGCGAGGAACGAGAGCGTTTCGTCGGCATCGCGTCGGATGGCCGCAAATGGGCCGTCTTCGAGCTGAGCGCCGGGCGGCTCGTCGTCGTCAAGCGGACCCTGCTCGATCCGGAACAGCCGGACATCTTTCTCGCCTGGCTCGACGGCGCGGTTGCTCTCAAATCGTCGCTGCCGCCCGATCCACTGACGATTCGCACCGAACTGGGCGGCGATTCGATCGCCTTCCGTCGCGTCAACGCCCAACTGGAAACTTTGTGGCAAAAACTGAAAGCCGATCCGGTCGTCGCGCTCAGGCGGCAATTATGGGCTGACCTGCTAAAGCTCGTTTATGGGCGCGAACTCGAAAGCGACGCGCTGTGGTTTCAGCACACTTTTCTGGTGGTCGTCGCGAAATGCATCGCGCTCGCCGTGATGGGGATGGGCGAGGATGCGCCCAAGCGGCTGCTCTCGGGCGACGCCTTCGCGGCGGCGGGGATCAACGGGGCGGTCGAGAGCGATTTCTTCGACTGGGTGGTCGCCGATGCCGAGGGCGAGGCCCTCGTTCGCCGCATCATGAACCATGTCCGCCGCTTCCGCCTCGCCGAGGTGGAAAGCGACGTCTTAAAGATCCTCTACGAATCGCTGATCGATCGCGAGGAACGGCACGGCCTCGGCGAGTATTACACGCCCGATTGGCTGGCGGCGAAGATGGTGCGGCGCGCCGTCGACCGGCCGCTCGAACAGCGCGTGCTCGATCCCGGTTGCGGTTCGGGCACGTTTTTGTTTCACGCGATCCGCAATTTCCTCGCCGAGGCCGAGGATGCGGACATGGCGCGCGAGCGGCGTGCGGCCGAGGCCTGCGCGCATATCGCCGGCACCGACATTCACCCCGTGGCGGTCATCATCGCGCGCGTGACCTACCTGCTGGCCCTCGCGCCGGCGCTCGGCTACCGCGTCGGCGGCTTGTCGATCCCGGTATACCTCGGCGACGCGATGCAGCTCTCGATCTCCGAGTTCATGGCCGGCAAGGAGCTGACGATCCGGGTGCCGCCGCCCCCGGCGGGTGATGGCCAGAGCGGCGAGAGCAGCGGCAACGGCCGCGAGCAGCTCGATTTCCCGGAGACCTTTTGCCGCGATCCGGCGCTGTTCGACAAGGCCATCGAACGGATGCGCACCGGCTCGATCGAGGGGTTGACGCGCGCCCAGATCGAGGCGGCGCTCTATCGCATCACCGAGCAGCACTATCGCGCCGACGTGACCCCGGAGCAGCTTCTCGCGATCGAGGATCTCGGCAAGACCTACGTGACCTTCGACCGGCTGCGGCGCGACCGGCGCGACACGATCTGGGCCTATGTCGCGCGCAACCTGTCGCGCCCGCTCGCTTATTCCGCGGCCGGCGGGTGGGCGAACGTGGTGATCGGCAACCCGCCCTGGCTCGCCTTCCGCCACATGAGCGCGGATTTGCAGAAACGGTTCCGCGATCTGGCAAAGGACGAGCGGGTCTATGTCGGCGGCAGGTTCGCCACCCAGAACGACCTCAGCGCGCTGTTCGCCGTGCGCGCCGCGCATCTTTACTTGCGCTCCAGCGGCCGGGTTGCGTTCGTCATGCCCCTGGCCGCGTTGACGCGCGGGCAGTTTGAACCGATCCGGTCCGGCTCGTTCCGATCGGTAAAAATCGCCTGGGACGAAGCCTGGACGATGGACGATTCGGTTCAGCCGCTGTTCCCGGTTCCGTCATGCGCGGTGTTCGGGCGCAAGCGCGGAACCTCCCAGCCGATCCCCGACACCGTGCGCGCCTATTCGGGGTTGCTGCCGCTGCGCGACGCGCCGGAAGAGATCGCGGACGCCAGGTTGAGCGTCGTTGAAGGCGCGCCGGCGCTGTCGGTCGGAAAATTCGAGGGAGGATCGGGGTATCGAGCCTCCTTCAGGCAAGGGGCCACCCTGGTGCCCCGCATGCTGTGCCTCGTCGATCGACGGCAAATGGGCCGCCTTGGCGCCAATCCGAGCGCGCCGCTGGTCGCCAGCCGCCGCAGCAATCAGGAGAAGCGACCCTGGAAGGAACTGCCGGGAATCGAAAACCCGGTGGAGGCGGAATTCCTTCGCCCCGTTCTGTTGGGCGAGAGCATTTTGCCCTACCGCGTGTTCCGGCCCCTCGAAGGCGTTGTGCCGGTTAGTTCGAGAGGGTTCGTCTTCGATGCCGAGGCCGCGGCAAATCGGGGATTTGGCGGGCTTCGCGGCTGGATGCAAAAGGCTGAAACGGTCTGGAAGGCCAACGCCGACAGCGGCGCGATGACGCTGACTGGCAGGTGGAACTACCATAACGAGCTGGGAGCACAATTTCCGATCGCTCCCGTCCGAGTGATTTACGCGGCCTCCGGCACGCAACCGGCTGCCTGCCTACTGCGCGATCAGCAAGCGGTGATCGAGCACAAACTTTACTGGATTGCACCCGCAAACGAGACCGAAGCGCGATATCTTGCCGCTGTCCTCAATAGCGAAACAGCACGGTCTCGCGCCGCGCAATACCAGTCGCGCGGTCAATGGGGAGCACGGGATTTCGACAAGGTGATCTTCAACCTGCCGATACCCCGCTTCGACCGGAAGGAGCGGCTGCATCGGGCGCTCGCCCGCGCCGCCGAACGCGCCGAGCAACTCGCCGCGATGGTTGAGTTACCCGACGGCGTGCGCTTTCAGCGCGCCCGCGCCCTGGTCCGCACCGCCTTGGCAGAGGCTGGAATCGCCCAACAGATCGACAATCTGGTGGCGCAGCTTCTCGACGGCGGCAACCAGGGATCTCCCTCTCCCCCACTGGGGGAGAGGGTGGGGTGAGGGGGTGTCCGGCCGGCGCGGCGGCTGCACCCCTCACCCGGCTCACCCCGTCGGGGCGAGCCACCCTCTCCCGCATTGCGGGAGAGGGTATTCGCCCGGACAGGCAATGTGTAAAAGCGTGGCAGAAATTCGGTCGAGGAGAGGAAAACCATGATCCGTGCGGCGATTGTCGGGATCGGGCGGTGGGGGCGGACGCTGGTTGGCGGGGTGCAGGGCAGGAGCGAGGCGATCCGTTTCACCTCGGGGCATAACCGCACCCGGGCCAATGCGGAGGCGTTCTGCGCCGGGCACGGCATCGCGATTCGCGACAGCCTCGACGACATCCTCGCCGACCCGGCGATCGACGCGGTCGTCTTCGCGACGCCGCACAGCGAGCACGGGCCACAGGTCGAGCGCGCCGCCGCGGCGGGCAAGCACGTCTTCATGGAAAAGCCGTTCACCTTGGACCGGCGCAGCGCGGCCAGCGCGCTCGACGCGGTGGCGCGCGCCGGGGTGGTGCTCGGGATCGCCTATCCGCGCCGCTTCCATCCCAACATGCGGGAGCTGAAGGCGCGGGTCGCGGACGGGCGGCTCGGCACGATCGCGCATTGCCATGCCGAGCAAAATGGCCCGGCCGGGCTTTTCATGGACCCGCGCTCCTGGCGCGCCGACCCGACCGAAGCGCCGGCCGGCGGCATGACCGCGATGGGCGTCCACAATCTCGACGCGATCATCCATTTGTTCGGCACGATCGAGGAGGTCTATGCGACAAGCCTGCGCCGCGCGGCCTCCTACGATGCCGAGGATACCACCAGCGTCATGTTCGGCATGGCGAACGGCATGTCGGCGAGCCTCTTGAGTTCGCTGGTGACGGCGGTCAACTACCGGCTGGCGGTGTTCGGCAGCACGGGTTGCGCCGAGCTGCTGACGCCGGAATTCGATTTCCGTTTCACCGCGACCCCGGACGCCATGCCGGCCGGCCGCCACAGCCAGCCACCGCCCGAGATCATCGAGAACCGCGGCTACAATACGCTCCTGGCCGAACTCGATGCGTTCGCCGCGGCGATCCGGGGCGACGCGCCCTACCCGATCCCGCCCGAGGAGGTCTTGCACGGGGTCGCCGCCTTCGAGGCGATCGTCCGCTCGGCGGCGACGCGCCAGCCGGTCAAGGTCGCGCGCGACTGACCCTGACCGAAGATGACGCCTATGCTGGTACCGCGAAAACGTCCTTCGAGACAATCGCTTCGCGCCCTCCTCAGAGCTTGTGAATCAATCCAACGAACGGCAAAAGACCGGCTGCAACACGATCCCGCGTCCTTCGAGACGGCGCTTCGCGCCTCCTCAGGATGAGGTATGTCTTTGATGGCATTAAGAAAGAACCTCATCCTGAGGAGCCCGCGACGCGGGCGTCTCGAAGGACGCGACGGCGCTGATCCAGCCGAACGCCCATTCATTCACACGCTCTCAGGATGACGTGCTGTTTTTTTGATGCCATGACGAATTTACGTCATTCTGAGGAGCCTGCAAAGCGGGCGTCTGGACGCCTTCGCGGGGTGACACCCGACTGACACGACGAATTTCATTTCGAGTTTGGATGCAAGGAAACCCCGATGCCCGTCACCGTGCTCTATCCCGAGGCCCGCCAGCAGCCCGACGCCCTCGAAACCGATGTCTTCGGCGCCGATCTGCGCATCCTGAAGCGCGATACCGGCGCGTTGTCGGAACTGTCCGACGCCGATTGCGCCGAGGCGGACGGGCTGATGATCATGGGCTTTGCCGTGACCGGCGCCGATCTGGCGCGGTTTCCGCGGCTGCGGGCGGTCGTGCGCATGGGGGTCGGCTATGACAAGCTCGACCGCCCAGCCGCCGCCGCGCGCAATATCCTCGTCTGCAACGTGCCCGATTACGGCACCACCGAGGTCGCCGACCACGCGATCGCGCTGGCGCTGACCTTGCGCCGCGGCATCCTGTTGCACCACGAATTGCAGCGCAAAGACCCGCCGGCGCCGTTCCGCTCGTTTCAGAACCCGCTGATCCAGCGGCTCGGCATGCAGAGTTTCGGCATTATCGGGCTCGGCCGCATCGGAACCGCGGTGGCGTTGCGCGCCAAGGCGTTCAACTTCCGGGTGACCTTCTACGACCCGCATCTGCCGAACGGGGTCGAGCTGGCGCTCGGCATCAACCGGGCGGCCAGCCTCGAGGATCTGCTGCGCCAGACCGACACGCTGTCGATCCACGCGCCCCTAACCCCGGAAACCCGAGGGATGCTGGGCCGCGACCAGCTGGCGTTGCTGCCGCAGGGCGCCGTCGTCGTCAACGACGCGCGCGGACCGATCCTCGATCTCGACGCGCTCGCCGAACTGTTGCGCTCCGGACATATCGCCGGCGCCGGGCTCGACGTGCTGCCGGTCGAGCCGCCGGTCGAGCCGATCCCCGAATTGCTGCGCGCCTATCGCGCCCGCGAACCATGGCTCGAAGGCCGGCTTGTGATCACGCCGCATTCGGCTTGGCTGACGCCGCATTCGGAGCTCGATACACGGCGCAAATCGGCCGAGACGATGCGGGCGGCGCTGTTGACCAACCGGCCGCAGAACGTCATCACGCCCGAGATGTTCTGATCGGAGATCGGCCGATGCATTTTCTGCATCTGCTGCGGCACGCCAAATCCCACCCGGAAGAGGCGGCCGAGGACCATGAACGGAAATTGAGCCGGCGCGGCCGCGACGATGCGCGGCGCATCGGCGAGAATTTGCCGGCGGCGCTCGGCGCGCTCGATCTGGTGCTGTGCTCGACCGCGCTGCGGACTCGCGAAACCGCGGCGCTGGTGCTTGCCGCTTTCGCCGCGCCGCCGCGCCTCGTGTTCGAGGATGGGCTCTATCTCGCCGGACGAGCCGCGCTGGTGCGCCGCCTGCGCCGCCTGGACGAGAGCGACGGCGCGGTTCTGGTGATCGGGCATAATCCGGGACTGCACGAATTGGCGCTGGCGCTGGCCGCGTCGGACTCGCCGCGTCACGGCGCACTCGCCGCCGGCAAATTTCCGACCACGGCCCGGGCAAGCTTGGCGATCGACGCGCCCTGGGCGAGCCTCGACCGGTCCCGCCACAGACTGGTCGACTATGTGACGCCGAAATCGCCGGGGGATTAGCCCGGGCAGCCCCGGCAGCCCGGGCAGACGAAGGGAAGATGGCGCCCGGACGGCAAAAATTGGCTCACTTCGTTCGACGCAGCCATAACGAGGCGACATTGGGCGCCAGCGTGAACGACCAGCGCCCCAAGGTTTTCGCGAGGGCCGCGTGCAATATCCGTTGTCCTGGTTTGGGCGCGCGCCGGTGCCGGGCCGGCTCATCGGATCCGTAAGGCAGATAATGCGGGTAGAACCGATCGAACTCGGCCAGGGTTTCAAAGGTCTGATAGCGGCTGACCGGGCGGAATTTCGGCATCAGCGGCAGCAGGTGCCACGGTTTGAGAAAGGCGTTTGCCTCATCCTGATCGCCGCGTCCGGCGGCTCGCGCGTATGCCTGTCGCAGGCGAGGCGGAAGCCAATGCGCCACGGGCAGCCGTGTGTCGTGGGACACGACGGGAAACAGGAAATTAGGCGACGTGATCAGGACCGCCTGAGAGGCGCAGCGAGCGATTGCGTCGACGCAAGTGGATATGTTCCCCGCGCCGACATGCTCCAGCGTTTCGATACTGGCAAATATGTCCACCGAGTCGGGCGCCAGCGGCGCGTCCTGCAGCCGTCCCGCGACGAACCCGCATCGCTCGACCAGACCCAGCCGATCGGCGACGAGACGGGCGGCATCCAGGCGCGGTGCGTCGAGATCGAGCAGGATGGCGCGGCGGGCGCCAGCCAACAAGAAGGCGAAAGACAACCAACCGAACCCGGCGGCGCAATCGGCGACCGTCGCCTTTGTCAGATCGACGTGCCGGGCGACCGGCGCCACATAGCGACGCGTCATGTAATCGAGCGTCAGCCGGATATCGAGATCCCGATAGATGCCATCGCCAAGATACGGGATATCGGCGATCGTTATGTCGCCAATGGTGTCGATTTCGTCGATCGAGTGCATAGGTCGCTCCCGCGAAGTCGCCGTTGGCCCTTGCGATAACGCCTCGGGCGTATCGACGTTATCGGGCCGCTACCGGCAACAAACGATTAATTCGGAACATTTTGAGGTGGCAACGCAGTTGACGGTCTAGATCTGGTCCCCCGCTTCGGCCAATACCTGACGGGCGAGCGCAATCGTGATCGGCCTTCCGGCGCCGAGCGCCACCCGGTCGAGCCGGGCGGCGAGCGATCCGGCGGCGGCGAAGGAGCGCTCCATCCGCCGCACCAGAAAGCCGATCACCTCGGGTGCGACCCGCACCTGCCGGTCGGCGAAATGCTTGACCAGCACCGCGCCCAACAGCGCATCGTCGGGCGGCGCGATCGCGACGCAATGCGCTGCCCGCAGCCGCGACGCCAGATCGGGCAGAGCGATCGCCCAATGCACGGGGGCCGCGCGCGCGACGACGAGGAGGCTGGCGCCGGCCTCGATAACGCAATTGTAGACGTGCAGAAGGGTTCGCTCGGAGGCGCGCTCGGCATTGTCGAGCGCGACAGCGCGCGAGGCTGCGATCTCGGGCGGGTCGAGACCCGGCAATTCCTCGCCCCGAACCAGCCTGCCGCCGCTGCGCTCGCGCCAGACATCGGCGAGATGGCTCTTGCCGCCGCCCACCGGCCCGTGGAGCACGAGCGCGCGAGCCGGCCAGTCGGGCCAGCGCTCGATCCAGGCGAGCGCCGCGCCATTGCACTCGGAGACCAGAAAATCGGCACGCCCGAATGCCGGACGATGCGGCAGATCGATCGCGAGCTGCGTCATCGGATGTGAGGGATATTGATGATGGTCCCGGTTTCGGCCGGGGGCGCGGCGTAGAGGCTGCTATGGCGATAGCGCGTCAGCGCAAAGCGGGCGAGGACGCCGATCACCGCCGCGGCCGGCACCGCGATCAGCAGGCCGACGAAACCGAAGAGCGTGCCGCCGGCGAACAGGGCAAAGATCACCCAGACCGGATGGAGATGGATGCGGTCGCCGACCAGCTTCGGCGTCAGCAGATTGCCCTCGGCCAGCTGGCCCACCGCGAAGATCCCGCAAACGACGAAAACCGAGGTCCAGGTGCCGTCTTGCGAGGCGGCGAGGCTGACGGCGAGGAGAAACCCGGTCGCCGCGCCGAGGAACGGGATGATCGCCAATACCCCGATCAAGAGGCCGAGCGCGAGGCCCGACCCCAACCCGGCCAACGTCAGCGCGATGCCAAAATAGACCGCGAGGATCAGGCAGACGAGCGCCTGGCCGTGGACGAACCCAACCAGCGTGTCGCTGACGATCCGCGCCTGCCCGCGCACCGTCTCCAGGGATTGCCGCGGCAGGTGGGAATCGATTTGCGCGACCATCTTTTCCCAATCGCGCAGCAGGAAGAACGTGACGATCGGCGTCACCACGACCAAGGACACGATGTTGAGGATCGCCAGGCTGCTGGTGATCATTCCCTGCGCCAGGCCGGCGAGCCAGGTCAGCGCCTCGGCGACCTTGGCGCCGACCAGATCGCGCAATTTGCTGATGTCCTCGGCCGGCAGATGCTCCTGCAGCAACAGGATCAGCTTGCCGAGCTGGTCCTGCAGGGTGCGCACGAGGCTGGGCACGCTGCCGATCAGCTGCACGATTTGGCCCTGGATCAGCGGCACCAGAATTACCAGGATCAGGGCGAGGGCGAAGAGGAACAGGATCAACACCGCCAGGCTGGCGAGGCTGCGGCGGATGCCCGAGCGCTCGAGGCGGGCGACCCCCGGCGCCAAGACGTAGGCGATCGCGAAACCGACCGCGAACGGCATCAGGATGCTCTGGACGAGGCCCAGCGCCAGGATGACGACGAGCGCAAGACCCAGCCAGAACAACAGCCGATAGGCCCGTGCGCTCACGGCGTCGGTCCCGAACCGACGAGGATGCGCGTGCAGCGGACGAGGTACGCCACGCCCGACAGCACCGTCGTCAGCGCGGCCAGCACGATCAACAGCCACGTCTCCCATCCAGGTTCGATCCCGAGCCCGAGCCGCGCCAGCACAAGCCCGATCAGCGCGATCTGCACCAAGGTATTGACCTTGCTGATGAACAGTGGACCAAGATCGTCGCGCGCCGGGCTCAGCCGGATCGCGACGAATCCCAGCACGATCAGGGAATCGCGCAAAACCACGAGGACGACGAGCCAAGCGGGCAATTGACCGGCCAGCCCCAGGGTCAGATAGACGCCGGTCAGCAGGGCCTTGTCGGCGATCGGGTCGAGCAGCGCGCCGAGCGGGGTGCGGCGGTCGAAGCGCTTGGCGATATAGCCGTCGAGCGCGTCGGATATCCCGGCGCCGGCAAAAACCCAGAAGGCGGCGCCGTATCGCTCGTCGAGAATAAGCCAAATCGCCACCGGGACCGATAACAGCCGCGCCAGCGTGATCAAATTCGGCAGGTTGAAATTCGCCTCCAGCCGGCGCGATACCGATCGCGGGCCGATCGCCTGGCGCGCCGGCATTTCGGGTCCAGGGGTGATTTCGGGCACCATTGCGCGAATTGTTCCGGGGTCGGCCGCGTTAGGGCGTACGCCCGGGGCCCGGGCCCGGGCCGCGACCGGTGCGGGCGAGCCGCCACAGCGAATCGTCGCGGACCAGGTCAAGGCTGATCTGGGCGAGGCCCGATTTCAGCTGATCGATGTTGCCGACATAGCCGATTTCGATCGTCGCCTCCTGTCGCGACATGGCCACCAGGGCGAGCTTGCGGATCGTTGGGACCGCGCCGAGCCGCTCGCGCGCCCGCAGCCAGTCGTCGAGGCTCGCGATCGGCAACACCGCGGTCAGGCTGCCTTCCTGATCGTAGCGCGGCGCCGGCTCCTTCTTCCAGAAGCTGCCGATGTCGGAAACGATTGAGGCGACGGCGCGGCCCAGCAGATCGCTCGCGCTGTCGCCAGGATTGGCCGTCAGGGCGGTGCTGCGGCTGTCCACCAGTCGGCCGGCGCGATAGCGCCGCAGCGTCACGTCCAGCCCCGCCGGCCGCTCGGGCGGGCCGCGAATCGCCGCGACAGCGACAACCGCCTCCTCGCCCCCATTGCGGCGCGCCACCCCCGCGAGCGCCTCGACATCGCCGGCGCGGGCCTTGTCGGCGTCGATCGCCGCGATATCCCCGGCGTCGCCCAGCGGAACGACAATTCGCGCCGCGCCGGCTGCCGCCGGCTGGCGTTCCCAGCTGTCGCGCCACGGGTTGGGGTCGTCCCACAATCGCGACTGCACGCCCGACTGGTAGACCGGGATCAGGATCATGGGCCTGCCCGGTTGCTCCTTGCCCGGTTGCTCCTTGCCCGGTTCCTTGCCCGCTTGCTCTGGGCCGCTTGCGGCGGCAGCGCCGGCGATGCGGCGGATGTCGGACGGTCTGAAATGAAAGGTGTAATCGGCGACATAGCGCACCGCAGACATGCGCTCGTTGGCGACCTCGAAGCTCGCGACAAGGTCGGTGATCGCGTTGTCGTCGAGCTTTGGCAGCTTGGCCGGGGCACCAGTCCCCGAAAGGCGCTCGACGATCACGGCGAGGGCGCGGCGTTGACCGTCGGTGCGGGCCTTGTCGCGGGCCTTCGCCGCCGTCTCGCCGGTGGCGTCGACCGTCACCGTAGCGGAAAACGCCTCGGATTCCTGCGCTCCGCCCGGTCGGCCGGTCACGCCCAACGCCAGCAGCACGAGGACAGCCGCCCCGGCAAACCGCCATCCGTTTCGCCTGCCGGCGGCCGCCGGCATCAGCGGCAAGGTCATTGCAAACCGCCCCCGATCCCGTATCGTCGCGGCGTCTCGACCGCATCCCCGCGGTGATAGCGCAGTTTTCGCGGGGACGCCATCGACCCATGACGGTGTGCGGGTGGGCCTGTGCCGCCCGCCGGTGGGGAGGCATCATGGCGCGGCTCAAGCTCGGGGTTCTGATTTCAGGCCGCGGATCGAACCTGCAGGCGCTGATTGACGCCGCCGCCGATCCCTCTTATCCGGCCGAGATCGCGATCGTCATCAGCGACCGACCCGAGGCGGCAGGGTTAGAGCGTGCCGCCCGAGCCGGAATCGCGCACCGTGCGATACCCCACCCGAGCCGAGAGGCCTTCGCCGCGGCGGCGGCGGCGGCGTTGCGACAAAGCGGCGCGGAACTGGTCGCGCTTGCCGGATACATGCGCATTCTCGACGGCGATTTTGTCGCGGCCTGGCGGGATCGGCTCGTCAACATCCACCCGTCGCTGCTGCCCGCTTTCCCGGGGCTCCACCCGCAGCGCCAGGCGCTCGCCGCCGGCGTCAGGTTTTCCGGCTGCACTGTCCATTTCGTCCGCGCCGAGGTCGATAACGGGCCGATCATCGCCCAGGCGGTGGTGCCGGTGCACCCCGATGACGACGAGGAGGTTCTGTCGGCGCGGATCTTGACGGTCGAACACCGGCTTTATCCGATGACGGTGCGGCTTTTCGCCGAGGGCCGATTGCGGGTCGCCGGCACCATTGTCGCGATTGCCGGCGCAACCCCGCCCGAAAACGCGATGCTCAACCCGGCGGAGAGGCTTGTTTCGGCCGGCGGTTAGGCTATACCTCGCGGCGAGGGCTCCCCAGGCGGCGAGGCGGACATGACGGTAGTTGATCCAGAACTCGAACGGCACCGCCGTGACTGGATCGGGTTCACCTGGTTCATCAAGATTTCGGTGCTGGTGGTCGTTCTCACCCTGGTCCTGATGGCGATCTTCCTGGTCTGATGCCGCCGCTGTGAGGGCGAGGCGGCCTTGCGCGCCGCCGCCGGCGGGCGCACATTCCCGACATGCTGTCCGCCGGACTCGATACGCTTGAAGTTTCCAAGCGCCTCAAGGGCGCTGGGTTCAACGAGACGCAAGCCGAGGCGCTGACGGGTGTTCTCAGAGAGACGCGCGACGCGGATCTGACGCGCCTCTCCACCAAGGAGGATCTGAGCGCGCTTGAGGCGCGCCTGACGATTCGCTTTGGCGGCATGATCGTGATCGCAACCGGGGTCTTGCTCGCCGCGAAATTCTTCGGCTGATCGCCGCCGCGTCAGGGACAGATCTCGGTCCCTGCGAAGAAGAAGGCGATTTCCTGGGCGGCGTTCTCGGGCGAATCGGAGCCGTGCACCGAGTTGGCTTCGATCGACTCGGCGAAATCCTTGCGGATCGTGCCGGCGGCGGCCTTGGCCGGATCGGTCGCGCCCATCACCTCGCGGTTTTTTGCGACGGCGCTCTCGCCTTCGAGCACTTGCACGACGACCGGGCCCGACACCATGAAGCTGACGAGGCTGCGGTAGAACGGCCGCTCGGCGTGTACCGCATAGAACCGCTCGGCGGTCTCCTGGCTCAGCCGGAGCCGCTTTTGCGCGACGATGCGCAAGCCGCCGCGCTCGAAGCGATCGTTGATCGCGCCGGTCAGGTTGCGCCGGGTCGCGTCCGGCTTGATGATCGACAGGGTGCGTTCGATGGCCATGAGTTCTCTCGGTCGCGTGCGAAGGCGCGGGTTATAGCCGGGCGCCGCGTCGCCGGCAATCGCACGGCCGCAAGCGCTACGCCTTCTTCTCCCAGCCCGCCGGGGTCTGCTGCCAATAGGTCAGGGGGTGGCCGGCGGCCTTGGCGCGGCGCCAGCGCTCGCGCGCCGCTTCGAGGGCGGCGGCATCGTTGCCGTCGAAAAAATCGACACAGCGCGCGAAGGACGACAGATCCTCGGCCGCTACCCCGTCGACCAGCACCAGCATCGCGGCCCCGTTCGGGTTGTCGGGGCGGTCGGTTAGCCAGATCGGCTGGTTCGCCTCGTTGCCGTCGCGCGCCGAGCCATGCGGCAGAAAGCTTGCCTCGTCATAGGTCCACATCAGTGCGTTCAGATGCTCGACCCGCTCGGCCGAGGCGGCGCGGACGAGGATGCGGTAGCCCTGCGCCCGGGCGCGCTCCAGGAGGCGCGGCAAGGCGCGCTCGAGCGGGGTCGACAGCAGGTGATAGAAGCCGATCTCCGTCACGAATCGCCCGCGAGCCGCTCACCCACCCCGAATTATTTCGCCTTTTCGTAATGTTCGGCGACGAAGCGGTCGAGCAGGCGGACGCCGAACGCGGTGGCGCCCTTGGGCACGGTCGGCGCGTCCTTTTTCGACCACGCCACGCCGGCGATGTCGAGATGCGCCCACGGCACCTTGTTGACAAAGCGCTGCAAAAACTGGGCGCCGATGATGCTGCCGGCGCCGCGATCGCCGGAGATGTTCTTGACATCGGCCGCGTCGCTGTCGATCGCGCGGTCGTAGCTGTCGGCCAGCGGCAGCCGCCACAGTCTTTCGCCGACCGCGTTGCCGGCGGCGAGCAGGCGGTCGGCCAACTGGTCGTTGTTGGAAAAAAGGCCCGCGTGCTGGCTGCCAAGCGCGACGATCACGGCGCCGG
This sequence comes from Rhizobium sp. Q54, assembly GCA_945861155.1. Taxonomy (GTDB): domain Bacteria; phylum Pseudomonadota; class Alphaproteobacteria; order ATCC43930; family CGMCC-115725; genus DATARH01. The sequence goes on from CAMATN010000051.1 coordinate 24,575, forward strand.
TCAGGGTCGCGAGATCGATCATCAGCTTCGGCTTGAAACGGCTCTGGCAGTACCACAGCGCGTCGGCGAGGACGAGTCGGCCCTCGGCGTCGGTGTTCAGCACCTCGATCGTCTGTCCCGACATCGAGCGCACGATGTCGCCCGGCCTCTGCGCCGCGCCGGACGGCATGTTCTCGACCAGCGCGACGATGCCGACCGCGTTGATCTTGGCCTGGCGCGCCGCGAAGAGGCGCATCAGCCCGATCACGACGCCGGCGCCGGCCATGTCCCATTTCATGTCGCCCATGCCGGCGGCCGGCTTGATCGAGATGCCGCCGGTGTCGAAGGTGACGCCCTTGCCGATAAAGCCGAGCGGCGGGCTGCCCGGCGCGCCGCCGCGATGCTCCATGACGACGACGCGCGGCGGCCGGACGCTGCCCTGGGCGACCCCGAGCACCGCCCCCATGCCAAGTTCGCGCAGACGGTCCTCGTCGAGAATCTCGACGGCGAGGCCCAATTCGGCCAGCGCGCCCGCCTGTTCGGCCAGGGTCTCCGGGTACAGCGTGTTGGCGGGTTCGGACACCAGATCGCGGGTCAGGAACACCGCCGCCGCGGTCGCGCCAAGCGTGCGGTACGATTCCCGCGCCTCACCCGGCGACGCGCTCGCGACGGTGAGTGAGGCGAGCGAGGGGCGCTGCTCGGGCTTCTGCGTGGTGCGATACTTGTCGAAGCGATAGGAACGCAGCTCGGCGCCGAAGGCGAGATGGGCCGCCGCATCACCCGCTTTGACCGGGGCCGCGTCGCCGAGGTCGATCGCGAAGCTCGCCTCGCTCTCGCCGGCGCCGTTGAGGTGAGCGGTGAGATTGCCGCCCAGATCCTGCAACAGCCGCGCGTCGACAGCGTCCGGCTGGCCGAGACCGGCCACGACGATGCGGCTCACCGCCAGCTCTGGCGGGCCGATGATCGCGATCAGCTCGTTCTTCTTGCCGTGGAACCGAGGCGCTGCCGCCACCGCGCGGGCGACGGCGCCGCCGGTCGCTTGATCGAGCCGCGTTGCCGACCCGGTCAGGACACCGCCCTCCCACGCGCCGACGACAACGGCGCCCGACCGCGGCAGCTCAAATTCGGCAAATTCGATCTTCATCCGGCAACCTGCGCAAGCGGTCCAACCCTCACCCGGCGCGATAGCCGCCCGGCTCGCGCGAGTCAATCCCGCTGATCGCTTTGTAGTATCTTCAGTTTCGATTGGAGAAACGCCGTGCGTCCTTCGAGACGCCCGCTTTGCGGGCTCCTCAGGATGAGGTTATTTCTTAATAACATCAACTACATATCCTCATCCTGAGGAGGCGCGGAGCGCCCTCTCGAAGGACGCGCGATGGTATTGCAGCCGCCCTTTCTGGGTTCGCTTGGATGCAATTCAAAATGAGGCACGACCGATCGTTTTGGTCGCCGGGTCGGGTGGTTCGGCGGGAAAGCGTTGGCGACACGGGGGGCCCGTCCCTATGATCCGCCCCTCCCTTGGCTCAAGAAGGCCGATGAGCGTCCTCGATCGCTACGTCCTGCGGCAATCGCTGAGCATCATGCTCTTCGTCACCGCCGCGCTCAGCGTCGCGGTATGGCTCGCGCAATCGCTGCGCCTGGTTGACCTGATCGTCAACCGCGGTCTCGCGATCGAGATGTTTCTCTATTTGGCCCTGTTGATCCTGCCGCGCTTTCTCGACATCGTGTTGCCGATCGGCGCCTTTATCGCCGTGCTGTTTGTCTTCAACCGGCTGATTTCGGAAAGCGAGCTGGTGGTGATGCGCGCCGCCGGGCTTGGCCCGCTCGCGCTCGCCCGGCCGGTTTTCGTCCTGGCCGGGATTGGTTTCATCGCACTGATGAGCCTGTCGGCCTATTTTCTGCCGGCCTCCAACCGCGCGTTCAAGGACCTCCAGTTCGAGATCCGCAACCGTTTCGTGTCGGCGCTGCTGCAGGAGGGGACGTTCACCAATTTTTCCGACAAGCTGACGATCTATATCGGCGGCCGCGACGACCGGGGCGAGGTGACCGGGCTCTTGATCAGCGACGATCGCGATCCGCAGCAACCGGTCACGATCCTGGCCGAGCGGGGCGCCTTTGCCGACGATGCCCAAGGCTCGCGCATCATCATGGTCAACGGGACGCACCAGCGCTTCGATCGCGCGACGGGCAAGCTGTCGGTCTTGACCTTCGATCGCTACACGCTCGACCTCAACATGCTGCGCGATGCTCCGGGGGTCAGGTTCCGCGACGCGCAGGAGCGTTTTCTCGACGAGCTGTTCTGGCCGCCGCAACAATTGGACCCGGCGACCCGGCGCAGCTTTCTGGTCGAGGGACACCAGCGCATCGTCGTACCGCTGTCGATTTTCGGCTTCGCGATGATCCCGCTCGCCTGCCTGCTGCCGGGTCAGCTCAATCGTCGCGGTCAGCTGCGCCGGGTGCTGCTCGCCGTCGCGCTCGCCTTTGTGTTCCAGGCAGTCGATCTCGGGGTCAGGAACCTGGCGGGCCGCAACACGGCGATCATCCCGTTGATGTATTTGACCGTCCTGCTGCCGTTGGCGCTGGGGTTGGGGGTGCTGCTGTTCGGCGGGATCAAGGCCGGAATCGGGCGGCCCGCGCCAGTTACCCGCTAGCCGGCGGCAAATCGGGAGTCGATTGCCGATGCACCTCGCCAAGACCATGTCCGCCTACATCGCGCGCCAGTTCCTGGCGTGGTTCGGCGCGGTTTTCGGCGCGATGGTCAGCGTGACCTTTCTGCTCGACTACATCGAGCTGATCCGGCGCAGCGGGACGCGGGCTCAGGCCACCTGGGGGATTCTGTTGGAGATGGCGGCGCTCAAGCTGCCGCATACCGCGCAGGACGTGATGCCGTTTGCGATCCTGTTCGGCACGATACTCGTGTTCTGGCGGCTGACCCGCAGCAACGAACTGGTCGTCGCCCGCGCCGCCGGGGTGTCGGTGTGGGGATTCCTGACCCCGGCGATCCTGGTCGCGCTGGTGCTCGGGATCCTCGCCGTCACGCTGTTCAACCCGATCGCCTCGGCGATGCAGGCCAGCTACGAAAAGCTCGATACCCGCATCCTGCGCATGGGTGGAGACCCGCTGAGCCTATCGAACGCCGGGCTGTGGCTGCGCCAAAGCGACGGCGCCGGCGGGCAGATCATCATTCACGGCGACAAGGCAATCTCGCCCGACCTCTCGCTCCGCCCCGACATCTCGCTGCGCCCCGACCTCTTGTTGCGAAACGTCAGCGTGTTTTTCCTCGACCGGGGTTCCCGGTTCGCCGCGCGCATCGAGGCGCGCTCCGCCCGGCTCGAAGGCGGGTTCTGGGTGATCGGGGACGGTCAGCGTTTCCGTCCGGGCGAGCCGCCCGAAAGCATTGGCGAATTACGCCTGCCGACCAGCCTGACCGCGAGCAAGATCCAGGAAAGCCTGGCCTCGCCCGACACGATGTCGTTCTGGGAATTGCCCGGCTTTATCGCGCTCCTCGAACAATCCGGGTTCTCGACCCAGCGCCACCGGCTGCATTTCAATGTCCTGCTGGCGCGGCCGTTGCTGTTCTGCGCGATGGTGCTGGTCGCCGCGACCTTCAGCCTGCGCATGCAGCGGCGCGGCGGCGCGGTCATGTTGCTGGTCAGCGGCGTCGCCACCGGGTTCCTGTTGTACTTCCTGTCGGACGTCGTCTTCGCCCTCGGCCTGTCGGCCAAAATCCCGGTTGTTCTGGCCGCCTGGACCCCCGCCGGCGTGAGCCTGATCTTCGGCATCTCGATGCTGCTTCACCTGGAGGACGGATGACACTACCCTCCGCGGCGTCGCACGGCTCGCACAGGTCCTTCTCCGGCTGATTACTCGCTGCTGCCCCCTCCCAATCTGAAGACGGCGGATGACAGGTTCCCCCCAACCTGGAACACGACGGCCTGGAACACGACGTCTGCGCGGGCGCATCGCCCTGGCGCTGGGCAGCGCGTTGATCGCAATGCTGCTCGCCATTTCCCCCGGCTGGGCGCAATTCTCGCTCGGCGCCCAAAAAAAGGACAAGAACGCGCCGATCGTCTTCCAGGCCGACGAGGTCGAATATGACGATCAGCTCGGCCTGACCGTCGCGAAAGGACATGTCGAGATCTCGCAAGGCGGCGAAATCCTGCTCGCCGACACGATCAGCTATAGCCAACGCACCGACACGGTCACCGCTTCCGGTCAGGTCAGCCTGTTGACGGCGACCGGCGAAGTTCTCTTCGGCGACTTCATGGAACTGCGGGACTCGATGAACACCGGGTTCGCGCAGAACGTGCGGATGCTGCTCGCCGACCGTTCGCGGCTGGCCGCCAACGCGGCGCGGCGTCTCGACGGCAATCGCATCGAGCTGCGGCGCGGGGTCTACTCGCCCTGCGATCTGTGCAAGGACGACCCGACCGCGCCGCCCGCCTGGCAGTTCAAGGCACGCGAGATCAGCAACGACAAGGAGTTGAAGATCATCGAATTCCGCGACGCCGTCCTAGAAATCGACGGCTGGCCGGTCTTCTACACGCCCTATTTGTCTCAGCCCGACCCGTCGGTCAAACGGGCGAGCGGCTTTCTGATCCCGGGTTTCGGCAATTCCAGCAATAACGGGTTCCACTTTTCGATACCGTATTTTCTGGTGCTCGGCCCGGACAAGGACCTGACCTTGGCGCCGCGCTTCATGACGCGGGCCGGCGGGCTGCTCGCCGGCGAATACCGCCAGCGCTTCGGCAACGGCATGCTGTCCGCGTTCGGCAGCGTCAATCACAGCAATGTCGGGACGGGGAGCAATTCGAGCACCGGCGAGCGACTGCGCGGCCACGTCAACGCCGCCGGGGTATGGGACATCGACGAAACCTACCGCAGCGGGTTCGCGCTGCAGCGGGTATCGGACCAGACCTATCTGCTCCGCTTCGGCTTCGGCAACCCGCTGATGAACGCGATGATCAGCCGCGCCTATCTCGAGGGGTTCGATCCGCGCGCCTCGACCGACGTCAACGCCTACGCGTTCCAGCCGCTGCTGCAAGGGCTCGGCGACGCGACCCAGCCGATCGTTCTGCCGGTGGCCAATCGCACCTGGATCGGGGAACCCGACGGGCTCGGCGGGCGGTGGAAGCTCAACGCCAATCTGCTCAACATCGTCCGCCAGGTCGGGACCCAGACGCGCCGGCTGTCGCTCGGCAGCGAATGGGGCAGGAGTTTCCGCGACGGCATCGGCGGGCAATACGCGTTCTCGGCCAGCCTGCGGGGCGACACCTACTCGGTCAGCAACCTGAGCCAGCGGTCGAACCCCGATCTGCCGAGCGCCTATTTCCCGGTCAACGGCGCGCCCCCGGCCGAACGCATCGGTTATAATTTTCTCGCCGGGCGGGCGTTTCCGCAGCTCGGGCTGACCTGGCGCTATCCGATCGCCCGCCGCGGCGAGGACACCACCGCGATCGTCGAGCCGATAGCGGGCGTTTATATCGGCCCCTCCGGCGGCAACCGGCGCCGCATCCCCAATGAAGACAGTCTCGGCTTCGAATTCCGCGACACCGACCTGTTCCGGCCGGACCGGCTTGCCGGCTACGATTTGCTCGACACCGGGCAGCGCGTCGATTACGGCGTAAAGCTCGGCCTTTACAACAGAGACGGCGGCAACTATCGGATGCTGATCGGCCAGAGTTGGCGGGCGCAACCCAACCGATTCCTGCCGCCGGCATCGGGCGCCGCGCAACGCCTGTCGGACGTGGTCGGCCGCGTCATCCTGTCGCCGAGTTCCTATCTCGACCTGATCTACCGTTTCCGGCTGGACAAAAGCGACCTCAGCAATCGCACCCAGGAGGTCGGCCTCAGCGCCGGGCCGCAAAGCCTGCGGCTCGGCGTCAACTACCTGCTCGTGCCGCCGCAGCGGCAAAGCGAGGTCGTTACCAATCCAACGACCGGACAGACCCTCCTCTACGGCAAGCGCGAACAGGTGACCTTCAACGTCGCGACCAAGCTGACCCGCTATTGGTCATTGGCTGGCAGCGAAACCATCAACCTGACCAATTCAAGCAATCTGATCAACGGCCTGCCGCAGCCGCAATCGAGCAGCGCCAGCCTCTATGCGACACTGGCGGCGATCTATCAGGACGAGTGCATGGCGTTCATCGGCTCG
>CAMATN010000052.1 GCA_945861155.1 Rhizobium sp. Q54
GACCTTCGCCGACCCGCAGGTCGTCCATCTCGAAATGGCCCGGCCGGTCGAGCATCCGCGGCTCGGGCCGCTCCAGGTTGTCGGCCAGGCGATCAACATGACCCGCACGCCGGAGCCGGCAAAGCTGCGCTACACCCCCGATCTGGGCGAGCACACGGACGAGGTGCTGCGCGATCTCGGCTACAACGATGCCGCGATCGCCGATCTGCACGCGCGCGAGGTGGTGTAGAGGAATCGTAGGGCGGGTGAGCGGAGCGTAACCCGCCAAAAAATCAACCACAGAGGCACAGAGATCACAGAGAAGAAATCTATCTCCGTGTCCTCTGTGTCTCTGTGGTGGTATTCCCTCTTTTTTGATGGGCTTCGCTGCGCTCGGCCCATCCTTCAAGCTACATAGGAGCTCGCGATGCTCGACCAGCCCATCACCAGCAAGATGATCGCCGAGAAAGACGGCGCCGTCGGCCGCATCATCTTCAACAACCCGGCGCGCCACAACGCGGTCTCGCTCGATATGTGGCAGGGCGTGGCGCAGATCATGGAGGATTTCGAGAATGATGACGCCATTCGCGTCATCGTCCTGAGCGGCGCCGGCGGCAAGGCCTTCGTCTCGGGCGCCGACATCTCGGAGTTCAAGGAAAAGCGCGCCAACGAGGAAGCCGCCGCCGCCTACAGCAAGATTTCCGAAACCGCCCGGACCCGATTGCAGGAGACGCTGAAGCCGACGATCGCGATGATCACGGGCTATTGCATCGGCGGCGGTCTGGCGACCGCGATCTCCTGCGACATCCGCATCGCCGCCGAGGGCTCGCGCTTCGGCGTTCCGGCCGCAAAACTCGGGCTCGGCTACGCCTATGAGGGCATCAAGAAGCTGATCGACCTGGTGGGCCCCGCCTATGCCCGCGAGATCTTCTATACCGCGCGCCAGTTCAGCGCCGAAGAAGCGCTCGCCATGGGGCTGATCAACCGGCTGGTGCCGCCGGGCGAACTCGAAAGCTACGTCAAGAATTACTGCGACATGATCGCCGGCAACGCGCCGCTGACGATCCGCGCGGCCAAGCAGATTTCGCGCGAGGCGTTGAAGGACGAAAGCGCGCGAGACATGGCGCTGTGCAAACGCGTCGTCGACGAATGCTTCGCCAGCGCGGACTATACCGAAGGCCGCACCGCCTTCATGGAAAAGCGCCGCCCGGTGTTCACCGGACGGTAATCCACTTCCGACTTCACGAGATTGCTTCGCTTCGCTCGCAATGACAGCCTTGGGTTGTCATTGCGAGGAGCGGAGCGACGAAGCAATCTCGCTCCGATTGAGCCCGGATTGCATCGATGAAACTCCCCGCCCATAACCGCTACGACTATGTGCCGATCACCAAACGGCCGGTCTACGACTGGCCCGAGGGCAAGCGGCTCGCGGTTTTTTTCTGCAACAATATCGAGCATTTCGCGTTTCGCGCCGGGATGGGCAGCGATTCGACCGGGGCGCCGTCCGAGCAGAACCAGCGCAATTACGCCTGGCGCGATTACGGCAACCGGGTCGGCCTGTGGTATTACCTCGATTTGTTGGACGAATACGGCCTGCCCGGCGCGCACAACGTCAATTCGGCCGTGCTCGAATATTGCCCCGACATCGTCGAGCGGCTCAACGGAAGGGGCGACGAATATGTCGGGCACGGGCGCACCAATTCCGAGCGCCAGGACATTTTGTGGGAAGACGACGAGGCGCGCCTGATTGCCGAGTGCACCGAGATCGTGACCCGGCTCTCCGGTCGCAAGCCCGAAGGTTGGCTCGGCCCTTATCTGGCGCAGAGCGGGGCCACCCTCGACCTCCTGAAGGAGGCCGGTTACCGCTATGTGATGGATTGGGCGCTCGACGATCAGCCCGTGTGGATGCGGACCCGCTCGGGGCCGATCCTGTCGGTGCCCTACCCGATCGAGGTCAACGACTCCCCCGCCGCGGTCTTCCGCCGCCATACCGGCCGGCAATTCGCCGATATGGTCATCGACCAGTTCGACGAGATGCTCGAACAATCGAAGAAATACCCGCTCGTCTTCAGCGTCGCGCTGCACCCGTTCATCATCGGCCAGCCGTTCCGGCTGCGCGCTTTTCGCGGCGCGCTGCGCCACATCATGGCGCACAAGGACGCATTGTGGCTGACGACGCCGGGCGAAATCGCGCGCTATTGCGAGACCCTGCCAACCGGCACCGTGCCGGGCTCGTAAGCCAGAGCATGAACGGGTGACGCGCGTCCGGTCGCGAACCGCTCTATCGGCCTTGACCTCGGCGCGGGCTGCGATCATGTGACTACATGTAGTCACATGGAAGGCCACATGAACGTTCTCAACTTGCGCAAGGCGAAGACCTCTCTTTCCGCGCTCGTCGAAGCGGCCGAGCGAGGCGAAGCAACGACGATCACCAAACGCGGCAGGCCTGCCGCCGTCGTTGTCCCGGTAGACGATGCGCGGCGGCTCTATGGCGGCGATCGGCCGAGCTTCGCCGATCTGCTGATGAGCATTCCCCATCCGCTCGATATCGAGCGCGATCAGTCTCCGTTGCGCGAACCTGATCTGTGACCGGTTGGCTGCTCGACACCAATGTCCTGAGCGCTTTTGCGCCGGGCAAGCCACCGATCCAACCACACGCGGCAGCTTGGTTTCGCGAGCGCGACGACGCGCTTTTTCTGTCGAGCATCACGGCCGCAGAAATTGAGGCTGGCATCTCCAAGCTGGACCGAACAGGGTCCGCGCGGCGCGCCGACGACGTGCGGAGATGGTTGGATCAGATCCTCAGCCTATACGCCGACCGCGTGCTGCCGTTCGACCTTCCAGCAGCGCGACGCGCGGGCGCCCTCGCTGATGCGGCTGTCGCGATCGGCCGGCATCCGGGTTTCCCCGACATTGCCATCGCGGCGATCGCCCAATCGCGGGACCTGATCATCCTGACCCTCAACCTGCGTCATTTCGATCCGCTTGGTGTCGAGACGATCAATCCATTTGAGCGCAATTGACAAGGCGGCGGCTCACCCCTGCAGTCGCCAAGAAACTGTAATGCCCCCGTGACCATTCGGAAGGACCGTCTCGCGCCGTGCGGACCGAGCGCGGTGACAATACCCCGGCCGAACGGGTAGCATCGCAACGGGCATGACGCGGAGAACGGAAAGATGGCGACGCAGATCGGCAAGGCTCTCGACGGCAAGGTTACGGTCATCACCGGCGCCAGCAGTGGGATCGGCGCCGCCAGCGCCCGGCTCTTCGCCGAAGCCGGCGCGCGTGTCGTCGTCGGCTATAATAAGGGCGTCGAGCGCGCCAACGCGGTGGCGGCGGCGCTGGCCGGCAGCGGTCATCAGGCGATGTACCTGCCGCTCGAGGACACCGCGCAAATCCGCAAGGTCGCCGCCGCGGTCCGGGAGGAATTCGGCCGCGCCGACATCCTGGTCAATTCCGCCGGGTTTACCCGGATGGTGCCGCACCACGACCTCGACGCGCTCGACGACGATCTGATCGACCAGGTGCTGACCGCCAATGTGCGCGGGCCGTTCGCGACGATCCGCGCCTTCGCGCCGCTACTGAAGGAATCGGGCGACGGGGTCATCGTCAACATTTCCTCGGGCGCGGCGCAGTCCGGCACCGGCAGCTCGATCATCTATGGCGCGTCCAAGGCCGCGCTCAACACGATGAGCATGGCTCTGGCGCGGGTGCTCGGCCCGGAAATTCGCGTCATCGTCGTGGCGCCCGGCCTGGTCCATACCGATTTCGTCCCGGGCCGCACCGAGGAAATGATGGCGAAGGCGGCGATGTCGACGCCGCTCAAACGCGCGATCGAGGCGCAGGACGTGGCGCTGGCGGTGGTCTCCTGCGTCACCCATCTGACGCACACCACCGGCTCGGTCATCAGCGTCGACGCCGGCCGGCACCTCTGAGGGCGTCATGGCCAACATCCTGCGGCAGCGCGAGATCATCGACCGGCGGGCGCTCGCCGAGGAGCTGGCGAAGGCGCTCGCCGACGCGCCGGGGCCGGGGCTCGACCGCGGCGTGTTGCTGCCGCCCTTGAAGGCGGCGCTGGCCCGCGGGCGCGCCGAGATCCGCCGCCGCTTCGAGGCCGACCGCACCGCGATCCGCGCGGTCGGCGAGCAATCGTTTCTGATCGATCAGCTGATCCGCGGGCTCTACGACTTCACGACCGAGACCATCTACCCGCTGCCCAACCCGACCGCCGGCGAAAAGATGGCGATCGTCGCGGTCGGCGGTTACGGACGGGGCGAACTGGCGCCGGCCTCGGATATCGATCTGCTTTTCCTGCTGCCCTACAAGCAGACCCCGCATAGCGAGCAGGTCATCGAGTTTCTGCTCTATATGCTGTGGGATCTGGGGCTGAAGGTCGGCCAGGCGACGCGCTCGATCGCCGATTGCCTGCGCTACGCCAAGGCCGATCTAACGATACGCACCGCGCTCCTTGAAGCGCGCTACCTGTGGGGCGAGCAGGCGCTCTTTACCGAGCTGAAGCAGCGTTTTGAATCCGACATATTGCGCGGCACCGCGGCGCAGTTCGTCGACGCCAAACTCGCCGAGCGCGACGCGCGCCACATCCGGGTCGGCGACAGCCGCTATCAGCTCGAACCCAACGTCAAGGAGGGCAAGGGCGGGCTGCGCGACCTGCACACGCTGTTCTGGATCGCCAAATACATCTATCGCATCGACGATGTGGCGAAGCTCGTCGAACTGGGCGTGCTGTCGGCCGAGGAATCAACGCGGTTCGAGCGCGCCCAGAGTTTTCTGTGGACGGTGCGCTGTCACCTGCACTACGTCACCGGGCGCGCCGAGGAGCGCCTGACCTTCGACATGCAGACCGAGATCGGGGCCCGCATGGGCTATACCGACCATGCCGGGTCGCGCGGCGTCGAGCGCTTCATGAAGCACTATTTCCTGGTCGCCAAGGATGTCGGCGATCTGACCCGCATCTTCTGCGCGATCCTCGAATCCGACCAGCAGCGCAAGCGCCGCCTCCCGTGGCTGCGCTGGGGGACCGGACGCCGCGCCCTCGCCGGCTTCGTCATCGACGGCGAGCGGCTGACGATCCCGTCCGAGGATTTTTTCCAAAAGGACCCGGTCGGGCTGATCCGCCTCTTCCACGTCGCGCAGGAACACGATCTCGACATCCACCCGCGCGCCTTGCGGGCGATGACGCAGTCGCTGCGCCTCATTGACGCGCGGCTGCGCGAGGACCCCGAGGCCAACCGCCTGTTCCTCGAAATCCTGACCTCGCGGAAAAACCCCGAAATCGCGCTGCGGCGGATGAACGAGGCCGGCGTCTTCGGCAAGTTCATCCCCGATTTCGGCCGCGTCGTCGCCCAGATGCAATACGACATGTACCATGTCTACACGGTCGACGAGCACACGCTGTTCGCGATCGGCATCCTGCACCAGGTCGAGACCGGCCAGCTGAAGGACGAACTCCCGGTCGCCACCGCGATCATGCCGACCATCGTGTCGCGCCGGGCGCTTTACCTTGCGACGCTGCTGCACGACATCGCCAAGGGCCGCGGCGGCGACCATTCGCAGCTCGGCGAGAAAATCGCGCTGAAGCTCGGGCCGCGGCTCGGCCTCACGGCCGAGGAGACCGAGACGGTGGCCTGGCTGGTGCGCTGGCACCTGTTGATGAGCAGCGCCGCCTTCAAGCTCGACATCGGCGACCCGCGGACGATCCAGAATTTCGTCGAGCGGGTGCAGTCGCCCGAGCGCCTCAAACTGCTATTGGTGCTGACCGCCGCCGACATCCGCGCGGTCGGTCCCAAGGTGTGGAACGGGTGGAAGGCGGCGCTGCTGCGCGAATTGTATTACAGCACGCTTGACGTGATTTCGGGCGGCCTGACCGTCGAGGCGCGCGACGCCCGGATCGCCACGGCCCAGGCCAACGCCCGCGCCCTGCTGCCCGATTTCAGCGAGGCCGAGTTCGCCGCCTTCACCGGCCGGGGCTACCCGTTCTACTGGCTCTCGCTCGATGCCGAGACCCATGCCCGCCAGGCACGATTGATGCGCGAAGCCGAGGCGAGCGGCGCTCCGCTGACCGTCGAAAAGCGCATCGATGCCGCGCGCGCGGCGACCGAGATCACGCTCTACACCGCCGACCATCCGGGCCTCTTCTCGCGCATCGCCGGAGCGCTCGCGGTATGCAGCGCGAACATCGTCGACGCCAAGATCATGACGATGGCGAACGGCATGGCGCTCGACACGCTGTGGGTGCAGGACCAGGACGGCACGCCGTTCGACCGCCGCGACAAGCTGGCAAAGCTCGCTTTTGTGTTCGAGAACGTACTGACGGGCGACCTCAACCCGCATACCGAGCTGGAGCGCGCGCCCGCCATCCCGAGCCGGACCAGCGTCTTCACCGTGCCGCCGCGCGTGCTGATCGACAACCGGGCGAGCGCGTCGCACACCGTCATCGAGGTCAATGGCCGCGACCGGCCGGGGCTCCTGTGGGAGGTGACGCGCGAATTGACCAGGCTAAGTCTCCAGGTGTCGAGCGCCAAGATCTCGACCTACGGCGAGAAGGTCGTCGACGTGTTCTACGTCAAGAACCTGTTCGGCCATAAGGTCGAGCACCCGCAAAAGCTCGCCGAAATCCGCACCGCCCTCGAAGCGGTGCTGGCGAGGGGCAACCGCGCCGCCCCCGCTGTCGCCGCCCCCACCCGCCGCGCCCGCGTCGCCGCGGGATAGATCGGCAAATCGCCCCTTATCGAAACCGTGACTGTCGCCTCCCTATTCCACCCGGCGGTCGCCGCCTGGTTCCAGCGGAGCTTCGCGGCGCCGACCGCGGCGCAAGCCGATGCTTGGCCGGCCATCCAGGAAGGCCGGCATGTCCTGATCGCGGCGCCGACCGGCTCGGGCAAGACGCTCGCCGCCTTTCTCGCCGCGATCGACGGGCTGGTGCGGCAAGGGCTTGAAGCCCCCCTCCCCGACGAGACGCAGATCGTCTACGTCTCGCCGCTGAAGGCGCTGTCGAACGATATCCAGCGCAATCTCGAACGGCCGCTCTCCGACATCCGCGAGGAATTGGCGGCGCGGGGGCTGCCCGATGTCGCGATTCGCACCTGGGTGCGCACCGGCGACACCCCGTCCGGCGAGCGCACCCGGATGCGCAAGGTCCCGCCGCACATCCTCGTCACGACGCCGGAATCGCTCTACATCCTGCTCGGCTCCGAATCGGGGCGGCGGATGCTGGCGACGGCGAAGAGCGTCATCATCGACGAAATCCACGCGGTGGCGCCGAACAAGCGCGGCTCGCATCTCGCAATCTCGCTCGAACGGCTCGACGCGCTGTGCGGGCGGCGCTTGCAGCGCATCGGGCTGTCGGCGACGCAAAAGCCGATCGACGCGGTGGCGCGTTTCCTGGTCGGCGCCGGTGACGAGGGTGAGCCGGGCCCGGAGTGCCGGATCATCGACAGCGGCCACCGGCGGCATCGCGATCTGACGCTTGAGCTGCCCTCGTCGCCGCTCGAAGCGGTGATGTCGGGCGATGTGTGGGAGGAGGTTTACGACCGCATCGCCGCGCTGAGCTTGACGCACCGCACGACGCTGGTCTTCGTCAACACCCGCCGCATGGCCGAGCGGGCGACCCGCGCGCTCTCGTCCCGCCTCGGCAACGACCAGGTCGCGGCGCATCACGGCAGCCTCGCCAAGGAGCGCCGGCTCGACGCCGAGCAGCGCTTGAAAAACGGCGCGCTGAAGGCGCTGGTGGCGACGGCCTCGCTCGAACTCGGCATCGATATCGGCGAAGTTGACCTTGTCTGCCAGCTCGGCTCGCCGCGCTCGATCGCCACCTTCCTGCAACGCGTCGGGCGCTCGGGCCACGCGGTCGACGGCACCCCGAAGGGCCGCCTCTTTCCGCTGTCGCGCGACGAACTGGTCGAATGCGCAGCGCTCCTCGCCAGCGTCGAGCGCGGCGAACTCGACCGTCTGACCATCCCCGAGCAGCCGCTCGACGTGCTGGCGCAGCAGATCGTTGCCGAAGTCGCGGCGCAGGAATGGAGCGAGGACGTGCTCTTTGCCCTGCTGCGCCGGTCCTGGCCGTACCGAAATTTGCCGCGCGAGGCGTTCGCCGAAATGGTGCGGATGCTGGCCGAGGGCTTTAGCACCCGGCGCGGGCGGCGCGGCGCGCTCGTTCACCACGACGCGGTCAACCAGATGCTGCGCGGCCGGCGCGGCGCGCGGCTGACCGCGCTGACCTCGGGCGGCACGATCCCCGACACCGCCGATTACCAGGTCGTGCTTGAACCGGAAAACCAGGTGGTCGGCACGGTCAACGAGGATTTCGCGGTCGAGAGCCTGGCCGGCGACGTGTTTCAACTCGGCAACGCGGCCTATCGCATCCGCCGCGTCGAGCGCGGCAAGCTCAGGGTCGAGGACGCGCAGGGCCAGCCGCCCAACATCCCGTTCTGGCTCGGAGAAGCGCCCGGCCGCACCGACGAGCTGTCGCGAGCGGTGTCGCGGCTGCGAAGCGAAATCGAGGCGCGGCTCAGGGCAGGCGACCCCCACCCCAACCCTCCCCCGCTTGCGGGGGAGGGAGCTGATCGGGGCAGGGCGGGACTCCCTCCCCCGCAAGCGGGGGAGGGCTGGGGTGGGGGTGCCGGCAACGCCGGCGACTGCCTCGCCTGGCTCGCCGAACAAGTCGGCGTCGGCGACGCCGCCTCCCGTCAAATCGTCGAGTATCTCGCCGCCGGGCATGCCGCGCTTGGGGTGTTGCCGACCCAGGACACGATTGTGTTCGAGCGCTTTTTCGATGCCGTCGGTGGGATGCAGCTGGTCATCCATTCGCCCTATGGCAGCCGACTCAATCGCGCCTGGGGCCTGGCGCTGCGCAAGCGCTTCTGCACGAAGTTCAATTTCGAGCTGCAGGCGGCCGCGACCGAGGACAACATCGTGCTGTCGCTGACCACGGCGCACAGCTTCGACATCGCCGAGATCAGGCATTATTTGCACCCGGCGACGGTCCGCGACCTGCTGGTCCAGGCGTTGCTCGACGCGCCGATGTTCATGACGCGGTGGCGCTGGGTGGCCGGGGTCGCGCTCGCGTTGCCGCGCTTTCGCGGCGGCAGGAAGGTGCCGCCGCCGCTGGCGCGGATGGACGCCGAAGATCTGATCAGCGCGATCTTCCCCGACCAGCTCGCCTGCGCCGAAAACCTGGTCGGCGCGCGCGAGATCCCCGACCACCCGCTGATCCGCCAGACGATCGGTGATTGCCTGACCGAGCTGATGGATATCGAGGGGTTGCAACGCCTGCTAGCGCGGCTCCACTCGGGCGAAATCGCGATCGTCGCGCGCGATCTGACCGAGCCCTCGCCGCTCGCCCTCGAAGTCCTGTCGGCGCGGCCCTATGCCTATCTCGACGACGCGCCGTTGGAGGAACGCCGGACCCAGGCCGTCATCGGAAGACGCTGGCTGGCGCCGGAGGACGCCGCGGAACTCGGCCGGCTCGACGCGCAAGCAATCGCGCGGGTGCGCGAGGAAGCCTGGCCCGACGCCGCGAACCGCGACGAATTGCACGATGCCCTGGCCTGGCTCGGCTTCCTGACGGTCGAGGAAGCGCGCGCCGGGGCGGGTTGGTCCGAATTTCTCGGGGAACTGGGACGGGAGAGGCGCGCCGCCCGATTACAAATCCGCGGCATTTCCGCCCCCTCCCTATCCTCTACCGTTTTACCCCCACCCCTCCCTCCCCCGCTTGCGGGGGAGGGCAAGGGGGCGGCACCCTTCCCTCCCTTGCTTTTGGCGGAGAGCGAGGGAGAGGCCACAGCCCCGACTTTTCCCTCCCCCGCAAGCGGGGGAGGGCCAGGGTGGGGGTCCTCGTCGCCCCGCCCTGCCCCAAGGGGGGCAGAGGGTGACAAATGCGAGGTCCTCTGGGTTGCGGCCGAGCGGCTGCCGCATTTCGCGGCGCTGTGGCCGGAGGCCGCGCTGGAGCCGCCGATCGCCGCGCCAGCTTCCCATACCCAGCGCAGCTGGTCGCCCGACGACGCGCTGGTCGAGATCCTGCGCGGCCGGCTCGAAGGGCTCGGCCCGGTCACCGAGACGGCGCTCGCCGCCCCCCTCGGCATGGCGCCCGTCGACATCGCCGCCGCGCTCGCTTCGTTGCAGACCGAAGGCTTTGCGCTGCGCGGCCGGTACACACCCGGTGCCGAGGCCGATGAATGGTGCGAGCGCCGGCTCCTCGCACGCATCCACCGCTATACGCTGAAGCGGCTGCGCGCCGAGATCGAGCCGGTGGCGGCGCGCGACTTTCTGCGCTTTCTGTTCGACTGGCAGCGGGTCACCGACAAGACCCGCATGGAGGGGCCGGATGCGCTCGCCGCCGTGCTCGGCCAGCTCGAAGGCTACGAGGCCGCCGCCGGCGCCTGGGAAACCGAGCTGCTGCCGGCCCGCGTCGCCGAATACGACCCGGCCTGGCTCGACGATCATTGTCTTGCCGGGCGCGTCGCCTGGGTCCGGCTGCGGCCGCGCAACCCGCGTGCCGATGCCCCGGCCTCCGGCGCGCGCGCCGGTACGGCGGGGCCGGTGCGGACGACGCCGATCACGCTGCTGGCACGCCGCCACGCGCCGCTGTGGGCGGCGCTGTCGCCGACCCCCGATCCTCTCCAGGCGAGCCCGCGAGCCCAGACCGTGGCGGATTTCATCCGCGACAACGGCGCCTCGTTTTTCGACGAGATGGCCGAGGGCGCCAGGCTGCTGCGCCCGCAGGTCGAGGAGGCGCTGGCCGAGCTGGTGGCGCTGGGCCTGGTCAACTCCGACAGCTTCGCCGGTCTGCGCGCACTGTTGATGCCGGCCGACCGACAGCGGTCGCGGCGGCGGCGCGCGATGTTCCGCATGGAGGATTCGGGGCGCTGGGCCTTGGCCCGCCGCGCGCGCGCGGCGCCGCTCCCAGGCCAGGCCGACGAGGCGGTCGAACACCTCGCGCGGACGCTGTTGCGCCGCTACGGAATCGTATTCTGGCGCCTCCTCGACCGCGAGGCCGCGTGGCTGCCGCCGTGGCGCGACCTGTTGCGCGTCTATCGCCGGCTCGAAGCACGCGGCGAGATCCGCGGCGGACGCTTTGTCGCCGGTTTCTCGGGCGAACAATTCGCGCTGCCCGAGGCGATCGGCGCGCTGCGCGCGATCCGCCGCAAATCCGAGACCGGTGAGTTCGTGTCCTTATCCGGCGCCGACCCGCTCAATCTGGTCGGGATCCTGACCCCTGGGCCCCGGCTGGCGGCATTGACCGGGAACCGCGTGCTCTACCGCGACGGCATCCCGGTCGCGGTGCTGGCCGGCGGCGAGGCGCAGTTCCTCGACGATTTCGATGCCGCGGCGGAATGGCAGGCGCGCAAGACCTTGCTGCGCGGCGCGGCGCCGGCCAGCCTCGTCGCGTTGTCCTGAGCCGCCCCCGTGAGGAACCGACATCGCGCGGCTCCCGTTTGGCGAATAGGGATAGCGTCGGAGGATCTATCGGAGCCATGGCTCGTCTGGACCGTCTTGCGGCCTTCGCCGTCGTCGCTGTCGCGATTGCCGCCGCGTCACCGGCGCCATGCAGCGCTGACCCGGCCAAATCCCTGCCGGTATCGCCGCCAGCGCAGAGCATTCCCGAGGACACCGCACCGGGAAGGAGCGGCAGTTCGAGCGGCGCCCTGAGCGACAAGCTCGAACGATCGGACGGCGTGATACACCCGCCCCCCGATGTCGATCCGGGAATGACCCAAACCCCGCCGCGGGCCGGACGCATGCCGGTGATCCCGCCGCCCGGCACACCAGGCGGCGAGCCGGGGCCCAACCCCAAATAGTCGCTCTTTTCTTTCGCCTCGCTCGGGTTTATCGTTAACGTTAAGCAGCTTGCGGCGACGGCTCTCGCCGAACCGGCGAGCCCGCTGGAAAAATCCGTTCGGGTTGAATCGCGTCCTCGACGGGGCTGCGAGGGCGCGCTTAACAGGAAGCATCTTCCATGCTCAGGATTCGGGGAATCTGTCTCGCTGTCCTGTTGATCCTCGCGGTGGCATTTCCGTTCGCGCAGAATGCCTATCAGCGCTACCAGGTCTCACGCCACCTTGATTCGGTCATGGACACGCGGGAGCGTGCCGAGTTCCGCAACTGGAACGGCGATGCGATCTCGTTTGCCAAGCGCCTCTATGACCGCTGCGAGCTGACCCAGGGCCAGGGTGCGGTGCCGTGCGGACGTTATCGCTCCGCGTTCGAGTGATCCGGGGGATCTTCGGCGGCTTCTAACGCCGCGGTCACCGCCAGCGCATCGCGCAAGGCGGCCGGATCGTGGGTCCGGATGTAGTCGGCGCCGTGGGAAGCGGCATAAAGCTCTGCCGCCAATGTCGCGGCGCCGCGTTCGGTTGGCGTATCGGCGCCGGTGATTGCGGCCAGAAACGACTTGCGCGACACCGAAACCATAACCGGCAGACCAAATGCCCGGTGGAGGCGGTCGAGCCCGGCCAGCACCCGCAATGACGCCTCCGCGCGCAGGCTGAGGAAAAACCCCATGCCGGGATCGAGGATCAGCCGCGCACGGGCGATGCCGGCATGATCGAGGCGCGCGACCCGTTCAGCGAAAAACGCCTCGATCCGCGGCCACATTTCGGCGGCGGAAAGATCGACCCGTTGCGCCCGGCCGGCGCCCTGCACGGCATGCATGACCACCAGCCGGCAATTCGCCCGGGCCAGATCGGGGTAGACGCTGGGTTCGGCAAAGCCGTCGATGTCGTTCAGGTAATCGACCCCGCAAGCCAGCGCGAAACGCTGCGTCGCGGGGTGCGAGGTATCGATCGCGAGCGGCGTGCCGCCGTCGGCGAGCGCCGCGATCACCGGTTCGAGCCGGGCAATTTCCTCGTCGGAGGACACCGGGTTCGCCGCGACATTGCTGGCGGCGGCGCCAAGCTCGATGATGTCGGCGCCGCCCGAGGCAAGCTTTCTCGCGTGCGCGATCGCCGCCGCCGGGTCGAGAAAGCAGCCTCCGTCCGAAAACGAATCGACCGTGATGTTGACGATACCGACAAGAAGCGGCCGCGCCATCGGTTCAGTCCGGGCGGTCGCGTTCGAGAATCGCGCCGACCGCCTCGGCGTCGGCGAAGATGTCGAGTTTCTCGACCTCGACCCGGATGTGCCCGACCCGCGGATCGGCGAAGCAGGCGTCGCAGATGCGCGCGGCAAACCCCTCGCACAAATCGATATGTCCCGACGCGGCGATCTGGCGGACCGCCGCCACCACTTTCTCGTAATTGATGACGCGGCGGCGATCCTCGCCAGGAAACGCGGCCTGGGCCGTCGCGGTCAGTTCGACCGAGACGCGCACGCGCTGCGGGCGATCGCGTTCGCCCCGGCGGATGCCGATGCTGCACATCACGACGAGGCCGCGCACCACAACCGTATAGCGCTCCGGCGGAAGGATCGGGCCTTCCGACATGCGGATCACCCCGCCCGGAAACGGGCGGCCGTCAGGCCGGCCGGGCAGCCGATATGTTTCACCCGATGCGATCGTATAATTACTGGTTTCATGCTAATCTCGGTCGCAGACAGGGAGGCAAGCATGTGGCGCGAATTCCGTGAGTTTGCAATGCGCGGCAACGTCGTCGACCTCGCGGTCGGCATCATTCTCGGCGCCGCGTTCACGACGATCGTCAACTCGCTGGTCAACGACATCATAATGCCGCCGCTCGGGCTGATGATCGGCGGCGTCGATTTCGCGAATTTCTTCGTGACGATGAAGGGCGGGGCCTTCCCGACGCTCGAAGCCGCCAAAACGGCCGGCGCGGTGACGATCAATTACGGTCTGTTTTTCAATGCGGTGATCCGCTTCCTGATCGTCGCCTTCGCGATCTTCATCCTGGTCAAGCAGATCAATCGGCTTAAGCGAGAGGAACCCGCCGCCGAGCCGGCCCCTCCCGCGGCACCGCCGCGCCAGGAAGTGCTGCTGGCCGAGATCCGTGACCTGTTGAAGGCCCGCGGCTAGCACAGCCGCATCGACAATCAGCGGTGGGAATCAATCGCACCCACGGGTCATTTCGGCGAAGGCCAGATCCATTTCTGCCGTGGATACCGGCTTTCGCCGGCATGACAGCGTGGTCGGAGTGGGGTTGCGGGCTTGTAACCCGGTCGCGCGCCCCCATGTCAGATTGGTCGACTTCTGCATCGTTCGGCCTGCTCTCCAAGCGCGATCGAGCGCCGGACCTGCTTCCCGTTCAATGTCGTAGTTTGACCTCTCCGTTCGCTGTGAGCGGTGAGATGTTCTTGTTACACGTAAGGGACTTCAATGACGATCGGCACCGTAAAATGGTTCAACTCGCAAAAAGGCTACGGCTTTATTCAGCCCGAGGATGGCACCAAGGACGTGTTCGTGCACATTTCGGCGGTTGAGCGCTCCGGCCTCGGCGATTTGAGCGAAGGTCAGAAGGTCAGCTTCGACCTTGAGCAAGGCAATCAAGGCAAGACCTCGGCGGTCAATCTGCGGGGGGCTTAGCGGGGCTTACAGAGCCGGGGAGCCGCGTCCGCGCGGCTCCTCTTTTCGTCCCGACGCAGTGACCCCGACGCGGTGACAGCTAAAAATCATCGCGAACAGAGGTTGGGCAATGGCAACCGAAACAGACAAGATGGTCGCCGCTACCTTGGCCGCCTCCCTGCTACAACCCGCTCAAGGCTCCGGCGAGGTGGGCGGTCTGGATCGGGCGCAACTGCTCGCCGCCAAACGGGCCGCCGCGCTCTACCAAGCCATCCTGGCGGCCATTCAAGAGCCACCGCGTTAGGCCAAACAATCCTTGCACGCGCGGGTCTCCGCATCTGACGCAATTCAGAGATCGCATGCCAAAAACCCATCCCCACGCCGAAGCGGCCTACAGCGTAATCCCGCTCGACGACGGGTCGTTCGGCGTCGAAGTGCGGATCCCGGACAGCCATCCGACGACGGTCAAACCGTTTGCGACCGAAGCCGATGGCGAAGCATGGATCGCCGAACACCAGCGCCGTGTGCAAACCCAGGCGCAATTCGGCGGCCGGTTTCGCCGATCGGCCGGGCCGGGGACCAGACCGCCGACACCGCGCCCGCCTGACGCAAGCCAATAGGCGGGTAGCTTTTCGCCTATCGGTCGTCATTCCCGCGAAAGCGGGAACCCAGGGCAAGCGGTGTGCCGCCTCCCCTTCGGCCACCGGCGATCGCGCTTTAGCTTTCGGCCGGAACCTTAGTCCCGCCTGGGCTCCAGGTACACCTCACCCTTTTCCCCATTAAACGCGCTGCGCGAATGGCGCGATCGCGATAACATCGCGGCGCGATGCCTGCGCCTCCCTCCTTCCCGCTCCCGGAACCGGCTGGCCATGCGCCCGGCCCGCCAGGCACCGCGCCGACCTGGACGAGTAGCGCCAAGGACATGGTCGGTTGCGGGCTCGGACCGGCGCGGCTGTGGTTCACCCTCGGCTTCGGCATCGTCAACGAGGTCTATTACCCGCGCGTCGACATCCCGCAGATCCGCGATCTCGGCTTTATCGTGGCCGGTCCCGACGGTTTCTGGTCCGAGGTCAAGCGCAACGAGAATTACACCATGCGCCTGCTGGCGCCGGGCGTGCCGGCGGTCGAAATCGTGCATCAGCATCCGCGCTTTACGCTGCGCTTGCGCGTTACGCCGGACCCTCGGCGCGACGTGCTGGCCATCGAATGCCGGCTTGACGGCCAGGGCCAGGGCGAGACCGAGCTCGCCCTTTACGCGCTGGTCGCCCCGCATCTCGGCGCCACCGGGCACGACAACATCGCGACGGTCGAGCGCTATCGCGGGCGGCGGATGCTGTGGGCCGAGCAGGGGCCGTTCGGCATGGCGCTCGCCGCCGTCGACCAGCATCAGCGCGATGCGTTCGGCCGGGCCAGCGCCGGCTATGTCGGGACCAGCGACGGCTGGCAGGATTTCGCGCGCAACGGCGCCCTGACATGGCAATACCGCACCGCCGGGCCCGGCAATGTGGCACTGATCGCCGAATTGCCGCGTCGCGCGGTGCTGGCGCTCGGCTTTGGCAGCAGCGCCGAAGCGGCGGCGACCCTGGCCATCTCGAGCCTCATTCAGCCGTTCGACAATCTGCTGCAGCAGCAGATTGCCGATTGGGAGGCTTGGCAGGCGCGGTGCAGCGAAGGCGGCGCGCCAACGCTCGACCTGCCGGACGCGATCCGCGAGCAGGCGCTGGTGTCGCCGATCGTCTTGCGCGCGCATCTCGACAAGACCTTTCCCGGGGCGATGGTCGCCAGCCTCAGCGTGCCATGGGGCCATACCGGCAACCAGCTCGGCGGATATCACCTGGTCTGGCCGCGCGATCTGGTCGAATGCGCCGGAGCCCTGCTGGCGCTCGGCGCCGCACCCGAGGCGCGCGACACGCTGCGCTATCTGATCGCGACGCAGAACGAGGACGGCCACTGGAACCAGAACCAGTGGCTCGGTGGGACGGCATACTGGCAGGGGCTCCAGCTCGACGAAACGGCGTTGCCGGTGCTGCTCGCCACCGAGCTCGAAGAGCGCGATGCGCTGCGCGGCATTGCGGTCGAGGACATGGTGCGCCGCGCGCTAGGCTTTGTCGCTCGCACCGGTCCGTCGACCGCGCAGGACCGCTGGGAGGAGAACGAAGGCATCAACGCATTCACCCTGGCCGTGTCGATCGCGGCGCTGGTTGCCGGAGCGGCGCTGCTGCCGTCGCCCGAAAGCGACTGGGCGTTGGCCCTCGCCGATTTCTGGAACGCGCAGATCGAGGCGTGGACGGCAGTCACCGGAACCGAATTGGCGCGGCAATACGATGTCCCGGGCTATTACGTCAGGGTCGCGCCGCCCGGCATCGTGGCCGAAGCCGGCGCCAGCGCCGCGATCGTGCCGATCCGCAACCGCCACGACAGCGGCGGCGGCTTGCGCGGCGACCAGCAGATCGGCACCGAATTCCTGCAGCTCGTGCGCTTTGGCCTGCGCCGCCCGGAAGACAAGCTGATCCTCGGCTCGGTCAAGCTCGCGGACGCATTATTGCGCAGCGACACGCCGATGGGGCCGGTGTGGCATCGCTACCGCGGCGACGGGTATGGCGAGTACGAGGATGGCAGAGCGTTCGACGGCGCGGGCATCGGGCGCGGCTGGCCCTTGCTGACCGGCGAGCGCGGCCATTACGAACTCGAAGCCGGCAACGACCCGCTGCCCTATCTGGCGGCGATGGCGGCCATGGCGAGCCCGGGCGGAATGCTCCCCGAGCAGGTGTGGGACGCCGACCCGCTGCCGGGACGCCGGCTGTATCCCGGGCGCGCGAGCGGGTCCGCGATGCCGCTCGCGTGGGCCCATGCGGAATTCGTCAAGCTGCTGGTATCGCGCCAGATCAACCGCCCGTTCGACCGCCCGCGCGCGGTGTGGCAGCGCTATCGCGGACGGCGGCCGGTCGCGGAATATGCCTTCTGGTGGCAGCACGCCCCGATCGGCGCGATGGCGGCAGGCGCGCGGCTCGCGATCGCCCTGCTCGAACCGGCGGTGGTGCGCTGGGGCCGCGACGGCTGGCAGACGATCGAGGAGAGCGCGACCAGCGATACCGGGCTCGGGTTCCATGTCGCGGTGCTGGCGACCCAGACGCTGCCACCCGCCAGCCGGGTCGATTTCACCTGGCGCCGCGAGCCCCAGGGCGAATGGGCCGGGCGGGACATCGCCGTACAAATCCTCAGCACTGAAAGCGCGGCCCCGATTGCCCCGGGTTAGACCCGAATTTATGCAAGGTCGCCTTATCCGCGGAAACCCCGTGGCCGGGCTTGTCCCGGCCATCCACGTCTTCTGACAGCAGCGACGCCTGGGAAAGGCGTGGGTGGCCGGGTTAAGCCCGGCCACGGGGTTATTATGTTAGCCGTTGCGCGCTCCGTGCTTAGCAACCGGCGCTGGTTCGGACAGGCCTACCCCCGGCCGACAAACGGCATCTTGGTGGCCATGACGGTCAGGAACTGGATGTTGGCTTCCGAGGACACGGTCGCCATCAACACGACGGACCGCGCGACGTTCTGGACATCCATGACAGGCTCGACCACGACCTCGCCATTCGGTTGCGGCACGCCGCGCGTCATCCGCTGGGTCATCTCGGTCAGCGCGTTGCCGACATCGATCTGGCCGCAGGAAATGTCGTATTTGCGGCCGTCGAGCGAGGTCGATTTGGTCAGCCCGGTAACCGCGTGCTTGGCGGTTGTGTAGGCGATTGAGTTGGGCCGCGGCACATGCGCCGAGATCGAGCCGTTATTGATGATCCGGCCGCCCATCGGCTTCTGGTCTTTCATCATGCGGACGGCCTGCTGGGTGCACAGGAAGGTGCCGTTGACGATCGAATCGATGACCCCCTTCCATTTTGCATAGTCGAGGTCCTCGATCGGCGCGGCGGCGCTAAAGCCGGCGTTGTTGAACAGCACGTCGAGCCGCCCGAACCGCGCCTTGGTCTGGGCGAACAGGGCCGCGACCGAATCCGGATCGCCGACATCGGTCGGCACGCCAAGCGCCTTGCCCTGCAAGCCTTCGATCTCGCCGACCACCGCCTGCAACGGCTCCAGCCGGCGGCCCGCGACGACCACCGCGAACCCTTCGCGGGCGAGCGCGATCGCCGACGCCTTGCCGATGCCGCTACCGCCGCCGGTAACGAGAGCCACCTTGCCGTTCGAGTCCATCCGCGATCTCCCGCTGTTTATCAGCCGTGATTGAGTGCGGCCAACGATAGCAGCTTGCGTTCCGGAGCTGGGATCAAAATCGGCTTGCGCCGCCCGACCTGGTGCAGCGCCCCAGACAACACGGCTCCCGCTGCGCTCTACGGTGTGTCCTGGTTCCGCAGGAAATCGATCAGCAGGCGGCTGACCGCTTCGGCTTGTTCCTGCTGCACCCAATGGCCGGCGCCGTCGAGCAGATGGCGCCCCGCCATCCGGGTCAAAGCGTGCTCTTGCATGCGCTCGATCGCGCCGGGGCGCTGGTAGACGCCCCAATCGCTGGTGCCCGAGATGAAGATCGACGGCACGTCGATCGTGCGGCCGGAAAACATCTGCAGCTCCGATTCGAAGGCGCCGCCGCTGCGCGACCGGTACCAGTTCAGCCCGCCCTGGAAGCCGTTGCGCCGGTACTCGCCGGCATAGACCGCCAGCTCGGAATCCGTCAGCCATTCGCAGGCGGCGATCTCGGCGGCGGAGGGCATCTCCCTGGCCACCGCGCCGGGCATATCGTCGGCCAGATCCATGATGTAGTAGGTCGGCATCTTCGCCAGTTCGCCGGCGCTCCACGATTCGAGCCGATGCGGGCGGTTGTCCTTCCAGTCCGCGCTTTTGTGGTGGAAATAGGCGCGCAGGAAATCGTGGACTCCCTGTTTGCAATGCCACATCTGGGCGTTGGCGGGACGGGTCGAGTAGTACCATTGATAGTGCTTGCGCGGCCGCTTCAGGGATGCCAGCGCCTCGTGGATCGTCGGACTGGCGGGGACCTCCGGCGGCTTCCCGTCGGTCGCGAACGCCAGTTCGGGCGCCCCGGCGAACGGCGCGCTCATCAGACCAAGCGAGCGGAACACATCGGGCCGCACCAGCGCCGACCACGCCGCGACCGAGGCGCCGAAATCGTGGCCGACGACCGCGGCGGCGGTGCGGTATCCCAGGGCCGCGACAAGGCCCAGCGTGTCGCGCACCGCGTTGAGCTGCCGGAACGGGCGCAGATCGTCGTCGTAATTGGCGCTCCACCCGGTCGTGCGGCCATAGCCGCGCAGATCGGGCGCGACGACATGGTAACCCGCCTCGGCCAGCGCCGGCATCACCTTGCGCCACGAATAGGCGATCTCCGGAAACCCGTGCAGCAGCACGACCAGCGACCGGCCCGATTTGTCGAACCCGGCCTCGAGAATATGCACCCTGAGACCGTTGATGTCGTCGACGAAGCGCGAGCGGACGCCGGCCGGCAGGATGGCGGTTTCCAAGGGAGTCATCGACAAATTTCCCATCTTCTGTCGTCCCGGCGAAAGCCGGGACCCATTTGTCAGGCGATCGAGCGGCGGCCCGGTGGATCCCGGCCTTCGCCGGGATGACAAAAAAAGAGGACTAGAAGCCGACCGCCATGCCTTGACCGTCGCCCGCTTGCTCGACCGTCGGCACGCCGTCGGTCAGGGTGGTCCGGCGCAGGTCGCGCGGATATTTCTCGTCCTCGTAGCGCCGGGCGCGGTGCATGGCGGTGCGGTTGTCCCACATCACCAGATCGCCCGCCCGCCATTTATGCGAATAGACGAACTCGCGCTGCGTCGCGTGCTCGGTCAATTCGCGCAACAGCAGGTTGGCTTCCGGCACCGGCCAGCCGACGATCCGCCCGGCATGCGACGACAGATACAGCGATTTGCGCCCGGTGCGGCGATGGGTGCGCACCAGCCGCTGGCGCACCGGCGCGAACGCGCGCACCTCCTCCTCGGTGAAGGCGAAGCCGAGCGTGCCTTTCGAAAAGATCCGGCTGTGCTCACAGACAAGGTCCTCGATCACCGCCTTGGTTTTGGCGTCGAGCATGTCGTAGGCGGCGCGCATGTCGGCGAACTCGGTGTTCCCACCCTCGGGCGGGATCACATGCGCGCAGAGCAGTGAATAGCGCGCCGGGATGATTTTATAGCTGCTGTCGCTGTGCCACAGCTGGTTGCCGAGCCCGAACAGCCGCTTCCTATCGTCGCGTTCGAGGAGGCGGTCGCCGGGCCCCAGATTGGAGATGTCGGCCAGCGCCGGGTTGGCGAGGCGCTTCCCGTCGGTACTCTGGATCTGGGTGTAGGGCGGTTCGAGCTCGCCGAAATTCTTGGTGAACGCGATCTGCTGCTCGCCGGTCAGCGGCACGTCGCGGCGGAATACCAGCACCGCATAGCGGTCCATTCCGGCATCGATCGAGGCCGCCTCGTCCGCGGTCAGATTCCGACCGATATCGACGCCGGAACACTCGGCGGCGATGACGGGATGTAGTGGCGTAAAAGTGACGGCCATCGCGCGACATCCTTCCGTACCGTGACGCCCGCGTTATGCCATCGAGAGTGGTGCGACCACAAGCGATCGAGCTCTAGGCCGTCTACGCTTGGCCGGGGGTGTGCTTGGCCAGGAACGCGTTGACGCGGGCGCGCGCCGCATCGAGGGCCGCGCCGGATTTCCACTCCGCGATGAATTCGGAGTGCGGCAGCAGCTTGTCGAGTTCCTCGGCGATCGCGTACGGGTGCGCCTCGTCGTTGCCGGCCAGCACCAGACACGGCGTCTGCACGGTCGCGGCGAACGCGCGGTCGACGCTGTAGGCAAAGCCGCTCGCATAGAGGTTCCGGTAAAACGCGTCGAGCACTGCCGGGGTCGCCTCCGGATGGTCCGTGAGCCCGGCCGCCCACGCCTCGAACCGGGCGGTGCGGGCGGCCGGCATCGGGCCCACCCGTCCGATCGGCTGCGCCAGCACCGCGCTCGCGACGCGTTCGGGCTGCGCCTTCAGCATGTTCAGGATGAAGGAGCCGCCGATGCACTGGCCGTATAGGTGGCAGCGATCGACCCGGAGGTGGTCGAGCAGCGCGATGTGGTCGGCGGTGTAGCTATCCCAGCCATCCTGCGCGGTGATCGGGGCGCGCGATTGGCCGCCGGCGTTGCGCTGGTCCATCGCGATGACACGGTAATCCTTCGCAAACTCGACCGTCGGGTTGATCGGCGCGGAGGGCTCGCTCCAGACGCCGATGACCGACGCCAAGCCCGCCGGCGCGAAGGTCAGGATCGGGAACCCCTGGCCGAACTCCTCGTAATAAATCCGCGCGCCGTGATGTTCAAAGCTCGGCATGTCGGTGTCCTTTCGTCTGGAGGTGGATGTCGCCAGGGGATTGATCCCAGCATGACGGCATATTATCGAACCCGCCCAAATCAGAACATATCCGGGTCGAAATCCACGACCGTCGCGCCGCCCTCGATCGCCGGCAGATAGCTCGGCGCGCGGGCCAGGAAATGTTCGGCGTAGAAGCGCGCCGTCGCAAACTTTGTCGCGGCAAAGCCGGGCTCGCCGCCCCCCGACCGCACCGCCTCCCGGGCCGCCAGCGCGAGGCGCGCCATCAGCCAGCCGCCGGCGACGGTGCCGAACAGCGCCAGATAGGGCGATGACCCGGCCGCGGCCAGGGCCGGATCGGCATCGACCAGATAGGAAGTCGCACGCTCCAGCGCATCGATGCCTTCGACAAGGCCGCGATGCATCGGCTCCCACTCGGGCTTGCCGCCGAGTTCGGCGAGCATCGGTCGCATCTCGGCGAACAGCTCGCGCGCCGCCTCGCCCTGGTCGCGGCCGAGCTTGCGGCCAACCAGATCGTTGGCCTGGATGCCGTTGGCGCCCTCGTAAATCGGCGCGATGCGCGCGTCGCGCAGATATTGCGCCGCGCCGGTCTCCTCGATGTAGCCCATCCCGCCATGCACCTGGATCCCGGTCGAGGCGACCTCGACCCCGAGATCGGTGCACCATGCCTTGACCACCGGGATCAGCAAATCGGCGCGCCGGGCCGCGCGAAACCGCGCCTTCTCGTCGCCCTTGTGGCGGCTCGCGTCGATCGCCGCCGCGGCGAGATAGGTCAAGGCCCGCATCGCCTCGGTCGCCGCGCGCATCGACAGCAGCATGCGCCGGACATCGGGGTGATGAATGATCGGCGGCGGCGCACGATCGTCACCCGTGCCGCGCGCCGTCCCGGCCGGCTGGCCCTGGACCCGGCTACGCGCGTAGTCGCGTGCCTGCTGATAGGCGCGCTCGCCGATCGCCGCCCCCTGCAGCCCGACCACCAGGCGGGCGCTGTTCATCATCGTGAACATGCATTCGAGGCCGCGGTTTTCTTCGCCGATGCGCCAGCCGACCGCGCCCTCCGCCTCGCCGTACGACATCACGCAGGTGGGCGAGGCGTGAATGCCGAGCTTTTCCTCCAGCCGCAGCGCCCGCAGATCGTTGCGCTCGCCCGGCCGGCCAGCCTCGTCGGGCAGGAATTTGGGCACCAGAAACAACGAGATGCCGCGGCTGCCCGGCGGCGCGTCCGGGGTCCGCGCCAGCACCATATGGACGATGTTATCGGTAAGGTCGTGGTCGCCGTAGGTGATGAAAATCTTCTGGCCGCTGAGCCGGTAATGCTCGCCCCAGCGCTCGTCATTGGCCGGCACTGCCCGCGTCCGCAGCATGCCAAGATCGGAGCCGGCCTGCGGCTCGGTCAGGTTCATCGTGCCGGTCCACTCGCCCGAGACCAGCTTGTTGAGATAAAGCCGCTTCTGGTCCGGCGAGCCGTGCGCCTGCAGCAGTTCGATCGCGCCGGAATTGAGCAACGGGCATAACGCCCAGCTCATGCAGGCCGAGTTCCACATCTCGGCGACCGCGGTCGCCAGCGACAATGGCAGACCCTGGCCGCCATGCTCGGGATCGCAGGCAAGCCCCATCCAGCCGCCCTCGACATAGCGCCGATAGGCCTCGCGAAACCCCGGCGGGGTGCGCACGATGCCGTTTTCGAGGACGCTGCCGATGCGGTCGGCCGGCTGGTTCAGCGGATCGAGCTCGGCGGCGGCAAACTTCGCCGCCTCGCCGAGGATCGCGTCGGCAAGGTCGGGTTCGACGATGCCGTCGAGCGAGGCCAAGGTGTCGATCGTAAAGCGCATCTCGGCGAGCGGCGCGGCGTAGGGCATCGGGGGCGCTCCTGGTCGGGTTTCAACGCTGCATCAGCGCTCTGCGTCCTTCGAGACGCGCCCTTCAGGCGCTCCTCAGGATGAGGAATAATTGTGTGTTATATTAGATAGTTAACCTCATCCTGAGGAGGCCGCGAAGCGGCCGTCTCGAAGGACGCACCGCCCGCTGACAACGGCTAGCCTATTCCGCCGCCTGGCGCTCGGCCCGGTCGTATTTGCGGGCCGGGGTGTTGATCGGCTCGGCGAGCGGCGCGGCGCCGAACGATGCCGCGATCCGGTCGGGCGGCGGGTCGCGGTAGAGGGTCGTGCGCTGGCGCGGGGTGCGGCCGAGCGAGCGGACCAGCGCCTCCATGTCCTCGGGCGGCATTTCCTGGCCAAAGCTCGCGCCGGCGGCGCGCGAAATGCTCTCGTTCATCAAGGTGCCGCCCATGTCGTTGCACCCGGCGTTGAGGCAGGCGGCGGCGCCCTCGGGCCCGAGCTTGACCCACGAGCATTGGATGTTCGGGATGACCGGGTGCAGCGCCAATCGCGCCACGGCGTGCATCAGTACCGCCTCGCGAAAGGTCGGCCCGAGCCGCGAGCGGCCCTTCAGCGAGATCGGCGTCTCCGTCGGCACAAACGGCAGCGGCACGAATTCGGTAAAGCCACCGGTGCGCTGCTGCAACGCGCGGATACGCAGGAGGTGCCGCGCCCAATGCTCGTAGCGCTCGACATGGCCGTACATGATCGTGACCGTGCTGCGCAGCCCGACGCCGTGGGCGGCCTCCATGACCTGCAGCCATTCGGCTGATTTGACCTTGTCCGGGCAGATGATCGCGCGGATTTCGTCGTCGAGGATCTCGGCGGCGGTGCCGGGCAACGAGCCGAGCCCGGCGTCGCGCAGCTCGGCGAGGAAATCGGGCAGGGTGCGGCCGAGCGTCTTGGCGCCCTGCCAAATTTCGAGCGGCGAGAAGGCGTGCACATGCATATCCGGCACCGCCTCCTTGATCGCGCGGCAGACCCCGAGATAGGTGGCGCCGGTATATTCCGGGTGGATGCCGCCCTGCAAGCAGACCTCAGTCGCGCCGCGCTCCCAGGCTTCCTCGACGCGGCGGACGATCTCGTCCATGTCGAGGTTGTAGGGTTTGCCGCGCAAATTCTCGCTGAGCTTGCCCTTCGAGAAGGCGCAGAACTGGCAGCGGAAATAGCAGATGTTGGTGTAGTTTATGTTGCGGGTCACGACATAGGTCACCGTGTCGCCGGAGACTTGCCGGCGCAGTTGGTCGGCGGTGTCGCAGACGAGGGAAAACTCGTCGCCGCGCGCCTGGAACAGGCGGACGATGTCGCTTTCAGCGAGGGTTTCGCCGGCTCCGGCACGGTCGAGGATGTCCCGTAAAGCCCCCACCCCAACCCTCCCCCGCTTGCGGGGGAGGGAGCTATCGAGCGCGGTAGCGGGAGCGCTCCCCTGCAAGCGGGAGAGGGGGTTTTTAGAAACCGCCGCTGCTTTTGTCCCCTCCCCCGCAAGCGGGGGAGGGTTAGGGTGGGGGCTACGGGGCATTTCGGGGGCCGGCGTGCCGGCCCCTGGTATCCATGAGTCGCTGCGGGCAAGGCCCTCGCCGTCGATTGCGCGCAATACCGGCGTGCGCAGTTTCGGATCGAGCCAGCGCACCGGGTCCTGCGCGTAGGCCGGATAGACCGCCAGCCGCTCGACGAGCAGCTTGCCGGCGGCGGCCGTGCGGCGCGCTAACAAATCGAGCGCCGGCCACGGTGCTTCCGGATTGACGTGGTCGGGGGTGACCGGCGACACGCCGCCCCAATCGTTGATCCCGGCCGCGATCATGTCTTCGAGCGCATCCGGCATCAGATTGGGCGGCGCCTGGATGTTCATCGCCGCCCCGAAGACCAGCCGCGCGACGGCGATCGTCCATAAATGGTCCGCCAGATCGGGCTCAGGCGCCGCCGCCATTCTCGTGTCGGGCTTGGCGCGGAAATTCTGGATGATGATTTCCTGGATGTGGCCGTGGCGTTCGTTGAGGTCGCGCAGCGCCAGCAGCGACTCGATGCGCTCGGCGCGGGTCTCGCCGATGCCGATCAGGATGCCCGAGGTGAACGGCACCGCCGCCTCGCCCGCCGCCGCGATTGCCGCGAGGCGCCGCGCCGGCAGCTTGTCGGGCGACCCGAAATGCGGTCCGCCGCGCCGGCTGAGCCGTTCGGCGGCGCTTTCGAGCATGATCCCTTGCGACACCGACACCGCGCGCAGCGCCTCGGTCTCGGCCCGGTCCATCACGCCGGGGTTCAGATGCGGCAGGAGCCCGGTTTCCTTCAGCACCAGCGCCGCCATCTCGGCGAGATAGGAGAGCGTCGTCTGATGGCCCAGCGCCGCCAGCCCCTCGCGCGCCGCGCGATAGCGCAATTCGGGCTTGTCGCCGAGCGTGAACAACGCCTCCTTGCAACCGGCGCGAGCCCCGGCGCGGGCGATTGCCAGCACCTGCTCGGCGTCGAGATAGGCCGCCTCGCCGCGGCGCGGCGGGTGCGCGAAGGTGCAGTAATGGCACACGTCGCGGCACAATTGGGTCAGCGGGATGAAGACCTTGCGCGAATAGGAGACAAGATCGCCGTGCCCGACATTGCGCAGGCCCGCCGCGACCCGCATCAGCGCCGGCAGATCGGTCGCGCCGGCCAGCGCCAGCGCCGCGTTGGTGGAAAGCCGCGCGCCGGACTGGGCACGATCGAGTATCGCCGCTGATGTAACCAATTCACCCCTCCGGGCTGCCCAGGCAGCCGCGCTGTTCCGACAGGATGGAAACCCGCGTGCGGGGGCATCGCGACACGAAGAGAGTTTCGTCTCCTACACCCTCTGCCGCGTGGTTCCGGCGGCGGCGAGTGCGGTTTCGTTTTGCGCGAGCCATAGGCCCGCTCGTGTGCGCGATCCGAGTTGTGCAAAATGGGCGAGATCGACGGGATTGTCGATATCGAACGCGATGCCCGGCAGCCGCACGACGCCGGGCCGGATGCCGCGCGCCTCGGCGGCGGCGAGATGCGGGAAAAAACTGTTGTCGCCAAAGCGCAGCGCCACCGCATCGGGCGGCGAGACAATGATCGCGTTCGAGCCCAATTCGTCATGCGAGGGAGCGATCGTGAAGGAAGGTTTAGGCCGGTGTTCGGCGATCAGCATGGAAATTTCGGCCGCCGTGACGAGCGGAATATCGCCGGGCAGGGTCAGCATCGCGCCGCGCCGCTCGGAGACCAGGCGGCGCGAGGCGGCCGCAACCGCGCCGGTGTGACCGTCGTCGGCGCCCTCCGCCATGCATTGGGCGCCGTAGCGCGCGGCGAGCCGCATCGCCGCCGGATCGGTCGTTACGAGAAGCCGGCCGGCGAGACACCCAACCTCGGCCAGCGCCGCCAGCACGTCTTCGAGCATCGCCAGAGCCAGCATCTGGCGCTGCTCCGGGCTCAAGGCGGGGGCCAGGCGCTGTTTGGCGGCTGATGTGTCCTTGACCGGGACGACCGCCCAGATGTCTTCCCCGCTCATCTGCGCTGCACGGCCGTTCTGCGTGCTTCGAGACGGCCTGCTTCGCATGCCTCCTCAGCATGAGGTAAAGCCATGATGGCATTAAGAAAGAACCTCATCCTGAGGAGCCCGCGCCGCGGGCGTCTCGAAGGACGCAGGGCGGTCATCCCATTCATTTTCGCACGCGCGCGGCGGCGGCCAGCACCGTGCGCGCCAATTCCTCGCGATCGGCGAGGCTTTGCATCAAGGTCCGGGCCAACACCACCGGCACATCGAGGCACTCGACCGCGGCCGCGTCCTCCTCGTCGGCGATGTAGAGGTCGAGGAAATCGCAGTAATGGTGCGCCACCGTCGCGGCGTCGACCGGCATCCCCAGTTCCCCCATCATCTTGGCGGTCGGCCCCTTGACGGCCTTGCCGCCGATGATCGGCGACACCGCGACAACGGGCGCCGGGCAATCGCGCAACGCGGCGCGGATGCCCGGCACGGCGAGGATCGGATCGATGCTGATGAACGGGTTCGACGGGCAGATCACCACCGCGCTCAGCAGCGGGTCCGCGAGCGCCGCGATAAAATCGGGGAGGGGCCGGGCGGTTTCGCTGCCGACAAAGGCTAATTCGCAGATCACCGGCGCGCAGCGCAGCCGCACGAAATAATCCTGAAAATCGAGCCAACCCTCTTCCGTCCGCAGGCGGGTGCGCACCTTGTCGTCCGACATCGGCAGCAGCCGCGCGGCGATGCCGAGCCGGCGGCGGAAATCGTCTGATATCGCGGAAAGACTTTCGCCGGCGCGCAATCGGCGGGTGCGCTCGACATGGGTCGCCAGATCGCCGTCGCCGAGGCGAAACCACGTGTCGCCGCCGAGCGCCTCGAGCGCCGCCATGAAATTCCAAGTCTCGCCGCGCCGCCCCCAGCCCAGTTCCGGGTTGTCCTGTCCCGACAGCGTGTAGAGCAAGGTGTCGAGATCGGGCGAGATCGCCAGCCCCAGATGCTCGAAATCGTCGCCGGTATTGGCGACGATCGTCAGCGCGTCCGCCGGCAAAACGCGCGACAGGCCGAGCGCCAGCTTGGCGCCGCCGACCCCGCCCGACAGCGCGAGCACGAAACCGTCTTGCCGGCTCATCGGAACAAATCATGCTCCGCGGGCCGGACCAGCGCGGCGCCGGGTGCGTCGGGCGCCGACCAAGCGAGGCCGCGCACCAGCACGATCGGCGTCCCCTCGTCGGCCTGCCCCTGGACCAGCGAGGCGGCGGCGGCGATCTCGTCGGCAAAGCCGGTCTCGGTGACTTCGAGCTTGCGCCCGAACAGGTCGGGGTGGCCGCGCCAGTCGATGACCGAAGGCAATCCGGCGGCGCCGAGCGCGATCCCGACCGTACCGCGCCGGAACGGCCGGCCGAAACTGTCGCTGATGATGATCGCGATGCGTTTGCCGCAAGCCTCGGCGAGCTGCCGCCGCAAGTTTTCGGCCGAACCGTCGGGGTCGACCGGCAGCAGCAGCACGCGCTCGGTGCCGTCACCGGGCGCGACGTTCGAATGGTCGATGCCGGCATTTGCCATCACATAGCCAAGCCGATGCTCGGCGATCATCAGGTTCGGGCGATGCCGCACGATGCGGCGCGACTCCGACAGAATGACCTGAACGAGCCGCGGGTCTTTGTCGACCTCGACGGCAAGCGCGATCGCCTGGGCGGAGGGCTCGACGGTCGCGACATCGACCATCCGGTCCTCGGCCTTGGAGACGATCTTCTGCGCGATCACCAGGACATCGCCGTCGGCCGGCGCGAGCCCGGTCGCGGCATAGGCAGCGAGCGCAATCGCGGCGAGGTCGTCCCCCGCCTTGACCAGCGGCACGCCGGTGAGCCCGGTGATGGTCAGTTGCGATGACATCGTGCCCGCGCCACCACCTAACCGTCATGGCCGGGCTTGACCCGGCCATCCACGCGCAGCAGCCGCGCCGTTTCCGTGGATGGCCGGGTCAAGCCCGGCCATGACGACATGAAGACGCACGGGGCCATCGTCGGTATCGCTAGCCGAACGCCCGGCGCAAGCGCGGCAGGACTTCTTCGGCATACAGCTTCAGAAAGCGCGGCTGGTCAGGACCCGGCGCGTGAAACACGAGGTGGCGGAAGCCGAGTTCGACATACGGCCGAATCTTCGCGATCTGCTCCTCCGGGTCGCTGGACACGATCCACCGGCTCGCGGCGCGGTCGAGCGGCAGCGCGTCGGCGAGGCGCTCCATCTCGACCGGGTCCTCGACCCCCATCTTCTCCTCCGGCGACAAGGCGAGCGCGGCCCAATGCCTTGTGTCCTCCTTGGCGCGGGTCGCGTCGCTGTCGAACGACACCTTGACCTCGATCATCCGCTCGATCGTGTCGGAGGCGCGGCCCGCTTTCGCGGCGCCCTCCTCGACCTTCGGCACCAGGCTCTCGCTGTAAAGCGCGGGCGCCTTGCCGCTGGTGCAGATGAAGCCCTCGGCCACCTGGCCCGCCATTTGCGCCGCGAGCGGGCCGGACGCGGCGACCCAGATCGGCACCTTGTCCTTCGGCTTGTCGTAGATCGTCGCGCTTTCGGTGCGATAAAATTGGCCCTCGAAGCTGACCCGGTCTTCGGTCCACAATTTGTTGATCAGCCTGATCGCCTCGCGCAGCCGGTCCCGCCGTTCCTTGGCGCCCGGCCATTTGATGCCGCTCGACGGCACCTCGTTCAGCGACTCGCCGGTGCCGACACCGAGCACGACGCGTCCCGGAAACATCGATCCGAGCGTGCCGAACGCCTGCGCGACGACCGAGGGATGATAGCGGAAGGTCGGGGTCAGGACGCTGGTGCCGATGACGGCCCGCCGGGTGCGGGCGCCGAGCGCGCCGAGCCAGACGAGCGCCGACGGCGCGTGCCCGTCGGTGTGCTTCCACGGCTGGAAATGATCGCTGACGAAGATCGAGTCGAAGCCAACCTCCTCCGCCAGGCAGGAGAAGTCCAGCAGCTCGCGCGGGCCGAATTGCTCGGCCGACGCCTTGTATCCGAGTTTCAGCACCTTTTGCTCCTATTAAGGGTTCACCACGAAGGCACAAAGGTCACGAAGATTTTCACATTTCAAGTCCGATATCACGCTCTGATCCAGGTTATCGGCACCGCTCGTGATATCAAATGCGAAACAAAATCCCTTCTTCGTGTCCTCCGTGTCTCCGTGGTGAATTAAATTCAAATTAGCCCGAATTCTCCGGATGAGGCTGCGTTTCAGCGATTATCACCCGGATTGCGAATTCGGTGCACCCGAGGAGAGGAACCCTGTTAGGGAAACACTGAGCAATGCCGGCGCGGCTGATGGTTTGGCGATGCGGGCCTAATTTCTGGCCGCGACGCGCCGGGTAACGGCATCAATCGGCGGAAATCGGGGTTGTTTTTGTGTTTTCCTGTGT
>CAMATN010000053.1 GCA_945861155.1 Rhizobium sp. Q54
CCGTCAGATCGCTCGGATAGCGCAATTTGCTCCGGTCATAGCGCCCCCGGTTCTCCTGCGTCCACATCAGCGGCCTCCCCCAAACCAAGCCGCCTCCCTTGAATCATAAATGATTCCTACGAATCAAGATGTTTGCGGACAGACACTGAGACCAGTCAATCTTGTCGAGTTGGTCGATGCAAGCGCCGTCTGGCTGCAGCGTGGCCCCCTGCGTCCTTCGAGACGCGCCCTTCGGGCACTCCTCAGAGCTTGTGAATCAATCCATCGAACGGCAAAAGACCGGCTGCAACACGATCCCGCGTCCTTCGAGACGGCGCTTCGCGCCTCCTCACCACCGCCTGTCCGAGGGGTGCGCGGATGGAGTAGGTTGACGGGGTCGTGTCCGCCGGCGGTCGGGCGCGCTACGCAACGAGAGGAGGGCTGGCCATGCCGATCCAAATCATCCCGACCGATGCCGCGCTCGGCGCCGAAATCCGCGGGGCCGATCTGGCCCAACCCCTTGACGATGCCGATTTCGCCGCGATCGAGCGGGCCTACAACGATTACGGCGTCATCTTTTTTCGCGACCAGCGGATTACGCCGCCGCAACAGGTTGCCTTCACCCGGCGCTTTGGCGAGATCGAATTCAACATCTTCGGCGAGCGGTGGAGCGTGCCGGGCAGCCCGGAGATCGTCGTCGTTTCCAACGCGATCGAGGAGGGGCGCCCGATCGGCGTGCGTCGCGCCGGCGAGAACTGGCATAGCGACATGTGCTACACCGCCCGGCCGCCGCGCGGGACGATGCTCTACGCGCTCGAAATCCCCGATCTGTGCGGGTTGACCCTGGGTGACACCGAATTCGCCAGCGCCGCCGCGGCGTGGGACGCGTTGCCGGATAAGCTGCGGCAGCGGATCGACGGCCGGCGCGCGGTCTTTGACTTTGCGGGCCGCAAGCGGGCGTTCCCGCCGACCCAGACCGAAATCGACCGCAACCCGCCGGTCACGCATCCGATCGTCCGCAGTCATCCGTTTACCGGGCGCAAATGCCTTTATGTGATGCGCGACGATTGCACCGGGATCGAGGGCATCGCGGCGGAGGAAGCCGAGGCGCTGGTCGCCGCGCTCGCCGATCACATCGTCAAGCCGGCCTTCATCTATCGCCACCAATGGCGGCAGGGCGATTTGCTGATGTGGGACAATTGCACGGTACAGCACCGCGCGATCCAGGATTACGACCTGCCGCAACGACGACTGATGTACCGGACGACGATGGGCGGCGCAGTTCCGATGTAGAGACCACGCAGAGCGCGCAAACCCCTCGCGACGGGCTCGACCGGAGCGCCGGCTCTGGCTAGGCTCGGTCCCGCCCTATCGGAGGGCGCACGCACCATTCGGGATGGAGACGACAATGGCGAAGGCGTATTGGGTGGCGACGTATCGTTCGATTTCGGACCAGGATGCATTGGCCGGGTACGCCAAGCTCGCGGGTCCCGCGATCATGGCAGCCGGCGGGCGGTTCCTGGCCCGCGGAAACGCGGCGAAGGCCTACGAGGCCGGGGTCATGCAGCGCGTCGTGATCATCGAGTTCGACAGCGTCGAGAAAGCCAGCGCCGCCCATGACAGCGAGGGCTATCAGGCCGCCCTAAAGGTGCTCGGCAAGGCCGCCGACCGGGATTTGCGGATCGTCGAAGGCGTGTCCTAGCCGGCTCATTCCGGGCGCGCGAGACCGCATCGTAGTCACCCGGTAAATTGGTTTGAGGGCGGGCGGATGAATGGGGGCCATATCGGGCGTTCGCTGCGCCGCCTCGAAGACAACAGGTTTCTGACCGGGCAAGGGCGCTATGTCGATGATTTCGACCTGCCCGGTCAGCTGCACGCCGTCGTGCTGCGCTCGCCGCACGGACATGCCGCGATCGAGGGCATCGACACCGCTGCCGCCCGTGCGATGCCGGGGGTGCGGGGCGTCTTCACATCGGCCGATCTCGACGCCGACGGCATCGGACCGCTGCCGTGCATCGCCCAGGTGGCGACGCTCGCCCCGATCATCGTGCCGCCGCGCCTGGCATTGGCGCGTCAGAGGGTTCGTCATGTCGGCGACCCGGTGGCGTTTGTCGTTGCCGACACAAAGGATCAGGCGCGCGACGCTGCCGAGCGCATCGCGGTGGCGTACCGGCAATTGCCGGCGGTGGTCGACGCGATTGCGGCGCTTGGCCCAGAGGCGCCGCTGTTGTGGGACGAAGCGCCGGGAAACCTGTCCTATCGGTTCGAGCGCGGCGACAAGGCGGCGGTCGACGCGGCATTTGCCGGCGCCGCTGAAATCGTCGAGATCGAACTGGTCAACAACCGGCTGGTCGTCGCCCCGATCGAGCCGCGCGCCGCGATTGGCCAGTACGATGCCGCCGCCGATCGCCTCGACTTGCTGCTGACCGGCCAGGGCGTGCACAGCCTGCGCCAGCAGCTCGCCGCGGCGGTGTTTCATATGCCGCCGGACCGCATCATCGTGCGCGCGCCCGATGTCGGCGGCGGGTTCGGGGTCAAGAACTTCCTTTATCCCGAATGGGTGCTGGTGCTATGGGCGGCGCGGCGGCTGGGTCGTCCGGTCAAATGGGTGGCCGAGCGCGGCGAGGAGTTCGTCAGCTCGGCGCAAGGCCGCGACAACCACACAAGCGGACGGCTGGCGCTCGACCGAGATGGCCGATTCCTCGCTCTCGATGTCGACACTGTGGCCAATCTCGGCGCCTATCTGTCGACCAACGGTCCGGGCAGCTCGACCAATTCGCCGGCCAGCGCGATGGGCGGGGTCTATGCGATTCCATCGGTGTTCATGGCGGTGCGCGGCGCCTTCACCAACACCGTGCCGATCGACGCCTATCGCGGCGCCGGCAAGCCCGAAGCCAATTACCTGATCGAGCGGCTCGTCGATCGCGCCGCGCGCCGGCTGGGGCTCGACCCGGTCGGTTTGCGCCGGCGCAACCTGATCAGCCGCTTCCCCTATCGCAGCGGGCTCGGGGTCACGATCGATTGCGGGCGGTTTGCCGCCAATCTCGACGAGATGGCGCAGCGTGTCCTGACCGGGGGATTTGCGGCTCGGCGCCGGGAAGCTGCGATCCGGGGCAAGCTGCGCGGGCTCGGCATCGCTTGCTTTCTCGAAACATCGCGCGGGACGCCGGGCGAGCGCGCCGAGATCCGCTTCGAGACCGAGGGCCGCATCGCGCTGGTGCTCGGGACCCAATCGAACGGCCAGGGCCACGAAACCAGCTATCCCCAGATCGCCGCCGACATCCTGGGACTCCCGATTGCCGCATTCCGCTTCGTCCAGGCGGATACCGGGCAGGTCAAAAGCGGCAACGGGCACGGCGGCGCCCGCTCGATGCACATGGGCGGCGCCGCGCTGCACCAGGCGGCGCAGATGGTCATCGCCAAGGGTTGCGCCGTCGCCGCCCG
Source organism: Rhizobium sp. Q54 (assembly GCA_945861155.1). Lineage (GTDB taxonomy): Bacteria > Pseudomonadota > Alphaproteobacteria > ATCC43930 > CGMCC-115725 > DATARH01. Next base: position 3,424 of record CAMATN010000053.1, read on the forward strand.
CCTGTTGCAGGCCGATCCGAGCGAGGTGCGCTTTGCCGCAGGGCGCTTTACGGTCGGCGGCGGCGAGCGCGGCATCGACCTGTTGGCGCTGGCGGAGGCGGCCCGCGACCCAGGCAATCTTCCCGATGGACTAAGCGCCGGACTCGACGCCGATGCCTACAACGACTGCGATGTCTTCACCTTCCCGAGCGGCTGTCACGCCGCCGAAATCGAGATCGACCCCGAAACCGGCGCGGTGATCCTGGAACGCTATGCCGCGATCGATGATTACGGGCGGCTCATAAATCCGATGCTGACGGTGGGCCAGGTCCAGGGCGGGCTCGCCCAGGGCATCGGACAGGCGCTCGTCGAACACACGGTCTACGACGAAGGGTCGGGCCAGCTGCTGAGCGGTTCCTTTATGGATTATGCGTTGCCGCGCGCCGATGACCTGCCGCCGCTCGACATCACCCTCGCCGAGCTTCCGACCGCGGTGAACCCGCTCGGCGTCAAGGGCGCCGGTCAGGCCGGGTGCATCGCCGCGCCGCAGACCATCGTCAACGCGATCCTCGATGCGCTCTCGCCGCTCGGCATCGAGCATATCGACATGCCGGCCACCCCCGAGCGGGTCTGGCGCGCGATCCGAAGCGCGCGCCAGGCCTGATCATGGGAGTCGGGGCTGATCATTAGGGCGTAATCGGGTTAGGTTGAAGCGTAACCTGAGTTGACGAGATAATTGGCGCATTCCTGGGGCGTGAATTGGTCGAGCAGGGTGCCGATCTGCTTCCAGGTATCCTCGGTGGTTCGCGGGTCGGTTTTTCGCAACAATGTCTTGAGTTTGGAGAAGACCTGCTCGATCGGATTGAGGTCCGGGGAATAGCGCGGCAGGAAGAACAGCTTGGCGCTGGCGGCCCGGATCAGGCGGCGGACGGCCTGGCTCTTGTGGCCGCCAAGATTGTCCATGATGACGATGTCGCCGGGGCTGAGCGTCGGCACCAGAAACTGTTCGACCCCGGCCTTCGCCGGGGCAGGCGCCAGCGCGAAAGCTGAGCCCGTTGATCGGCCCGTCGAGGACGCAAGGCGCATCGATGCGGTCGCAGCGCAGAGCCGCCAGGAAGGTCAGCGTGCGCCAGCGTCCGTGCGGCACCTTGGCGAGAAGGCGGGCGCCGCAGGCGCAGCGCCCGTGACGCCGGGTCATGTTGGTCTTGGCCCAGGTCTGGTCGATGAACACCAGGCGCTTGGCGTCAAGCCGGCCTTGATGCTGCTTCCACCGAGCCCGCCGGCGCGCGACGTCGGCGCGGTCCTGCTCGCTGGCGTGCAGGCTTTTTTTTGAACGTGATCCCTTCGCTGGCAAAAAACCCCCACACCGCGCCGTAGCTCGCGGCGATCCCGCGCCTGGCCAACTCGGCCATGACCGCCCGCAAGGTGAGGTCCGGTTTCTCCGCGATCCGCGCCAACAGCCAATCGCGCTCGCCCGCCAGCAGGCGCGGCCGGTGACCGCCCATCGGCTGGGCCGCGGCGCTGCCGCTCGCCTGAAAACGCTGCGACCACCTCACCACGCTGGCAATGCTCACCCCGAACAGCGCCGCCGTCTTGCGGCGCGAGCGGCCCCCCGTGACAGACGCCACCACCCGGTCCCGAAGATCCTGCGAATAGGGTCTCGCCATCGATGCTGGCCCCCAACCCCAGCCAGCATCTTGAATCAGAAATCCCGATCCTTGGGAATCCCCTTCCGCGATTCAACCAACCCCGATCGTGCTCTAAGCGCCGGGACTGTTGTTTGGGACCCTGAGGATGTCGCTCGCGCCGGTGCAATCGTCGGGATCGGTCATGCCAGTCGCGCTGTCGCCGAGCGTGGCCTGGTCCGGCGCGAAGACGAGGCCGGCAGCGCGCCCCCATCGAAATCCGGTGATGGCGGGTCGGGCGGTAGCAAGGCGCGTCGTCAGAAGGATGGACCTTCGCAGCTTCCCGATCGTTTGATCGAGGATCTGACGGCGCACCGGACGGCTGCCTTGCGCGGTGCGCTCGCCAGCAATTCCGAGATCGCGCTCACCGCCGTCATCCACGCTTTCGCGCTATCGCTGTTCTATCAGTACGGCGCCGATAGCTGCTTTGCTATCCGCGTCGAGAGCGCCGACTTGCGCGGAAGCGCCGAGGGCATCGAGGAAAGCCATGCCGCCAAAGCGCTCGCCGGGCGGCATGACACATCGCGGCAGTGCCTCCCGGCCGCGGCAGAAGATGTGTGGGCATGGCTCTTCAGCCAGGAAACCGCCGTTCGGCTCGATCTTCTCGCCCATCGCGCCGGCTGCGCCGTCGATGCGGTTCGTCGGCCGCATGAAGAGGCGAGCTCCGGCCGGATCGTTCACGCGCCCTCAACCTCGATATGGCGCAATGGTGGCAGCCGACCGCGACAAGCTATCTCGGGCGCATCCGGAAAGCCCGGATACTGGAAGCGGTCACCGAGGGGGTATCGCGGGAGGCAGCCGAAAACCTGGCCAAACTCAAGAAGGATGCACTTGTCGCACATGCGGAAGAACGCCTTGCAGACACCGGCTGGCTCCCGCCGATCCTGCGCTCGCCATCCTGACCCTGCCCCGCAGCTTTTCTTGGGGATGTAATCCGCAATCCCCTGCCCCGACCGAGTGCGGGGCTTTCGTTTGGTAGGATTCTCCATAGGACAACTGTTTTTTTGGAGGCTTCGGTGCCCCGGTACATCACTATCGACGGCAAGCGCTATCCGTGGCGCGACATTCTCGCGCTCCGGCGCGAGCAGCGGCAGATCGCGCTGCCGCAGCCGACCCTGTTCGACCTGAAAGACGATGCCCGTCCGCCGTCGCAGCGCTCGGCCGCGGGACGCTGCGCGGAGCCGTCGCTCTTTGACGGGGATCGGCCATGAATGCCGCCAAGATCCGGGAACTGAACGATCAGTTCCGGACGACGCTCGATCAGCGGCTCGGGCGCGTGATGATAACCGCCGGCGTCAATGCCCTACCCTCGGACGTGAAGGCAATGGTGATCCGGCGGGTAGCGACGTTCTCGGACTTCAATGCCGACAACGATCCGCACGGCCGGTTCGTGAGCGGCAAAAATGCGGCCGGTTAATCAAGAGATTCACTGACCGTTAGTAAAATTCTTGATACCATGTCCTGTCGGGAACGAAAAAAGCTCTGAACATGCGCCGCCTTGTGTCAGCCTTGGCCCCCGCCAGAAACGTCGATGACGTTCGGATATCGCTCGCGCCCGCCGCAAGGCGGCGCCGCAAGCTGGCCGTGCTGGTGTCACACACCGATGTCGTTTCTCCCTCATCATTTTCAACGCTCAGGCACTTCGCGGCCATCGCTGCCAGGCGTGATATCGAGGCGTCGCTGATCGGCAGCGAGGGTCTGGCACAGCTGCCGGAGTTCGACGGGCTGTTTATCAGGCAGACAACCTCTGTCGGCGGAATCGCGCACAGCTTCGCCACGCGGGCCAGCGGACTAGGGATGCCGGTGCTCGACGACCCAATGTCGATAGTGCGCGGCTCGGACAAGCTGACCCAGCACCGGCTTATGGCGGCGCGCGGTGTCCCGATGCCTCAAACGCGGATCGTGGCGGGCGCCAGTGCCATTGGTGATGCGGCCCATGTGTTGGGGCTTCCGTTGGTTCTGAAGATTCGCGACGGCTGCTACTGCAGGGGTGTCGAGAAAGCCGAGAGCGTGTCGCAAGGCGAAGAGGTCTCGACGCGAATGCTCGCTTTCAGCGGCGGGATTTTGGTGCAGGAATACCTGCCGACCCTCTACGATTGGCGGGTGTGCATCTTGGGTGGATCGCCGCTGTTCGCGTGCAAGTATCACATGGTGCCCGGCCATTGGCAGGTGGTCGCGCGCGGCACCAGGGGCTCGCTGGTCAATGGTCCGGTTGAGCCGGTATCCTTGCATCGCGTTCCCGCAAAAATCCTGGATCTAGCAGGATATCGACGCGCGGCCAGCGGGCGCGGATCGCACGCACGACGCGGCGCAGCACCAGGCAGACCTCCGTGCCATCGGGCGTCTTGCCCGGCCGCAGGAAGACCGCGAACCGGCTTGGCTGAAATCGCCTCGTAGATGTGGATCGGCATGAAGCAGTGGCTGTCATGATGTGCGTTGAACAACCAGAGCTGCTGCCCGCCGTAGGCCCGGTCCTCGGTGTCGTCGATGTCGAGCACGATGCGCCGGGGCACGGTATCGAAGCTGTCGCAGAACAACTCGACCATGGCCGCCATCATGCGCTTCAGCGCGACCGGGCCGGGCAGGTTCTCAAGCCGCGTCATGGTCGGCTGCGAACACAGGATGTTCCAGGAGACATCGCGGTCCTCAAGTTCGGGCCGCTTGTCCGCCCCGGTATAGCCGGCATCGGCGAAGACCGCCGCCTCGCGGCCGTGCAGCACGGCCGCCGCCTGGTTGATGTCGGCGTCGTTGGCGGCGGTGCCGGTGAGCGTGTGCACCACCGCCGAGGCGACATCCACCCCGATATGCGCCTTCATCCCGAAGTGCCACTGGTCGTGCGCCTCCGGTCAATGGCGGAAGTTCAGCACCGTCGTCGCGTCCGGAACCGCCGCTGCCGACAGGTCGATCCCGGCCCGAGCGGCGTAGAGGGGAACCATGCCACGCCTTCGTTCTCTCTATGTTCATGGCATGAGAACGCTAGCGCGGGCGATTCGTCAACCGCCTCTTCCGAGGCTATATGTCGGGCATGCAGCTCGACCACCCACGAAGAGCGCGAAGCGCTGACCCGCTTCCTGCGCGAGCGGATCACGAACGACCGCTTTCCCCGCGCTCCGGCCGCTCAAGGCCATCCTCGCCAAGCTCGACCCTAAGCCGGAGGCCGAGGTTGTCCCATCGGTCGCCGAGCGTTATCCTGTGCCCGCGAGCAAACGCGAGCGATGCATGAGCCAATAGAGAGCCACATTGAAGATGAGACACCTCTAAGGCATTGAAGTCCCCGTAGCTCAGCCGGATAGAGCATCGGTTTCCTAAACCGGGGGTCACAGGTTCGAGTCCTGTCGGGGACGCCACTAAAGGCAAATGGGTTGGAGAGCCGGAACCGCTGATCTTCCACTGCATGTTGGGCGCTGTCCGAATGCGGTCCAGCGGACTGTTCCCCGCTGTTGCTCGGTCCCGGCGGCGGACCGCGGAGTGCAGGCGCTGACGAGCGGGGACAGGGACGGTCGATGAGCCGGAGCGCCGGGCGATATGATGCACATCAGGTGCGGCGACTTTTGGACCGGACGATCGCGTTTTACGATCGCTTCGCCCTTAATTTCTGGAAGGGCACGCGCGACCACGACGTCAGCCAGAACTATGCGGCCTTTCTCAATGCGATCGAGGGCGCGGCGCCCTATTCGATCCTCGATCTTGGTTGTGGACCCGGCCGCGACCTTCGTCATTTCCGATCGCTGGGGCACGCGGCCGTCGGGCTCGACGGCTCGCAGCAATTCGTCGCAATGGCGCGTGCGCATTCGCAATGCGAAATCCTCCACCAGGATTTCATCGCGATGGAATTGCCGGTGGGCCGATTCGACGGGATTTTTGCAAACGCATCGCTGTTCCATGTGCCTAGTCAGGAATTGCCGAGGGTCCTGCTGGAACTGTTCGCAACGCTAAAGCCGCGCGGTGTGCTGTTCTCGTCGAACCCGAGAGGCAACAACGAGGAGGGCTTTAGCGACGATCGCTATGCCTGCTTCCTCGACCTCGACACCTGGCGCGATTATGTTACCGCGGCCGGTTTCGTCGAGATTGACCATTACTACCGCCCGCCGGGCCTGCCGCGGGATCGGCAGCCGTGGCTCGCGACCGTTTGGCGCAAGGCGTGAGCCCGAAACGGGGACGACATGCGTTCCGGGCACCGGACGGTTGAGCTGCCCTTCCGATCGTCGAATATGGCAATCTATGGCCCCGCGACGGGTAGGGCCCCGCGATGGATAGGGGTCGGAGCGATGGAAGCAGATTACGTGGTGATCGGCGCCGGTTCGGCCGGCTGCGTCGTGGCCAGCCGGCTCAGCGAGGACGGCGCAAAGGTTGTATTGCTCGAAGCCGGGCCCCCCGACCGCGACCCGATGATCCACATCCCGGCCGGGGTGTTGCGAATCCTCAACAATGCCAAGATCAACTGGAATTTCGTCAGCGAGGGGGAGCCCGGCACCGCCGGCCGCCAGCTGCAATGGCCGCGCGGCAAGACCCTCGGCGGCACCAGCTCGATCAACGGCATGCTCTATGTCCGCGGCAACCCCGCCGATTACGACAATTGGGCGCAGATGGGCTGCCGTGGCTGGAGTTATGACGAGGTTCTGCCGTTTTTCCGCAAATCCGAGACCTACCGCGGCGAGGGCGACCCCGAATATCGCAGCCGGGGCGGCCCGCTGATCGTCGAGGATTACCGCACCATCCTCGATCTGACCCATGCCTTTGTCGACGCGGCGAAACAGGCCGGGTTCGCCTTTACGCCCGATTACAACGGCAAAACGCAGGAGGGCGTCGCCTATTCGCAGATGACGCGGCGCGGCCGGCTGCGCGGCTCGACAGCGCGCACCTTTCTGGCGCAGGCGCGGCGCCGCGGTAATCTCAAGGTCGAGACCAACGCGCTCGTCACCAAATTATTGTTTAACGGCAAAAGCTGCACCGGCGTGGCGTTCCGCCAGAACGGCGTCGACCGCCAGCAACTGGCGGCGCGCGAGGTGATCCTGTGCGGCGGCGCCGTCAATTCGCCGCATGTGCTGCAGTTGTCCGGCATCGGCCCCGCGGCGCACCTGCAAGCGATCGGCGTGCCGGTAGTGCACGATTTGCCGGGGGTTGGTTCCAACCTCAACGACCATTACGTCGTGCGCGTCTCGCACCGGGTGAAGGACGCGGTAACGATCAACCAGCTGGCGCGCGGTCTGCGCCTGGTGCGCGAGGTCGCGCGCTGGGCGACGATTGGGGACGGCGCGCTGACCTTCGGCGTCACCTCGGCGATGGTGTTCTGCCGAAGCCGCGAGGGGCTGGCGAGCCCCGATCTGCAATTGCTATTCACCCCGGCGAGCTACGCGCAAGGCGTATTCCGGCAATTGGAGCGCGAGCCCGGCATGACCGTCGCGGTCTGCCCGGTCCGGCCCGACAGCCGCGGCACGATCATGGCGCAATCGCCCGACCCGTTCCAATATCCGGCGATCCGCCCGAACTACCTGTCGGCGCCCAATGATCTGCGCGTCCTGATCGCCGGCATCGATCACACCCGGCGGATCTTCGCCCAACTGGCGATGGCGCGCTACAGCGTGCAGGAGACCGTGCCGGGGCCGGGGGTCACGACCGACGAACAATTCGGCGAATTCGCCCGCGAGGCCGGCACCAACGTCTTTCACCCGGTCGGCACTTGCAAGATGGGAACCGACCCGATGGCGGTGGTCGATCCGCGCTTGCGGGTGCACGGCATCGCCGGGCTTCGGGTCATCGACGCCTCGGTCATGCCGGCGGTGACCACCGGCAACACCAACGCGCCGACGATCATGATCGGCGAAAAGGGCGCGGCGATGATCAAGGAAGACGCCGAGGGTTAAATTTGGCCGAGGCTTAAATTTGGCGAGGCTTAAATTTGGCCGAGGCTTAAATTTGACGGTGAGCGAAAGCGCACGGCTGTCCGGTTAAGCAAATCCGATTGCGCTCTAGGCTCCACCGGGCGGCGGGTCGAAAGCCCTGATGGGCGGCAAGCGGCCTTGGTAGCGCTCGATCTCGACGAGGGTGAGCTGGCCGGTGCAGCCCTGGGCGAGTCGGGAGGTGCCGGCGTCGCGGGTCAGCACGTTCGGGTTGCCGTGGACGCAGAACGGCGTCGGCGCGGCAGGGTTTTCGGGGTCGTACCAGGCCCCGGTCGCCAGCTGGACGACGCCCGGGCGCAGCGCCTCGCTCAGCACCGCTCCGGCAAGGCAGGCGCCGCGGTCGTTGTAAAGCCGCACGATGTCGCCGTCGCCGATGCCGCGCGCGGCGGCGTCCTGTGGATGGAGGCGCACCGGCTCGCGCCCGTTAATCTTCGACCCGAGGCTGGTGGCGCCGAAATCGAGCTGGCTGTGGAGCCGGGTCGCCGGCTGGTTGGCGACGAGCTGGAGCGGGAAACGCGCCGCCGCCGGTGACCCGGCGCCCTCGGCCGGCGGCAGCCAGGCGGGATGCCCGGGGCAATCGGCATACCCGAACCCGGCGATCGTCGCCGACGCGATCTCGATCTTGCCGCTCGGCGTCGGCAGCGGCGCGGTCTCCGGGTTGCGGCGGAAGTCGCGGACCGGGCCGCCATCCCACGGCTGGGTCGGCAGCATCAGTTCGCCGTCTTCCCAGAATTCGTCAAACGCCGGCGCATTGACGCCACGCTCGGCCAGGGCGCGACGGGTCGCTTCATAGAGGTGTTCGAGCCACTGCCGGGCCGAGCGGCCCTCGGTGAACGCCTCGGCGATACCGAGACGCGCGGCCAGCCCGGAGAAAATCTCGTAATCGTCGCGCGCCTCGCGATAGGGCGCGACCGCCCGATGCATCGCCGCCAGCAGCGGATCGCCCGCCGAGCCGCCGATATCCTCGCGCTCCAACGTAATCGTCGCCGGCAATACGATGTCGGCGTGGCCCGCGGTTGCCGTCCAGGCCGACTCATGGACGATCACCGTGTCCGGGCGGGTGAACGCACGGCGCAGCCGGCCGAGATCCTGGTGATGGTGAAACGGGTTGCCGCCGGCCCAGTAGACCAGCCTGATGTCGGGATAGGTGAGTGCCTGGCCGTCGTAATCGAATTTGTCGCCCGGGTGCAGCAGCATATCGGCGATCCTCGCCACCGGGATCAGGTCGGTTATGGCGTTGCGCCCCTGCGGCAGGGTCGGTAACGGCGCCGCCAGCGGCGGCTTGCCGGTGTTCGAGGTCGCGCCCAGCGCAAAGGCAAAGCCGCCGCCCGGCAGCCCGATCTGGCCGAGCATCGCGGCCAGCACGACGCCCATCCATACCGGCTGCTCGCCATGCTCGGCGCGCTGCAGCGACATCGAACAGGTGACCAGGGTGCGCCGCCCGGCGCAGCGCCGGGCCAAAGCGGTGATCTCGCTCGCCGGGATGCCGCAGATCGCGGCAGCCCAGACGGCGTCTTTGGGCTGACCGTCGCCGCTTCCCAACAGATAGGCCTCGAACGCCTCCCAGCCGACGCAATACCGGTCGAGGAAGGCGCGGTCGTGCAGCCCTTCGCCGATCAGGGTATGTGCCAGACCGAGCATCAGCGCGACATCGGTGCCGGGGCGGATCGGATGCCAGACCGCCTCGACCGAAGCCGCCAGATCGTCGCGGATCGGGCCGATCAGGTGAAATTCGACACCCCGCGCGCGTGCCGCGGCGAGGTGGTCGCGGGCGATGTGCTGGCTCGTGCCGCCGCCGCCGACATCGTTGTTCTTCAGCGCCATGCCGCCAAAGGCGAGGACCAGCGCGCTCTCCTCCACCAGCTCGGCCCAGCTGACGTTGTTGCCGGCGACCGCGGCCTGCGGGCCGATCACATGCGGCAGGATCACCGCCGCCGCGCCCGAGCTGTAGCTGTTGACCGAGCGGACATAGCCGCCGGCGAGGTTCAGAAAGCGATGGATCTGGCTCTGTGCGTCATGGAAGCGCCCGGCGCTGGCCCAGCCATAGGACCCGCCGAACACCCCGCGCGGCCCGTGCGCGGCATAGACCCGCCGCAATTCCGCGGCGACATGGTCGAGCGCTTCCGGCCAGGAGACCGGCACGAATTCGTCGCTGCCTCGGCGATCATCGCGCCCCGGACCGCGCTCCAGCCAGCCGCGCCGGATCATCGGCCGCGCGACCCGCGCCTTGTGCGACACCGAAGCCGGAATGTTGCCAAGCAGGGAAGATGGGTCGGCGTCGCGCGGATGGGGCAGGATTTCGATGCCGCGATCCCGCACCCGTACCGAAAAAGCCCCCCAATGGGAGCTGTGCGGCAGCCCGCGAAGCTGGGGTGGACGAGGATAAGTCATGTCACTCATGTCCTGGATTGAACTCCCGCCATCAGGTCCGCTGCATCTGCATCTTGCGTCCATCGAGGCGCGCCCTTCGGGCACTCCTCAGAGCTTGTGAATCATTCCAGCGAACGGAAAAAGACCGGCTGCAACACGATCCAGCCGATCGCCGCATCAGCCTGTTGCCAGGCCGGTCTTCACCGTTTCCGCGACCACGTTACGGGCCACCTCACGCAACAGCTGCCGGTCCTCTTCCGGGGTCGGCGCCGGAGCGATGCCCGCGACCACCCGGTCGTGGCTGTAGGTCGGGACCGGCGACCCGTTCCGCAGCATCGGGTGGCCGAGGTCCTCGCCGTTTCGCACCACGCGGATACCCTGCCGGATCATGTTGCGCATCATGATGATGCCGCGGTCGGTGGCGGCGAGGTGCTCGAGCCCGTGCCGCGCGATGCCGCCGTGAATGCTGATTTGCGCGTCGTAATCGCCGGGAATCCGCTGGCGTTCCTGATAGGGACGGCTGCCGTCCTGTCCGAAACCGGTGCCGCGCCGCGGCTCCTTGCCCTCGGGGGCGCGATAATAGCCGATCTGCATCGTGTGGGTGTCGTCGAGCGGCACCGCCCAGGTCGTCGCCTGCGGCCGGTTGATCGAATTGCGTTGCGCCATCGGATCGGCGTTTGGCGGGAACTGGTGGATGTTGGGCAGGATGAAATCGGCGACCCGCACCCACACCCGGTCACCCTGCCGGCGGGTGTCGATGTAGACCATGCCGACCGGAGTCTCCATCCAGTCCCACTCGCCCAGTTCCTTGAAATCGTCGGTGAAGCCCTCGCTGCCCGGCAATGTATGCAGAAACGCGAGATGCGCCGGGTCCATGCTGTTTTCCTTGACCTGCAGCCAGTTGCACTCCCACAGCGTCGGGGAGCGGGCGGTCAGGCGGTGGCCCGGCAGATCGTAGGTGTCGAGCACCGGGAACGCCGGCGTTCTGTCGGGCGGCCCCATATAGGCGAAGACCAGCCCGGCATATTCGTGCACCGGGTAGGCGCCGTGGAAGAGGCGGTCTTTTAGCGTGCTGTCGGCGGGCTCGCCCGGCGTTTCGAGGATCGTACCGTCGGTGTCGAACAGCCAGCCGTGATAGCAGCAGCGGATGCCCTTGTCGGCGATCAGGCCGAATTCGAGCGAGGTGCCGCGATGCGGGCAATGCAGCTCCAGGAGGCCGATCGCGCCCGATTTGTCGCGGAACGCGACGAGGTCCTCGCCGAGGATGCGCAGGCGCCGCGGCAATTCGCCCAGTTCGCCGCCAAGGACGATCGGCTGCCAGAAGCGCCGGAGATATTCGCCGCACGGCGTCCCCGGCCCGACCCGGGTCAATTCCTCGTCCTCCGCCGGCCGCTCGCGATGGTGATAGGCGCTGTAGGCGGTATTCAGGAACGGCGCTCGCTCAGCCATGATGCCTCTCCGATAGTCTGCGGCGATAGTGGATGGTCGACGCGCGGAGGGTCAAGGAGGAGGGCCATGCCGCGACGCCTCGACCGGCCAGCGGATTTATGTGCATCAAAGGGAGTGGGCCATGCTTCCCCCGAAGGACGAAATCTCGATCTGTTTCGCCCATGTCGCCTATCGGCTGCATGAACGGTTTCAGCCCCTCGATACCGGCATCGGCAGCTTCGCGGTCCGCGATGCCGGGACCTTGGAGAACCGCATGGCTGAGGCCGACGTGCTGGTGATCTCGGGCCTGTGGCGGGACAGCCTGCTCGACCGCGCGCCGAGGCTGCGCTTTATCCAGTCGATCGGCGCGGGGACAGACCAGTTTCCCCGCGACGCCCTTGCCGAGCGCGGCATCCGCCTCGCCAGCGCGCGCGGCGTCAATGCCCGCGCCGTCGCCGAGCACGCGATGGCCCTCGTCCTCGCCATGAGCCGCCGGCTTCCCGAGGCCCGCGACAACCAGCGGGAGCGCGTGTGGCGCGGCATGATCGGCGACCTCGCCGGGCGCGAGGATGAGCTTGGCGGCAAGACGCTGTTGGTCGTCGGCCTGGGCGACATCGGCGGACGCGTCGCGCGGCTTGCCAAGGCCTTCGACATGCGCGTCATAGGATTGCGCCGCGACCCGACCGCCGACCAGGGCGCCGCGGACGCCGTGCACACGATGAGCGAACTCAATTCTCTATTGCCCGAGGCCGATGTTATCGTCCTGACCTGTCCACTGACCCCGGAGACCGAGAACCTGATCGACGCCGCCGCGCTCTCCCGGATGAAACCCTCCGCTCATCTCGTCAACGTCGCGCGCGGACGGGTCGTCGACGAGACGGCGCTGGTCGAGGCGCTCGCTGCTCGCCGCATCGCCGGCGCCGGTCTCGACGTGACGGCGGAAGAGCCGCTCGCGCCCAATTCGCCGCTGTGGGGAATGGAGCATGTGCTGATCACGCCGCACACGGCCGGCGAGACGCGGCGCTATGAAGACAATGTGATCGAGATCCTGCGCGACAATCTGGAACGCCTCTGGCGCGACGAACCGCAACTGCGCAACCAGGTGGTTTGACTATTAGAGCGACATTCGTCCAGGTTGAAGCACCGCAACCCCTTGGCCGAGAGGGGGCTGTGGTTGTGGCTGTGTACTTGGCTTGCAACCGCATTGGTTTCTCCGGACAATCCTGCGCTTTCGCGGGACTGACGAATTTGGTGCGGAGCGGGTGATTGTGGCGAGCGCCCGGTGCCCTTATCATTAGGCTGGAATTGCGCAGGAGCCCGTCATGGTTCAGATCGCCGAATTGGATACCGCGCCCGACACGATCGAGGCGACGCTGAGCTATCTTGCCGGCTCGGGTGAAAAGCTGGTGACCTACGTTGCCGCGCCCGGTGGCCGCGACGAGCGCATTGGCGGCGACAACGAAACCCACGCCGTCACGATTCGCAACGGCCGGCCGCTCGCCGATCGTTTCGAGTTCGAGCGCGAAGGCTTCCGCTTCGTCCCGAACCGCACCGCGGTCGCCGATTTCTTCGACGAGGCCGAGATCCGGCGGGTCTACTACCCGGAATGCGAGGCGCTGATAAAAGAGGTGAGCGGGGCCAAGCGCGTCGTCGTCTTCGACCATACGCTGCGGACGGCGAGCGGCGAGCAGCGCGAGACCCAGAAGATCCGCGACATCGTCAGCCGCGTCCACAACGACTACACCGAATGGTCGGGGCCGCAGCGGGTGCGCGACCTGATGGGCGCCGAGGCCGAGACGCTGCTGCAGGGCCGCTTCGCGATCATCCAGGTCTGGCGCCCGATCAACAACCCGGTCGAAAGCCACCCGCTGGCGATCTGCGACGCGCAGACCGTGGCGCCCGAGAACCTGGTCGTCAACGAGCGCCGCTATCCCGACCGGATCGGCCAGACCTTTGCGATCACCTACGATCCGCGTCAGCGCTGGTACTGGTTCCCGCATATGCGGCCGGACGAGGCGCTGGTGTTCAAGGTCTACGAATCATTGAGCGACGGCCGCGCCCGCTGGACCGCGCACACCGCCTTCGCCGACCCGACCGCCCCACCCCACGCCCGCCCCCGCGAAAGCATCGAAATCCGCACGCTCGCGTTTTTCTGAGGCGGGTTCCCTCTCGCGCGAACCGACTGGGGGACGAGATGTTCACCACGGTGCATTTTGCGACGAACCGCGCCCTGACCGGACCGGCCGATGATTGGCGAAGCTATGGCACCGGCATTGTTGCTCCGTCCGACCCGAGTGCGATTACCTATGCCACCGCGTTCGTCGACAACACCAACCTGACCGCCGATACGACCGGCTCGATCGGGGTGATCCAGAACGTCCGGCAGGGCGGCTTCAGCCAGCAGGCAATCGGCGATCTGTCCGAGCCCGGGCGAAACGTGCTCGTCTTCATTCACGGCTTCGCGAACAGTTTCGAGAACGCGATCACCCGGGCGGCCTTCAATCGCGAGTGGCTCGCCCAATCCGGCTTGGTCGAGGCCGACACCACTGTCGTCGCCTTTACCTGGCCCTCGCTCGGTCGGCTGCTCAGTCTGCCGTTGCCGTGGGCCAACTATCAGCGCGACCAGATGATGGCCGGGCAATCGGGTCTTCACCTGATGAGCTTCCTGGCCAATCTGGAGCCGCTGCTGGAGCATGCCCGGTCAGCGGGAAGCCGCGTTTTTCTGCTGGCGCACAGCATGGGCCATTTGGCGCTGCAAGGTGCTGTCGAAAGCTGGTTCAGCCACGGCAACGGCGACGCGTTCATGTTCGACGAGGCGATCCTCGCCGCCCCCGACGAGCGGTACGACAGCTTCGACTTCCCCGAGCCCGGTCGCCTCAGCGCCCTGCATCGCCTGGCTCGGCGGATCTCGATCTATTTCAGCGCGTCCGACAGCGTTCTGGTTGTGAGCCTGGCGCTCAATTTGGGCGCCAAGCGGCTCGGCCAGGAAGGACCGCACGACCGGTTCGACGCGAGCAAATTCCCTCCCGCGCAATACCGGATGGTCGACTGCACCAGTTTCAAAGATTATACCTTCGGCTTCTCCAGTTCGCACCAATACTACCGGCGCTCGCCAGGCGTTCGCGCCGACATCGCCCAGACGATGGCCGGCGCCGGAATCGTATAAGCGCATTCCGGGTCGCGCCTTTTTGCTAAGGCGGCGAGGCTCATAGCGACCACAATCGGAGGGTTCAAATGTTGAAAAATGCGTTATTGGCTTTGGTCATCTCGATGACGGTCGTGGGGCCGGTGTTCGCTCAGTCAGGCGCGCCAACGAGCGCCACACCTACCACATCGGCGCCGGCGACACCGGCCAAACCGTCAGCGAACGCCCCGGCGCCAGCCAAAACGGGCGATCACAAGACGGAGCTTGTCGACATCAATACGGCATCCGCCGAACAGCTAAAGGCGCTTCCGGGGATCGGCGATGCCTACACCGCCAAGATCATCGCGGGCCGCCCGTATCAGATGAAAACCCAACTGGTTTCCAAGAAAATCCTGCCCGAGGCGACCTACACAAAGATTCAAAATCTGATCATCGCCAAGCACAAATCCTAGTCTCCATTGGATTCGGTGCCGCAGGACCTTGAGGCCGGAACGCGCTGCGATTTTCAGCCCTATGCTTGCTGATCAGCTGATACGCTGATCCCGCGGAACAGGCTGTTCATGTCGTCACCAAGGGATTCGTAGGCATCCGCCGATCGTTGATAATCGGCGAGGTCAGTTTGATTACTGCCGAAGAGGATAGGGCTGCCCTTTGCCCTTAAGTTCGAGATTTCCAGCGATGTTGCGACGCTTGGCTGAAGCCTCTTTGAGTCGCGCAAGGTACGACAATACAATCTTGAATCCCTGCTCTTCTGACTTCCAATAATCTGGCTTCTGGCGCAACCCGAGTGTGCGTCAGGTAACGCCGCGAAACGGATTGGCGATGCGCAGTCGCTCGTCGATGACCATGCCATCCTGCATGTCCTCCGACCACAGGGTATCGCTTTCGGCCTGCAACGCCGAGGCGATGATCAGGGCGTCGAAGATCGCGTATCCATGGCGTTCGGCGATGCGCAGCGCGTCGGCGTGGGTGTCGATGTCGATCGCAAGGATGGTCGGGCAGACGATTCGTATGGCAGCGAGCGCATCGCGCAGCTCTTCCCACGACATGCCAAGCTTGCGCCTGGCGACGTTGGCGAATTCATTGAGCCCCTGGACGCTGATGACACAGCCGCGCTCAAGCAGCGCCTGCGCCACCGCAGCGCGCGGATCGGCGGTGAAGGCATAGACCAGGACGTTGCTGTCGAGGAACTCCCGGGCCATCAAGCTTGCCGGGCGAATTCACCGGGAATTTGCATCCTCGCGGTCGAACTTCCAATCCGCGGGAATTTTCTTGGCAAAGCCGCGAACGCGCACAAGCGCCCGTTCGCGGCTCCGATCGCGCGCAACCTCGAACGTGCGGGTGCCGGCGACCTGCACCTCGACCTCGTCGCCTTCCTTCAGCTCCAGCGCCGCGACCACCGCCGCAGGAAGGCGGATAGCCAGACTATTGCCCCACTTCGAGACCTGCATGATGCGCTCGGATGACACACGATGTACGATGTATCTCTACAGCCGATCGCATCGCGGCGCAACCTCCAGCGTAAAAACCCGGATTCCGTCGAAGGCGTCACCCCAGCCCGTACAGCGCGGCGGCGTTGTCGTGGGTCAGTTTCTGCCGCATTTCGGGCGAGAGCCCGCTCATCTGGCGTTCGATCGCGGCCTTTGAGTGGGGCCAGACGCTGTCGGGGTGGGGGTAGTCGGAGGCCCATAAGAGGTGCCCGTCGCCGAAGAACGGGATCAGCGCCATCGCCGCGTAATCTTCCTGGAAGGTCGCGTAGAGCTGGCGCTTGAAGAGTTCGCTGGGCTTGGTTTCGAGCGCGATGCCGCCCTTGTCGGCCCAGAATTCCTTGGCTTCCCACAGCCGCCAATGCCGGTAATCGAGTTCCTGCACGAGCCACGGGAGCCAGCCGGTGCCGGCCTCGGCCATCACCATCTTGAGTTTCGGGTGGCGCTCCAGGATGCCCCAGGCGAACAGATCGACAAACGGCTCCAAAAAATTCGCCATGAAGAACTTGGTGTTCTCGAAGACGGCGGCGGTCTTGCCGGCAACGCGGTCGCCCGGCTTCCCGACAAAGACCGTGATGTGCCACGACAGGATGATCCCGGTATCCTCGAGCGCGCTCCATAATTTTCCCCAGGCCGGGTCGTCGAGCTTGGGGTTGATGTTGGCGATTTGCAGATTGACCTGGCGGACCCCGCCCCGGGCGGCGAGGCGCAGCAATTCCTCGGTCGCCGTGTCGGGCGTTTCCGGCAGCATCGGCACCCCGATCAGCCGGTCCGGCGCGGCGGCGCAAAACTCCATCAGCCAATCGTTGTAGACGCGGTAGCACGCGACCCGCAATTCCGCGTCGTCCGTTGAAATCTGGAAGATCGGGCCGAAGATGACCTGCGTCGCGACCCCGTCGCGGTCCATGTCGGCGAGGCGCAATTCGGCGACAGCCGGGCGGCGCTCGCTCTGGTCGTGGATGCCGCCGCGGTCGAAGGCGTTGTAGAGCGGCTTGACCGCGCGCTTGTCGCCGGTCGCCGGCGGCTTGCCGGACCAGGCGCCCCACACCTTGCCGTCGCAAATCCATACGGCCTGGCCGTCGCGCTCGGCGATATGAGGCGCCCGGTCGCGCAACGAGGCGGGCAGCCGCTCTTTCCACAAACCCGCCGGCAATTGCCCCAGATCCATGTGATCGTCGCACGAGATCAGCGTGTCGGCCATGATTGTCCTCCCGGGTTTTCGCCGCGCTTTGCCCGCATTATAGCATCATTCAGCGGGTTCGAGCGCGGGCTTTCCGCCGACGGACTTTGCCGCCGCCGCGGGGATTCGTCGTCGCATATCGGGCAGCAGCACGGTCAAGAGACCGATCAGCGGCAGGAACGCGCACAGCTGATAGACGAAATCCATGCTCGTCATGTCCGCCAGCCGGCCGAGCAGCGCCGCCCCGACCCCGGCCAGGCCAAACGACAGGCCGAAGAACAGACCCGAGACCATCCCGACCCGCCCCGGCACCAGATCGATCGCATAGACGATGATCGCCGACGACGCCGAGGCCAAGGTCAATCCGATGATCACGGTCAGAACAGCGGTCCACAGCAGATCGGCGTGCGGCAACGCCAGGGTGAACGGCACGACCCCGAGGATCGAGCCCCAGATCACCGATTTGGTGCCGATCCGGTCGCCAAGCGGGCCGCCGATCAACGTGCCGAGCGCCACCGCCGCCAGAAAGACGAACAGGTAAAACTGCGCGTGTTCGATCGACAGGCCGAATTTGCCGATCAGGTAGAAGGTGTAATAATTGTTGAGGCTGGTCGTGTAGAAGGCTTTCGAAAACACCAGCGCCAACAGGATCGCCAGCGACCACGCCACCTTGCGCCGCGACAGACTCGGAAATTCGCCGCCTGGCGCTCCTCGCACGCGGCGCGGCAGGGCGCGTTCGCGCCAGTACCAGTTGCCGACCGCGAACAGCACGGCCATTGCCAGCAGCGCCGCCACCGAGAACCAGCCGATGCTCGACTGCCCCCGCGGCAGCACGATAAACGCCGCCAGGATCGGACCGGTCGCCGAGCCGACATTGCCGCCGACC
Organism: Rhizobium sp. Q54; assembly: GCA_945861155.1. Classification (GTDB taxonomy): domain Bacteria; phylum Pseudomonadota; class Alphaproteobacteria; order ATCC43930; family CGMCC-115725; genus DATARH01. The sequence goes on from CAMATN010000053.1 coordinate 21,484, forward strand.
TGAAACAAGGACTGCGCCAATCCGTGCCGCCCGCCCGACGCGATGCGCGCGATCCGCGAAGCCTCCGGATGGAACACCGCCGATCCGGCCCCGACCAGCATCGCCGCGAGCAGCAGCAGGGGGTAGCTGTCGGCGTTCGCCAACAGCAGCAGGCCAACCAGCGTGACGCCCATCCCGACCGCCAGCGAATAAGGCTGCGGCCGATGATCGGCGAGGAGGCCGACCGCCGGCTGCAACAGCGTCGAGGTCGCCTGCATCGTCAGCGTGATCAGCCCGATCTGGGTAAAGCTGAGGCCGTAGGAATCCTTCAGCATCGGATACAGCGCCGGCACCAGCGACTGGATCATGTCGTTGAGGAAATGCGAAAAGCTGAGCGCCAGGATGATCGAGAAACTGGTCGCTTCCGCGAGGCGGCGCGGCGCGTTCTGTTCCCCTGAAAGGCTCGTGCTCATCGACGGCTCCTGCCAGCGCAAGTCGCCACAATAACCCTGCCACGCGGGAACTTGGCTTATCGCCGCCCGCGTTTATGCCATGGCAGCCATTCGCAAGTCATCGAGAGGCGCCAATAAGGGCGGCACCGCCTCCCCGGTAAAACCCCCACCCTGCCCTCCCCCGCTTGCGGGGGAGGGTTATCGCAACAGCGCGGATAAGGCTCCCTCCCCCGCAAGCGGGGGAGGGCTGGGGTGGGGGTGGGCCGGGCAAGACGGCGCGGCCGAGTGATTACGCCTGGGTGATCACCTTCTTGTCGCGCAACGCGGCGACCTCGTCCTCGCTGTAGCCGGCGAGGTCGCGCAGGACGTCGGCGGTGTGCTCGCCGTAGAGCGGCGCCCGCCTGGGCTCGACCGGCGAATCCGACAGACGCAGCGGGCTGATGATCGTCGAGAACCGGCCGCGGGTTGGATGATCTATATCGACGATCGTGCCGCGCTCGCGCAGATGCGGGTCGCTCAGCACCTCGCTCGTGTCGAGGACCGCGCCGCAAACCATGCCGCGCCCGGCGAACGCCTTCATGACGTCGTGCTTCTTGCGCGACAGCGTCCAGCTTTCGAGCACCTCGGTCAGCGCCGCGCCGTTGCGGGCGCGCGCGGCAGCTGTTTTGAAGCGCTCGTCCTCCTTGAGTTCGGGCCGACCGATCACCTCCATCGCCGCCTGGAACATCTCGGGATTGTCGGGCGGCACGATGATGTAGACGTAGTCGTTGACGCCGCTGCCGTCGCTTTTTGTGGGGGCGCAGCGGATCAGATCGGAATAGCCGCCGGTCGCCGAGCGGTTGCCGGTCCGCTCGAGCGGCTTGCCGGTGGCCAGGGTCCCGGTGAACTTGACCCGGGTCAGGTTTAAGACGGCCTCCTGCATCGCCACCTCGACGAGCTGGCCCTGCCCGGTGCGGCCGCGCTGCACCAGGGCGGCGAGGATCGCCATCGCCAGATGCATGCCGGTGCCGCTGTCGCCGATATTGGCGCCGTTGACCATCGGCGGGCTGCCCGCTTCGCCGGTCACGCTCATCGCCCCCGAGGTCGCCTGCGCGACCGGCTCGAAGCATTTGTAGTCGCTATAGGGTCCATACGACCCGAACCCCTTGACCGAGGCAAAAACCGCGCGCGGGTTCAATGCCTTGACCGCCTCGTAGTCGAGCCCCAATCGCTGCATGACGCCGGGGCCGAGGTTCTCGGCGACGACATCGGCGTCCTTGATCAGGCGGCGGGCGATCTCCTTGCCCTCGTCGGTCTTCAGGTCGACGACGGTGCTGCGCTTGTTGCTGTTCAGCAGCAGGAAGAAAAAGCTGTCGATCTCGGGGTTGTCCATGTTCCACAGTCGGCGCGCCCGGTCGCCGTGCGGCGGCCGCTCGATCTTGATCACATCGGCCCCAAGCCACGCCAGCATCTGCGTGCAGGACGGCCCCGCCTGATCGTGCGTGAAATCGATGACGCGAATGCCTTCAAGCGCCTTGCTCATGGTGTTCTCCTTCTACGAGTTGCCGTAGGGCGGAAAAGCGACGCGCATTCCGCCTCGGTGCAGGCGGCCCGGGTGGCGGAATGCGCTTCGCTTTTCCGCCCTACGCCCGACATCACAGGCCTCGCCTGACCTGCGGCATCACGTCCTCGGCCAGGATCTGCAGCTGGTCGAGGGCGAGGGTGTTGGGCATGCCGGGCCAATGGATCGAGGCGACGATGTGGTTGACGCCGAGCCGGCGGTTGAGTCGAATCATCTGGTCGGCGACCTCAGCGGGCGACCCCAGCAGGAAGCGGTCTTCGAGCAGTTCGGCGAAACCGTGGTCGAAATCGTCGCCCGCCGGCATCACCTTGTCCTGCCCCCAGGCGCGGTAGGCCTTGTATTTTTCTTCGAGGTAGGGTTGGGCACGGCGGATCGCCTCGGCGCGGCTCGGCGCGACGAACACCTCGCGGCGCATCGGCACCTCGCGCGGAAACGGCTTCCCGTATTCGTCGAGCGCGCGCTTGTACACATCCATCTGGCGCTCGATCGTGGTCAGCGTGTTGTGCGGGTTGATATACCAGCAATCGGCGAGCCGCGCGGCGCGCCGGATCGCGACATCGGCGTTGGCGCCGATCCATATCGGCGGCGTCGGCTTTTGCAACGGCTTGACCGTGCAGTTCGCGTTGTCGAGCTCGAAATGCGAGCCCTTCATCGAGACGAAATCCTCGGTCCACAGCCGTCGCACCGCGTCGAGGCATTCCTCGAAGCGCTTGCCCATCCCGGCGCGCGGCACGCCAAACGCCTTGAACTCGACATCGCGATAGCCGATGCCGCAGCCGAAGACGAGCTTGCCGCCCGACATCACGTCCAGCGTGGCGAGCTGCTCGGCCAGATCGAGCGGCTTGTGCAGCGGCAACAGCACCAGGCCGCAGATCAGGCGCAACCGCGGCGCGATCGCCGCCGCATAGGCGAGGAACGGGATCTGCTGCACGTATTCGAACGGGTGGGCGCTGTAATGCGAGCCCTTGACGATGCCGTCGAAGCCAAGCTGTTCGGCGCGCCGCACCAGTTCGAGGTCGTCGCGCAGATGACCCGAAATGTCGCCGGGCGGATGCTGGCCGCGGACAATGAGGCTCAGCTGCATGTCGCTCATCGGCTCCCCTCTGGCGCCATGCCCTTGTCGGCGAGTTCCTTCTTCGCGCTGTCGTTCTTGTCGAGCGCGAGGCCCATGCCGCGCTGCACATTCGACGCCTTGGTGAACTGGATGTTCGAATACTCGACGACCTCGATGCGGTTGCCCCACGGATCGAGAAAATCGAGGAACGGCCCCTCGACCATCGTGGCGCCGGCCGCTTCGGCGCGCGCCTTGACCGAGGAACGGTCGTCGACGACAAAGCCGATATGGCGCCGCTCGACCCCGTCTTGCCGCCGGCCGGCGACCAGCGTCATGTTGATGAACTGGTCGCCCATGTCGATAAAGGCGCTGCGCTCGTTATGGCCGCGCAGCGTAAAATCGAAGATCCGCCGGTACCAGGCGAGCGCCTCGTCGATGTCGCCGACCTCGATCGCGACATGGTTGATGCCGACGAGTTTCGGCTTCCTGCTGTCGCTCATTTCCCTGCTCCGATGTAGGAACCGCCCACCGGCATTTGGCCCCACCGGGCGGCGCCGCGCAAGCAGACCGAAATTCACCACAGAGACACGGAGGACACGGAGTTTGGATTTCGCCGTTCGGATAGAGACCGTCTCCGTGCCCTCCGTGTCTCCGTGGTGATAATAAGGCGATAAGGCTTTATCATTGAGAATGGGAGGGCCTGGACTCATGGCAGAATTCATCATCACGATCGCAGTCGGCACAGGGGATAAGGGCTTTACCGGTGACGGCGGACCGGCGACCGCGGCGCTTCTGAACGGCCCGTTCGACGTCGCGTTCGACGCCGCCGGCAATCTCTATTTCTCGGACACGTTCAACCACCGCATCCGCCGGGTCGACGCGGCGAGCGGGATCATCTCGACAATCGCCGGCAACGGCGATGCCGGACATGCCGGCGACGGCGGGCCCGCCACCGAGGCGGCGATGAACGAGCCCTACGGGATTGTCGTCGACCGCGCCGGCAACATCTTTGTCGCGGACCGGCTCAATCGGCGGGTGCGCCGGATCGACGCCGCCTCGGGGATCATCACGACCTTGGCCGGCACCGGCGAGGCGGCCTATGGCGGCGATGGCGGGAAGGCGGCCGAGGCCGGGCTCGGCGAACCCAACGGCCTCGCCTTCGATGCCGAGCAGCGGCACCTCTATATCGCCGATGTCGCCGACCACCGGGTCCGCATCATCGATTTGGCGGCCGGGACCATCGCGACTTTCGCCGGGACCGGCAAGGGCGAGCACAGCGGCGATGGCGGGCCGGCGCGGGCCGCCGGCGTGTTCGGCGCCCGCGCGGTCAAGCTCGCCGCCGACGGCACGGTCTATATCCTGGAGCGCCAGGGCAGCAGCCTGCGCGCGGTCGATCCCCGCACCGGCATCATCACGACGATCGCCGGCACCGGCGCGCGCGGCTATGGCGGCGACGGCGGCCCGGCGCTCGACGCGGTGTTCGACGCGCCAAAGGAAATGGCGCTCGACCGCGACGGCAGCCTGTTGATCGTCGATACCGAGAACCACGCGATCCGCCGGATCGACGGCGCGAGCGGCATCGTCACGGCGCTCGCCGGCGGCCACAAGGGCGGCGACGGCGATGGCGGTCCCGCCACCGAGGCCGGGCTCGACCGGCCGCACGGCGCGGTGGTCGGACCGGACGGCGCGATCTATATCGGCGACACCAACAACCACCGCATCAGGAAGGTCGCGCGCGGCAACTGACCCCCCTCTCCTCCGATGACCCGGACCGGACTAACGGTGATGCTTGTGGCTGTCGCGGCGGCGTTGAACCCGGCTGCGGCCGACGATTCGGTTGCGGCCGTAACGACCCCCGGCAAGGGCGTCCTGACGATGTGCCGGAGCTGGATCGTCCACCGCTCCTGCAAGCCATACGACAAGGTCGTGTTGCCGCGGCGTGTCGCGGTCGGCGACCGGATCAAGCTGACCTTCGGCAGCAATCCGAAGGACTATACATTTCACGTCATGCAGATCCGGGTGGCAGGAGATGGCTGCACGATCCTGAGCCATGCCGGTGACAGCGGGGAGGACGGCGAGCGGCTGGACGTTTCGCCGTGCCAACCGACGACCAGGCCGGCCACCGCGGCCGAATAGCTCGAAGGGTTCGCCGTCGCTCGGCCCCGTCCATTTTGCCGTGATCGTTACCGATCCGCTGTCGCAATTGCAACGGACCGGGCCGACAGGTCCGAGCGAGGCAATGAAGCGGCATTCGAACGAAGCAACGCGAGCTCTTTCGAGACCTTGGAAAGCTCGTTTCTGAGCTGCAGCCGCTCCTCTTGAATCTTCATCAGCTCCTCGGATTTACGGTCGAACTCGGCTTTGACCTGCTCCGTTTTTTCGGTCTGTCGCGAAAGCTCTTGACGCGCCAACTCTGCGTCCACTGCCATTCGCCTGCCGTAATCGACATCGCTGTTATCGATGTACAGACTGTCGAACCCGGACCAGAGCGGCTCATCCGAGGCGACCATGATCAGATAGATCGCCCGCGACAGTCCTGACGACGATTCCAGATGCGTCTCTCCGCGCCGTTCGAACGTCACACATCCGGAAAGAGAGTCGCTCCTCGGGTCCGCCATGATCGCGCATCCGGTCAAGGGCCGCTGCATGTAAAGCTGGCAGTACCGGAAACGATCCTGCATTAGTCCGACAAACTCGTTGCCGGTGAGTTCCTTCAGATGAAAAGGGTTAACCGGGGCGTTGCTTGGTGAATAAACATCGCGGTCCGGGGAACTGATAATGACAACTCCACCGGGGCGGAGCACGCGCTGCACCTCTGAAATGAATGCTTCCTGCTCGAAAATATGCTCGATCGTCTCAAAGGATACGACCATATCGAACGAGGCGTTTTGAATCGGCAACGCTCGCGCGTCACCGGAAACAAAGCATAGATTGGATCTAGTGTAAGTCGCTGCGGCATGTCGTACGGCTTCAGACGCGATCTCGATACCGACTACACGGTTGGCCCGCTGGGCCAGCAGCGCACTACCGTAACCTTCTCCCGAGGCGACATCCAAAATATCTCGACCATCGCTCAGGTGACGCGCGAAGAGGTAGCGATGCACGTGCTCGTATTCGATTTGTCCGCCAATGTCTGACGTCATCCGCTCGCCGGTAAAGAGAAGCGGCTTAAGCGCCCGTTCCCGGGAAAATATCTCCCCCATCCCGCATTGCCCCCACTCTCTCTTATCTGGTCTCACGAGCCAGGATGGCCGCAAGCCTGAGATTAAGGTTCAACGCGCCGCAATTATGGACGCAGGCGCGTCACGGCGTACGCTCCGTCCGTTTCCCTGACCAGTCAATGCTACTTCAGTTGGCTTTTTAATTGCCTTTCAAGATAAACCGCCGCAGTTCGGCGACAAGGTCCTTCGGGTTGTCGCCCTGCACGGTGTGGCCGGCGCGCGGCACGGTGACGAATTTCCCGTCGGGCAGGCGCTGCGCCAGCCGGATCCCGTCTTCCTCATGGAACACATCGCTCTCGGCGCCGCGCACCACCAGCGTCGGGCAGGCGATGCGGGCCAGCCCGTCGGCGAGCTTGGCGCGCTCGGCCCGGTGCGTCTCCTGGTCCAGCGCCTGAAAGCGGCGCCGGTCGTATTTCCATGCCCAGGTGCCGTCGGGCTGCTGCCGCAGGGCATGCATCAGACTGCGGCGCAGGATCTTCGGGTCGCGCCGCGGGTTGAACTCCAGCGCCTTTTCGATGATCCCTTCGATCGTGACGGTATCCTGTACGCCATTGACGAAATCGCGGATGCGGCTCGAACCGGGCCGCCGCATCTCTGGCCCGGCATCGATGATGACGAGGTGGGTCAGCCGCTGGGGATGGGCAATCGCGAATGCCAGCGAGTTGATCGCCCCCAGGGACATGCCGACCAGGATGAATTTGTCGAGGCCCATCTCGTCGACGAAGCCCTTGGTGTCGGCCAGCTGCGCGCCCATCGAATAATCGGAATCATGCGCCCAGTCGCTGTCGCCATGGCCGCGCTGGTCGAGCGCCACGCAGTGGAAGTCGTCGCGCAAGGCGAGACAGCATAAATCCCAGGTATGCGCATTCAGCGCGCCGCCGTGCAGGAAGACGATGGTCGGCAGATGCTTGTTGCCCCAATCGAGGCAATGGAAGCGCATCCGGTCGACGTGAAACTCACGGCTTTCCGGCAGCACGACCCCGTCAAAGCTGAAGCCGGCGCGGATTGATGTGGTGGCAAGGTGCTCGCGATATTCCTCGGCGGACAAGCTCATGACGGAAACGGGCTCCTGTGGCAGCGCTCGGCCCCCGCTTTAGCATGAAAGACGCCGGAATACCGCAGCGGCGAAAACGCGGCGGCCATGCGGCAGGCGAATGCGCCGGCGGACGGTCGGCTCAGGGCAGGGGGCCGAACAGCCGATGCAACACCTCATCCAATGTTCCAAGGTGCTCGAAACGATTGCGAGGGACAATTCGGTGACCGGGTCTCTCGATCTTGGTTCCCTCGGCGTTCCCTTTATTATGTTTGGCCTTCGTGAAATGAGTTATGTCAGGCAACGGCATGTCGGGCGCAGCGCCGCCGAACCAGCAGAATGATACAAGGTCGAGCCGCGGACTGACCACGATCCAGATAACGCAACCAGCCGGCTTCTCCATCAGCTTCAGGCTGACCTTGACGTTGGCGGCCTTGCCATGCTCCATGGCGGTCTTGAACTGGATATGCCGGACGATCTTGCGGTAGCTCATGACCAGATCATAGCCGCCGGCATCGAATTCCGAGCGCAGCACTTCCACGTCGGTGATGCCGAGCCGCCACAGCTCTCGCAGAGCGTCGCCGATGAACACATGTTCAACGATCCGCTCGCGCAGCGTCGAATGGGTATAATCAGAACTATCTAGGGTAGCGGCAGGTAATGTCTCCGGCTCGTCGCCTTCAATTTGCTCGTACCACACCTTGGGTTCGCTCGGGTCAACCGTGCGCTCGCCGCGCGCGATAGCCAGCGTGTAATTCTTGAATTGTTCAAAAGTCCCCGCTTTCCGGCTCATAACGCACCTCGTTCTCGCAAAATCCGCTCAACTTCGCGATAAAAATCCTCAAGCAGCTCGATTGGCCCACGGAAGGCATAAGCGACAATGCGCCGGTGGCCGTAAACATGTCGATGATCGAATTCCACGCGGCGGCGCCGGATGCCGTGAGCGTTGTCGAGACCGTAAATCCGTTGCCCTGCGTGATCATGCAGGGTCAGACTGTATTTGATTCCGCGCGGGCGGGCGCTCGTGCTCTCGACCAGCGCCGCCGCGATCCTCACCCGGTAACCTTCGGCAAATTGAAACTCGAAGCCATCGAGGCTTAGGAGCACCTCCAACTCATGGTCTTCCGCCATGCTGCACCGTATCAGAATCCCGGCTTGATTGTATCCACATCGACAAGCTCATTCATCCGAGCGCGGCCACTGCAACAGCCGAAGGCGGCCGGCGACGCTGCATCGCAGGTTTCGAACCGCGCGCAAACCCGCTAGGGAAACACTGAGCAATGCCGGCGCGGCTGATGGTTTGGCGATGCGGGCCTAATTTCTGGCCGCGACGCGCCGGGTAACGGCATCAATCGGCGGAAATCGGGGTTGTTTTTGTGTTTTCCTGTGTTGTTTTAGGGATCGAGA
>CAMATN010000054.1 GCA_945861155.1 Rhizobium sp. Q54
CGTCAGATCGCTCGGATAGCGCAATTTGCTCCGGTCATAGCGCCCCCGGTTCTCCTGCGTCCACATCAGCGGCCTCCCCCAAACCAAGCCGCCTCCCTTGAATCATAAATGATTCCTACGAATCAAGATGTTTGCGGACAGACACTTACGGTTTTTAGCAACGCCAGATCAACGGCGTTCGCCAACAGGTAATCGTGTAAATCGTCAAGCAATCCCGGCATGATCTATTACAACAATTTACCAAATACCCTTCGGCATCTTCGCGGCTGAGGCGTTTAGAGGGCGGTCAGTCAGTCCGAGGAGGTTCGCGATGTCAGATTTTCACAGCCGGCTGGAAGAGCAGCTTCCGCGCCTGCGGCGCTATGCGCGGGCGCTGACCCGCGACACGCATCGCGCCGACGATCTGGTCCAGGACACGCTGGTCCGAGCCCTGGCAAAGCAGCATCTCTGGCAGACCGGCACGAATTTGCGCGCCTGGCTTTTCACGCTGATGCACAACCAGCATGTCAACGACGTCCGCCGCTCGAACCGGGACGGCGGCAACATCGATGTGGCGGACATGGCGTCCGTGCTGGTCGCCATCACCGATCCGACCGCTTCGTGCCAACTGCGCGAACTGGAACGCGCCCTGGCCAGGTTGCCGCTGGAGCAGCGCGAGGCGATCCTGCTCGTCGGGCTGGAGGGTCTGCGCTACGACGAGGCGGCGGCGATTTTGGAGGTTCCGATCGGCACCGTGCGCTCGCGCCTGTCGCGCGGTCGCGAGGCGCTGCGCAAGCTTATGGGCATGGAAGACGCTCCGGCCGCCGCCGCGGGCGAACTGGACGGCCTCGCGCAAGCTGCCTGACCCGAACCGAGCGGGACCGCCGGAGGTCCCTCCGCCAATTACGGCGGAGGGACTCGGTGCTAGGCCAGCGCCGGCTCCGAGACTTTCGCGTTGGCGAAGGCCGGCATTACCTCGGTGGCGAAGCGTTCGAGCTGTTCGAGGCAGATCGATTTCGGCACCCCGACCGACAGGCTGACCGATACGCGGTCGAGCCCGGGATAGCGCTGTTCGAGCGCCTTCAGATGCTCGATGATTTGATCGGGCGTGCCGCACAAGACGCCGCCCGCGTTGATCGCATCCTCGATGCGCGGCAGCTTCGCGGTCGGGGCGCGCGCGGGATCGCGCATGATCACGATCTGCTCGTCGCTCAACGCCCGCACGAGGCGCAATTCGCCGAACATCTTCATGTTCTCTTCGTAGTATTTGCCGGCTTCGCGGATGCCCTGCTCCTTACTGTCGGCGATGTAGAAATGGAAGCCGAAGCACATCCGTTCGCCGAGTTCGAGGTGCTTCCCGATCTTGGCGTGCGCCTTCTGCCAGGCGAGGACGACGTTGTGCATCGCGCCGCCCTCGGCCGAGCCGCCGCCGACCAGCCCCTGGATGCCGTGTTTCGCCATGAAGTCGAGCGCCCGCTCGCTGCCGCCCTGGATCGGCTGCCAGCATTCGACCGGCCGGCGCAATGGCCGCGGCACCAGCGTCAGCTCCTTCAGATCATAGCCGCGATAGGGCACGTCGGGCGGCAGCGTGTAATGCTTGCCCTTGTGCGAGAACGATTCCTCGTTGAACGCCTTGAAGATGATGTCGACCTGTTCCTCGAACAGCTCGCGGTTGGCGTCTTGGTCAAGGAGGGGCGAACCAAACGTCTCGACCTCACGGGTGTGGTAGCCGCGCCCGACCCCGAAGGTGATCCGCCCCTTCGATAGGATGTCGGCCGTCGCGAAATCCTCGGCGAGGCGCAGCGGGTGCCACATCGGGGCGATGTTAAAGCCGCAGCCGAGCTTGATGTTGCGGGTGACGTGCGCCAGATGCAGCGCCATCATCAACACGTTCGGGATGCACTCGTAGCCTTCGCGCTGGAAATGATGCTCGGCCATCCAGAAGGCGTTGTAGCCGGTCCGGTCCATCAGCTTGGCCATGGCCTCGGCCTTGTCGAAGACCGTGGTCAGCTGCTCGTCGGACAAGCGGCGCTCGTTGACCGGCACGCCGCCATAGCCGACATCCTCCATGTCCACATGGCCGGCGAACAGGCTGTCGAATTTGGTGATCATCGGTTGGACTCCGTGGAGATGCGCCGGCGACGGGGAGCGCACGCTCGGGCCATAGTGACGCCATGCGGGATTCCGGTCAAACCGCCGCCATGCGGCCTGCCTGTTGAAAGCGCAGGCCGCGGCGTGCGAATTTGTCCCCAACACCATGCGAGGGCTCTGCCATGGCCGCGGACGATCATCCTCATAGCCACTCCCATAGCCAAGACCACGGCTCGGAATTATCCGACCTGCAGTTGCGGGTGCGGGCGCTCGAAACCATCCTGACCGAGAAGGGTTATGTCGACCCGGCGGCGCTCGACCAGATCATCGAGGGTTGCGAGACCAAGATCGGGCCGCATAACGGCGCCCGCATCGTCGCGCGCGCCTGGGGCGACCCCGAGTTCAAGCGCCGCCTCCTCGCCGACGCGACCGAGGCAGCCAATTCGCTCGGCTATGTCAGCCCGGTCGGCAGCCACCTGATCGCGCTCGAAAACACACCGCAAACCCATCACATGGTGGTCTGCACGTTGTGCTCCTGCTATCCGTGGGAAGTGCTGGGGCTGCCGCCGGTCTGGTACAAATCGGCGCCCTACCGTTCGCGCGCGGTGATCGACCCAAAGGGCGTCCTCGCCGAGTTCGGCGTCGCGCTGCCCTCCGACACCGCGATCCGCATCTGGGATTCGACCGCCGAGACGCGGTTCCTCGTCGTGCCGATACGGCCCGAGGGCACCGAGGGCTGGACCGAGGAGCGGCTCGCGGAACTGGTAACCCGCGACAGCATGGTCGGCACCGGCTTGGCGAAAGCCCCCGCGCCATGACCAACTCGATCCACGACATGGGCGGCATGCACGGGTTTGGCCCGGTCGAGGCGGAGCCCGACGAGCCGGTGTTCCACGAGGCGTGGGAAGGCCGGGTGCTCGCGATGCAGCGGGCGATGGGCTTCACGCGGCTGTGGACGATCGACGGCGGGCGTGCCTCGATGGAAGTCTTGCCGCCGGCGACCTATCTCGCCGCGTCCTATTACCAGCGCTGGTTCCTCGGGCTCGAACGCCGGGTTGTCGCGCACGGCCTCGTCGGCGCGGACGAGATCGCCGCCGGCCATGCCTTGCGGCCCGGGCGCCGCCTCAACCGCAAGCTGACCCCGGCGGATGTTCCGAATACGCTGACCCGCGGCAATTTCGAACGCCCGTCCGCCGCCCCGGCGCGCTTCAGCGAGGGCGACCGGGTGCGCACGGCCAACCTCAACCCGCAAACCCACACCCGCCTGCCGCGCTATGCCCGCGGCAAGACAGGCACTGTCGAGGCCATTCGCGGCTGCCATGTCTATCCCGACAGCGCCGCGCTCGGTGCCGGCGACGACCCGCAATGGCTCTACACGGTCGTGTTCACGGCGCGCGAATTGTGGGGCGAGGCGGTCGACCCGGCGGTCAGCGTGTCGATCGAGGCGTTCGAGCCCTATCTGGCCCCGGCCTGACCCCGGCATGAGCGCGGTCGATCTCGACGCTCTGGCGACGGCGCTGCCGAGCCTGCCGCGCGACGAGGGCGGGCCGGTATTCCGCGAGCCGTGGGAGGCGCAAGCCTTCGCGATGACGCTGGCGCTCCACCAACGCGGCCTCTTCACCTGGCCGGAATGGGCCGCGACCCTTGCCGCGGAGATCAAGCGCGCCCAGGCCGAAGGCGACCCCGATGCCGGCGACACCTATTACCGGGACTGGCTCGCCGCGCTCGAACGCCTCGTCGCCGACAAGGGAATCGCCGACCCGGCGACGCTCAAGCGCTATGGCGACGCCTGGGACCGCGCCGCCGACCGCACCCCGCACGGCGCCCCGATCGAGCTGCGTCCGGACGATTTCGCCGGGTAAGCGGGCGGCTTGGACCGCTCAGGCGCGTCGCCTCGCCGGTGCAACGGAAGCGGCCGCGACGGTTTCGATCGCCATCAGCTTGCGATAGGCAAAGCCGCCGGCAGCGCCGCCGAAGAGCGGAGCCAGCCAGAACAGCCAGAGCTGGGCCACCGCCCAACCACCGACAAAGATGGCGGGACCGGTGCTGCGGGCCGGGTTCACCGACGTGTTGGTGATCGGGATGCTGATCAGATGAATAAGGGTCAGCGTCAGACCGATCGCCAGCGGAGCGAGTGCCGCGTGCGCCCGGTTGTCGGTCGCCCCCATGATCACAAACAGAAACATGAAGGTGAGGACAAACTCGGCGACAAGGCAGGCGACCAGCGAATAGCCGCCGGGCGAGTGCGCCCCATAACCATTGGAGGCAAACCCGGCGCTGAGATCGAAGCCGGCCTTTCCGCTGGCGATCAGATAGAGGATTCCGGCGGCGGCGATCCCACCCGCAAGCTGCGACAGGATATACGGCAAGAGCGTCGCTGCGGGGGTGCGTCCTCCGGCGTACAACCCGATCGTCACGGCCGGATTGAAATGCCCGCCGGAGATGTGACCGACCGCGTACGCCATCGTCACCACGGTGAGCCCAAAGGCCAATGCGACACCGGCAAAGCCGATGCCCGTGCCGGGAAACGCGGCGGCCAGCACCGCGCTGCCGCAACCCCCGAAAACGAGCCAGAACGTTCCCAGAAACTCGGCCATCGCCTTTTTGGACATCGGCATCTTCTGTCCTCCCACGCCCGCATCTCGACCGCGCGTCATCGCGCGTCGCAGCGGCTCTCGGCGACACGCGCCACCGGTTGTCGCAACCGGGAGTGTATCCGATCGCGGCATGCATGCACACAATTTAGCCGGTTGGATCTTCCTGGAGCACTGCTGGACTTCGTTAGGTCGTGTCCCGCTTCACGCTGCCCCGCTGACCGCAGGGGCTCGACACGGCGGCGGTAATCGGCGCAGCGCCCCCGGATTCCCGCTTTCGCCGGAATGACGGTATTGTCGCGTGATGAAGGAAATCCGCCTTAACGCCTTTGAGATGAATTGCGTCGGGCACCAATCGCCGGGGCTGTGGGCGCATCCGCGCGACCGCTCCGCCAGTTACACCGATCTCGCCTATTGGACCGGGCTGGCGACGACGCTGGAGCGCGGTCGGTTCGACGGCATTTTTCTCGCCGACGTGCTCGGCGTTTACGACGTCTATGGCGGCTCGCCCGACGCGGCGCTACGCCATGCGGTGCAGGTGCCGGTCAACGACCCGGTCCTCCTGATCCCGGCGATGGCGGCGGTCACCGAGCATCTCGGTTTTGGCGTCACCTGCACGCTGTCTTACGAGCCGCCCTACCCGCTCGCGCGCCGCATGTCGACCCTCGACCACCTGACCCGGGGCCGCATCGGCTGGAACATCGTTACCGGCTATCTCGACAGCGCCGCCGCCGGCATGGGCCTTGCGGTTCAGCCGAGTCACGATCAGCGCTACGAGGTCGCCGAGGAATACATGGAGGTCGTCTACAAGCTGTGGGAAGGCAGCTGGGAGGACGATGCCGTGCCGCGCGACCGGGCGCGCCGGGTGTTTGCCGACCCGGCAAAGATCCACCGGGTTCGCCATGACGGAAAGTTTTACCGGGTCGACGCGATCCATCTGTGCGAGCCGTCGCCGCAGCGCATTCCGGTGCTGTACCAGGCCGGCGCGTCGAGCCGCGGCCGCGCCTTCGCCGCGTCGCATGCCGAATGCGTGTTCATCAACGGCCCCTCTCCGCAAGTTGTTGCACCCCAGGTGGCCGATATCCGCCGCCGCGCCGTCGCCAATGGGCGCGACCCGGCCGATATTCTGATCTTTACCCTGGCCACCGTAATCACCGGACGCACCGAGGCCGAGGCGCAGGCCAAGCACGCCGAATACCGACTCTATGCCGATCCCGAGGCGGCGCTCGTGCTGTTCTCGGGCTGGACCGGCGTCGATTTCTCGAAATTTCGGCCGGACGAAGAGCTGCGCTACATCGAGACCGAGGCGATGCGCTCGGCGCTCGCCTCGTTCACCTCGGACGATCCCGACCGGGTATGGACGGTGCGCGAACTGGCCGAGCACGTCGCGATCGGCGGCCGCGGGCCGCTCTTTGTCGGCGCGCCGGAACAAATCGCCGACACGCTGATCGAATGGGTCGAGGCGACCGGTATCGACGGCTTCAACCTGGCCTACGCGGTCACCCCGGAGAGCTTCGAGGATTTCGTCGATCTGGTCGTGCCCGAGTTGACCCGGCGCGGCGTCTACAAACGCGACTACCGTACTGGCGTCTACCGCGAAAAACTGTTCGGCCCCGGCCGCGCCCGCCTCCAGCCACCGCACCCGGCGGCGAAGTACCGCGTCGAGTGAAACCCACGAAGAAAAAAGACAACTTTCACCGCAAAGGACGCAAAGGATTCGCAAAGGACGCGAAGGAGAACGGGCGCGGAGCGCCCAACCATCAGCTCTGGAACAGCGCACCCGGTCGAAGGTGATTCTCGGCGCTGCGCGCCGGTGATGTCGCCTTCGCGTCCTTTGCGAATCCTTTGCGTCCTTTGCGGTGAAGCGTTTCTTCTTCTCGGTCAGCGGCCGAGCACCGCGCGGGCGGTCTGGTTGAACAGGATTTTCCGCTCCTCGTCGCTAGGCGGAGCGGAGCGGCGCCATTCCCGGCCGAGATCGACGCCGCGCTGCACCGCCGGGCGCTGCTTCACGGCATAGCGCCAGCGCGCGACATTGGGAAACTCGTCGAGCGCCTGCCCGAGCGGCTTCGAGATCAGCACCCACGGCCAGCAGCACATGTCGACGATCGAATACTCGCCGACGATGAACTCGCGCCCCTCCAGCCGGCGCTCCAAGACCCCGAGGCAACGGTTGTATTCGTTGGCGTAGCGCTGGTGCGAATAGGGGTGCTCGCCCTGCGCGTAATTGACGAAATGGCTGAGCTGCCCGGCCATCGGCCCGAGATTGCCGATTTGCCAGAACAGCCATTCCATCGCTTCCTTGCGCGCCTGCTTGGCGGCCGGCATGAATTGCCCGCTGCGCTCGGCCAGATGCAACAGGATCGCGCCCGATTCGAACACGCTGACCGGCCCATCCGCACCATCGTGATCGACGATCGCCGGCATCCGATTGTTCGGGCTGACCCTCAGGAATTCCGGCTTGAACTGGTCGCCCTTGCCGATATTGACCGGAACCACGCGGTATTCGAGGCCACATTCCTCCAGCATGATGCTGATCTTCCAGCCGTTCGGGGTCGGCCAGTAAAAGAAATCGATCATCTGCTTGCCTTTATGAATCAACAACGAAAACACCTTTGTCATCGCGAGGAGCGTAGCGACGAAGCAATCTCGATCAGGCGAGCACTACCGGGGACGAGATTGCTTCGCTTTGCTCGCAATGACACTTATTTTTTCTCGACTGCGTTCAACCCGGCGCGCCCTCATTCGATCACCTCGTCGGCGCGGGCGAGGATCGAGGGCGGGATCGTCAGGCCAAGCGCTTCTGCCGCTTTTTGGTTGATGACCAGATTGAACTTGGTCGGTTGTTCAATAGGCAGGTCGGCCGGTTTCGCGCCCTTCAGGATCTTGTCTACGTAGGTAGCGGCGCGCCTGTGCATATCCTCGTAGCTTGGCCCGAAGGACATCAACCCGCCGGCCTCGACCAATTCCCGGTACGCGTATACTCCCGGCAACCGGTTTTGCGCGGAGAAGTCCATCAGCCGGGCGCGGTTGTGCAGAAAGATGCGGTCCGCCAGGATGATGAGCGCTTGCGGCTTATCCTTCACCAGGGTGGCGAATGCAGCGTCGAGATCCTCCGCGACCCGAACCGCCACCGGTTGCACCTTGATTTGCAAGGTCTCGCCGGCGGCGTTCAACTGCCTGATGGAAATTTCCTGAAACACGTTTAGCGGGTTCCACATCACCGCAACGTGCGACAACTTAGGAACAACTTCCCCGAGCAGTTGCAACCGTTTGCCTTCGAGGTCGGGCGCCATCCCGCTGAGCCCCGTTATGTTGCCGGCGGGGCGCGCGAGGCTTGGCACCAAGCCGATGCCGACGGGATCGCCGATAGCGGCCATGACCAGCGGTACCGAGATCGCTGCTTTTTTTACCGCGAGCGCGGCGGGGGTGCCGGCGGTCACCATCACGTCGAGGTTCAGGGCGACCAGTTCAGCAATAAGGGCGGGAAAGCGCTCGTATTTTCCCTCGGCCCATCGGTACTCGATCGTGATATTACGGCCCTCCTGATAGCCAAGGTCGCGCAAGCCTTGCCGAAATGGCTCGATCAGGTTGGCCTCAAGAACCGCGGTGGAGTTCCCCAGGAAACCAATGCGGTACATTGTTCGAGGGAGCTGCGCCCATGCCGGCAAGGGCCACGCGAGCGCGGCCCCCAGGCTAATCAGAAATTCCCGGCGCGCGCTCATTCGATCACCTGGTCGGCGCGGGCAAAGAGCAATTGCGGTACCGCAAGGCCCAATTCTTTCGCTGCCCTGAGATTGATCACGAACTCGAATTTGTTCGGTTGCTCGACCGGCAGATCAGCCGGCTTGGCGCCCTTGAGGATCTTCGCGACATAGATCGCGGCGCGGCGGTAATGGTCGGGCACATCCAGGCCGTATGACAGCAGGCCCCCCATCTCGACGAAGTCGCGCGACTCATAGATGACCGGGAGTCGGTGAATCGCAGCACGCTCAACGGTCAATTTCGCCAGCACGGTCGAGAAAAACGGCCTACCCCGCACGACCGCGGCTTGCACCCGCGCAACGACGGCCTGCCGCAGCGCCGCGTCGACATCCGGCATGGCGAGCGCGATTTCGACAATTTCAACACCGAGTGTCCGCGCTGCCGCAGATGTCTCGACGCGGAACAGGTCCAATGCCGAAGGCGGCGCGATTTGGGCGACACGAGCCAGCCCGGGCACCATCTCCTTGAGAAGTTCGAGAAGCTTGCCGCTGACCTCAACCGCCTGGGACGAGAGGCCGGTGACATTCCGGCCCGGTCGCGACAGGCTCTCGATAAGCCCCGCCTCTTGCGGTGCGGCGCTCGTGGCCATCACGATGGGGATCGCCCCGGTCGCGGCTCGTGCGGCTTCCGTTGCAAAATTCCCCTCGGTCACGATGACGTCGATGCCGGCCGCCACCAGCGCGGCGGCAAGCTCCGGCAGGTCGCGCCGATCGCCCGTCCCGAAACGATACACAAAGACAAACCCCGGCCCCTCGGTATAACCGTTCGCCGCAAGACCGCGCCGCAATGCCTCAAGGGAGCGCTCCGGCATCGGTGAGAGGCGCAATATTCCGATCCGCGCAGGCCGCCCGGCGGGCAGTTGAGCGTACGCCCGCAAGGGCCACGCGAGCGCAGCACCTAGCCCGATCAGAAATTCCCGGCGTGCGCCCGTTCGATCACCCGTCACGTCTCGTTCCCACCGCCCTTCGGAGCGCCGAATACGCCCTCCACCCGCAATTCGGCGATGTCGCCGGCGGAATAGCCCAACTCGGCGAGGATTTCCTGCGTGTGCTCGCCGAGCGCGGGCGCGCCGCGGCGGATGGCGGTCGGGGTCCTGGAGAAGCGCGCCGCCGCGCGGGTCTGGCGCAGCCTCCCGGCCCGCGGGTGGTCGTATTCCTCGACGATCTCCATCGCCGCGACATGCGGGTGGCGGATGACCTCGGTGCGGGTCAGCACCGGGGCGCACGGCACATCTTCCCTGGTCAGGCGGTCGAGCCATTCGGCCGAGGGGCGCCCGATCAGCACATCCTGGGTCAGCTGCAGCCGCGCCTCGACGTTTTCCCCGCGCAACGCCGGGGTCTTGAAGCGCTCGTCGTCGAGCCATTGCGGCTGTTCGAGGGCGCGGATCAGGCCCTCCCACTGGCGGTTGGTCACCACCGCCGCGGTGATGTAGCCGTCGGACGTTTCGTAGATCAGATCGGTCGAACTGGCCGGCTCCTGCCGTGCCGGCTCGTCGCCGACGAAGGTCTGCCCGGCCATGTCCGAGGCCCACAGAAAGACCAGCACCGCTTCGAGCATCGAGAGGCGGACATGCTGACCCTCGCCGGTCCGCTCGCGGGCCAACAGCGCCGCGGTGATCGCCTGCGAGGAGGTGATCGCGGTCAGCTTGTCGGGCAGAATGGTGCGCAACAGGCGCGGACGCGCCTCGTCCGACCCGCCCTGCACCGTGGCGAGCCCGGTAAAGCCCTGGATCAGCGGGTCATAGACCGGCCGTTGCGCAAAGGGCCCCTTCTCGCCAAAGCCGCTGATCGAGACATAGACGATGTCGGGCCGGGCGGCGCGGATCGCGGCTTCGCCGACCCCGATGCGCTCGGCGACGCCGGGGCGGAAATTCTGCACGAACACGTCGGCGGTGGCGACCAGCCGCATCAGCGCCTCGAGCGCAGCCGGATCCTTCAGATTGAGCACGATCGAGCGCTTGTTGCGGTTGTTGTTCAGAAACCCGGCGGAAAAACCGCCCCGGCGGTTGGCGCCGGCCCTGGTACTGTCACCCTCGGGCGCCTCGACCTTGATCACATCGGCGCCCTGGTCGCCGAGGATCATCGTGCCGAGCGGCCCCGAGACGTTCGAGGTCAGATCGACGATGCGATAGCCATGCAATGGACCCGGCATTCTTGAGCCTTTCGGATAAGCGCGCAGCAGACTGGACCGATCGTAGCGCAGAAGCCCAAGCTACGGCAGCCGGCAATGCCAAAAACCGGGGGCGCTAGCGATAGGCGGAGAGATTTGCGTCGTCGGTCAGCAAGTACAGGGAGTTGTCCGCGATCACCGGGCCGAGAAAGCCGGCCGCCGATATCGGCTCCTGCCCGACCTGATCGCCGGTCTGCGGCGATACCGACAGCGCGTAGCCTTTCGACGACAACACGATAAGCCGATTGCCACCGAGCACCGGGCCGGCCCAGAAGATCGGGCCGGATCGGTCCTTCTCGTCGTCGAAGCGCCGCAGCTGGCGGGCCCAGCGAATCTTGCCGTCGTTCCTCGTCAGGCAAATGATTTCGTTGTCGTTGGCCAGCACGAACACATAATCGCCGACCACCCACGGGCTGTGGCTGCTGGCGATCTGCTGCTCCCAGACGCGGTCGCCGGTGCGCAGGTTGATCGAAGCCATGCGGCCGCTGTGGCTGATCGCGAACACCCGTCCGCGATCGATGACCGGCCGCCCGCGAATATCGGCAAGCCCGGCGACGGCGTTGACGGTTCGGCTCGCGGCGAGGTTGTCCGACCACACCGCCCGGCCATTCTCGACCCGCAACGCAAACAATTCGCCCGAACTGTAGCCGACGACGACGATTTCGGCCTCGACCGCCGGGCTGGCGCCGCCCAGCAAGCCCGCGGTCTCCGGAATGCCGTTATGCGACCACAAGCGCCGTCCATCGTCGGTCGACAGGACCTCGAGCGCGTTCTCGACAGTCACGGCGAAGACCCGGCCGTCCGCAACGGTCGGCGGCGCGTGTACCGGGGCGGCGACGTTGTGGCGCCAGATCACCTTGCCGTCGGCCGGGTCGAGCGCCAGGACCTGGGCAAAGCCGGTGGTAACATAAAGTCGATCCTTCCAGACGCACGGGCCGCCGCCGAAGGCGGTGCCGCGCTCCTGCTCGGGCTTCAAATCGACCTGCCAGATGCGGCTGCCGCTCGCGGCGTCGAGGGCGCTGACCTGGCTGCCGCCATCCATCGCGAAGACCCGGCCGCCGGCGACGACCGGCTGCGACAGCACCCTGGCATAGCGCGACGAGCCCTCGCCGACGCTGGTCGCCCAGGCGCGCGACAGCGCCGCCGGCAGCGCCGGGTGCCCCATGCTGTGGGCGGGATTGCCGCCCGGCCCCGGCCATTCCGGATTGACCGCCGGCGCCGGCAGGACAACCGGGATATCGGCCAGTTTCGGGTCGGGGTCGAGCGTCGCGCCAACCCCGAGCACCGAGATCCGCTCGCCCGGCAAGGGCTGCTTCTTGTCCTTGAACAAATCGCAGCCG
Organism: Rhizobium sp. Q54; assembly: GCA_945861155.1. Taxonomy (GTDB): domain Bacteria; phylum Pseudomonadota; class Alphaproteobacteria; order ATCC43930; family CGMCC-115725; genus DATARH01. The sequence continues at coordinate 11,936 of CAMATN010000054.1, forward strand.
GCGGCGCCGAATGCCAGCAACAGCGCGGAAAAGTCGCGTCGGTTCATGCGGAATCGACCGGGCTAGGATTTGAGCGCCGCGACCATCTCGGCGGCGCGGGCGCGAAGGCCTCGCGGCGCCGCCAGATCGTCGGCAAGCTGCTGATAGATTTCGAGCGCGCCGCCGCGATCGCCGGCCTTGAGCTTGGCGGCGGCGGTCAAATCGAGCGCGCTCGGGCGCCACGGATTGCCGCTCGCGGTAAGCGGCGCGAGACGCTCGATCGTCGCTTTCGGATCGGAATCGGCGAGCCCGTGCATGACCGAGTGCAGCACCGCCAGATCGCGGAAATCGGCATCGACGCCGGCGGCGCGGGCGAGCCGGTCATAGGCCGCGACGGCCGCCTTGCGGTCGCCGCTCTTGACCAACAGTTCGGCCTCCTCGAACGCGCCGGCGATACTATAGCCGCCGCCTTCGCGCGCCAGCGTCGCGAACAGCGTGGCGGCGTCGGCGCTTTTGCCGGCGCGAGCCAGCGCCAGCGCCGCCGAAAAGCGGGCGCCCTGAGCGCGGCGCTCTGTCGCCTGATGGTCGCGCCAGGCGACGATCGCGCCGGCAATCGCAATCGCCAGCACCGCGACGGCGATGATGTAGCGGCCGTAGCGCGACCACAGCTTGCGCAGGTTGTCGCGACGCAGCTCCTCGTCAATTTCGCGAAAAAGTTCGCTCACACAAGCCCCAGACTGCCCCGCTCACGCGGCTGCACAATATCCGCTCGGCCGCGGCGACGCAAATCGCGCACCCGCGGCGGCTGCGCGACAGACCGGGCGGCGGCAACCGGTCGCACCGCCGACCCGCGGATTCACGGCGCGCAAAATTGCGAGATCGCTGGACGCCCCGGCAAAAAAGGTCAAAATGATCACAGCCCAACTGAAGACGGTCGGCGATGATCGGCAACAATGCGACGGTGCTGCCCCTCAGGGATTATCGCGGCGCCCGCCGGACGCTCTATTTCACGCGCTCGGAACTCAACCAGCTGCTCGGGCTCTATAGCCGCAACGTCGCGCGCGGGACATGGCGCGATTATGCGATCGACCACCGCGACGGTCAGGCGCTGTTCTCGGTGTTCCGCCACACCCACGAAAGCGCGGCCTATACGATCGTCAAATCGGCCGGCCCCGGGGCGAGCCATGGGATAAATCACGGGGCGAATCACGGGACATCCGTCGAGGCGCAGTTCACGGTGCTGAGCGGGCGCCAGCGCCTGTGCTCGGCGCGCAGTCTTGCCGAGGCGCTCGAGTTCTTTCGCTCGAAGCTGGCGCTGGTCCCCCCGGAGCGGAGCTGAACCCTCAGCCGGGCCGGCGCGACGGCAGCATGCGTTCGAGGATGCCGTTGCGCCGCACGATCGCGTGCATCAGCGCGGCCGCGACGTGGACCGCGACAAGCCCGTAGATCAGGAACTGCCCGGTCAGGTGCACCGCGACGGCGACCTGCGCCAGCCCAGGGCTTTCGGGGATCAACGGCGGTATCGCCACAATCCCGAAAAAGCTGACCGAATGGCCGGCCGCGGCGGCGTTGACGTAACCGCTCAGCGGCATGACCAGAAACAGCACGTAAAGGAGGGCGTGATCGGCATGGGCCGCGAGCGCCTCGATCCGCGGGAAATCCTGCGGCAGCGGCGGCGGCGGATGGCGCAGCCGCCACACCACGCGAAACACCATCAGCCCGAGGATCGACACCCCGAGCGAGCGATGCAGCAACAGCAGCAGCTCGCGCGAATCGGTTTCACGCGGCGCTCCGGGGATCGCCCAGCCGAGCGCGACGACGATGACGGCGAGAACCGCCACCAGCCAATGCAGCGCGCGCGCAACCGGGTCATAACAGGCGATCTCCGCTTGTCCGCCTTGCACGGGTGCGCCGGGTGGTATCGAAACCGCCACGGGTTTCAGCCCTCGGACACGGTCTCTATCTGGCGCGCGATCCATTGGTTAAGGCTGATTCCCTCGGCCTCGGCGCACAGCGCCGCCCGCCGGTGGGTCTCGGGGCTGACACGGAGCGGAATCTTGCCGCTGTACGGACGGTCCGGCGGCTCGCCGCGCTCGGCGCAAAACGTGAGATAGTCGTCGACGCTCTCGCGGAATGCCTGCTCCACTTGCGCAAACGTCGTCCCCTCGAAGGTGATCACGTCGCGAAGGCCAACAACACGGCCAACGAAGGAGCGGTCATCGGCTTCAATCGTTCCCCTATAACCTTTGTATGCGAGCATTCGTTTTAACCCTTCTCCGATTTGACGCCAGCGACGGCGAGAAAATCGCGGACTGCCCGCACCGAGCCGCGCCCAGTCTCCGGGCTCGGGTGCGGCCCGCAGCAAAGCTTCGATGTCACTCCACCGAAGGTCGGCTGGTGTCGGCTCGGCAAAGATGCGAGTTAGGGTTTGTCGGTGCCGACTGTTCATCTAATACGATATCACATATGGATATCAACATGGCAGAGTCGCTCGCCGGCTGACGGTGCCGAAGGCCCGTCGCGTCCGCTAGCGCGGGAACGATACCTCGACCCGGCCGAGCGGGCCGTAATCGGCGCGGATCCGCGCGCCCGGCTCGGTGAACACCATGCCGGTATGGGTCCCGGTCGTGACAAAGGTGCCGGCCGCAACCCCGCCGCGCCGGTTCGCGACATGATTGACCAGTTCGACCAGCAGCCCTACGGGATCGCCGGCGCGCAGCCCGGTACACTCGGCGAAATCCTTGCCGTCGGCGGTCACCGCGATCGGCGGATGCGCGAGGTCCATGCCCTGCCAGCCCGAAGCCGCCGCGCCGTAGACCAGCCCGCCATTCGAGAAATTGTCGGCCAGCACCTGCAGCCGGTCGAGCGAGCGGAAATCCCGATAGCGCGAATCGACGATCTCGATCGTCGGGTGCAGCGTCGCCACGGCCAGCACCTCGTCGCTTCTGTACGGCTGCGCGCGTTGCCCAAGCGCCTGGTTGACGCGGAACCCGATCTCGCACTCGATGCCGAGCAGGTGAAACCCGCTGGCCGGCAGACTCGCCGGGTTGGCGTGTACGCGCGCGGCGTAGATCGGCGCGCAAAAGACGCCGCCTTCCGGCGAGAAGCCAACCTTCCAGCCGCCGACCCGCTCGCCGAGCCGGCGCATTACCGCGTCCTGGATCGCGTAGGAATCGGCCTCGGATTGCGGCCGGGCGTTTTCCGGCAGCGCGGCGATCGGCTGCCCGGTCCGGGCGGCGGCCAGCGCGCCGGCGGCTTCCTCGATACGCTCTGGAGTCATGTCGTCCTCCTCCGATGGGATCGCTCAGGCCGCGCCGTCGGGCGCGCCGAGAAATTCGAGCGCGGCGGCAACGCCGCCGGCGCGGTGCGGGATGCCGGCGCGGTGCAGCCCCATCTCGACCCCGCACAGCGTGCCGCACAGCATCAAATCGTTGAAATGGCCGAGATGGCCGATGCGGAAAATCTTGCCCTTCAGCTTGCCGAGCCCGGTGCCGAGCGACATGTCGAAGCCGTCGAGGATGATGTCGCGCACCCGGTCGGCGTCATGGGCGTCGGGCACCAGGACCGCGGTCAGCGAGCTCGAATATTCGCGCGGGTCGGCGCACAGGACCGTCAGACCCCAGCCGACGACGGCGCGCCGCGTCGCCTCGGCATGGCGCTGGTGGCGCCGGAACACCGCCGGCAGCCCCTCCTCGTCGAGCAGCATCGTCAGCGCCTCGCGCAGCCCGTACAGCAGGTTGGTCGCCGGCGTATAGGGGAAGAAGCCGGTCTGGCCGGTCTCGGCCATCGCCTGCCAATCCCAATACGAGCGGGTCAGCTTCGCGGTCTTGCCGGCGGCGAGCGCCTTGTCCGACACCGCGTTGAAGCCAAGGCCGGGCGGCAGCATCAGCCCCTTCTGCGACCCGGCGACGGTCACGTCGACCCCCCACTCGTCGTGCCGGTAATCCATCGAGGCGAGCGATGAAATCGTATCCACCATCAACAGCGCCGGATGGCGCGCCGCGTCGATCGCCGCGCGAATCTCGGGGATGCGCGTGGTGACCCCGGTCGAGGTTTCGTTGTGGACGACGCACACCGCCTTGATCCGGTGCTCGCGGTCGGCGCCAAGCTTCTCCTGAACCTGGGCTGGGTCTACGCCATGCCGCCAATCGCCGGCGACGAACTCGATGTCGAGCCCGAGCCGGGTCGCCATCTGCCGCCACAGGCTGGCGAAATGGCCGGTCTCGAACATCAGCACCCGGTCGCCCGGCGACAGCGTATTGACGAGCGCGGCCTCCCACGCCCCGGTGCCGGACGAGGGATAGATCACGACCGTGCCCTTGGTCTGGAACACCCGTTTCAGGCCGGCGACGACCTCCTTGCCGAGGGTGGCGAATTCGGGGCCGCGGTGGTCGATTGTCGGGGCGGCGATCGCGTGCAATACCCGGTCGGGCACGTTGGTCGGGCCGGGAATCTGCAGGAAATGGCGGCCGGTATGGCCGGTCGGCTGGTTTTTCATCGCGGGCGCTCCAACGGCGGTAGGCGCAGTGTGGCGGGGAAACGCCGCGGCGACAAGCCGACGGGCGCAGCGGCTCACGGCGCCCGAGGACCGGTCGATAGCGCTCTATCCGCCCGGGCCGCAACCTACGCGCGAAGGCCCGGGCGATGCTGGGGCTCGGTGGATTCGCCGGTCTCAGGATCGGCGGCGCGGCCCTCAATACTCGATATGACGGCGCGGGCCCCGGGAGCTGGGAAACTGACGTGCTCTTCGATGCCGGCCGGATCCTCGTGAATCATGATCTCGGCGTGCGGAAAAGCCCGGCGCAGACGCGCCTCGACGAGGTCCGAGATCTCATGCGCCCGCAGCAGGTTCATCGCTCCATCCATCTCGATATGGAGCTGGATGAACGCGGTCGGTCCGGCGACCCGCGTGCGGATGTCATGAACCGCGCTGACCTCGGGATGGCTTTCGGCGATAGCGCGCACCCGGGCGCGTTCCTCGTCGGGCAGTTCGCGATCCATCAGCTGGGTCAAGGACAACCGGGCGATTTTTGTCGCGCTGTAGATGATCCACAGCCCGATCGCGGCGCCGAAAATCGGATCGAGGAGCGGCACCGAAAACATGCTCGCGATCACCAGCGTCGCGATGACGCTCGCGTTCATCACAAGATCGCCCCGGTAGTGCAACTCGTCGGCGGTGATCGCCAGCGATCCGGTTTGGCGCACGACATGGCGCTGATAGGCGACCAGCCCAACCGTCATCGCCATCGAGAACAGCATTACCGCGATGCCGACCGGCGGGTTTTCGATCGGCGCGGGCGCCACCAGCCGGCGAACCGCCTCGGCCATCAGCAGCAGGGCGCTCCCGACCAGGAAGGCGGATTGGCCGAGCGCGGCGAGGGGCTCGGCCTTGCCGTGGCCGAACCGGTGCTCGCGGTCGGCCGGCGTCGCGGCGTGGCGCACGGCAAAGAAATTGACCAGCGAGGCGGCGAAGTCGACCAGCGAATCAATCAGGCTCGCCAACAGCGCGACCGATCCGGTGCCGATCCACGCGATCAGCTTGGCGGCGATCAGCACCGCCGCGACCGCCAACGAGGCGTAGGTCGCGCGCACCCGCAGGCGCTGCAACGCCGCCGCGTTCACGGAAACAGGCGCTCCTTGCGCCAGCTCTCGCCCTCGCGCACGAACAAGACCCGGTCGTGCAGACGAAACGGCCGCTCCTGCCAAAATTCGATCCGATCGGGCTTGACGCGCAACCCCGCCCAGTTCGCCGGCCGCGGCACGGCCGCCTGCTCGGCGTATTGTCGACTGAACGTCGCAAAGCGGGTTTCAAGCACCTCCCGGCTCGCCAGCGGCCGCGATTGATCGGAGGCCCAGGCGCCGATCCGGCTGTCGCGCGACCGGCTCGCGAAATAGGCATCGGCCGCCGCGTCCGAAGCCGGCGTCACGTTGCCCTCGACGCGGACCTGCCGGGCCAGCGACTTCCAGTGAAAGCACAGCGCCGCGCGGGGGTTGGCGGACAGCTCCTGCGCCTTGCGGCTTTCGAGATTGGTGTAGAAGACGAAACCCTCGACATCCACTCCCTTGAGCAGCACCGCGCGCAGCGACGGCCGCCCGTCCGTTGTCGCGGTGGCGAGCGTCATCGTCTCGGCCAGAGGCTCGCTTTTCGCGGCGAGCGCGAACCAGCGCGCGAACGGCGCAAACGGCTCGTCCTCGGCGATCTCGTCAGTCATTCCTCCGACCGCCTCCCTATGCCCAACGCTTCCCTACTCCGACACGGCGCGGTCGGCAACCGCCCTGCGCGAGGCGCTCGCCGGCATGCCCCCGACCGGAACCGTGCCGACCGGCGCCGCCGGGGCTTGAATCTCGGCCAGGAGCGCCGCCAGGGTCACCCGCATCGCCGCAGCTTCGGCCTTGACGATCCGGTCCATCGCCGGCGCGACCTGGACCTGCCACGGCGCCAAGGGCCGCGCCAGCCAGCTGCCGGCGAGCGGCAGGCCGAGTGCGACATAAAGGTCGTGCAGCGTCACGGTCTCCGGGTTCCAGGCGAGCACCCACGCGCCGTCCTGGGTCGGCGCGACGAAGCCGGCGCGGGCCAGGGTCTGCAAATGCTCGTCGATGACCGAGGTGGCGACGCCGAGTTCCCGCGCCAGCGCGGCGGTGCGCAGGGTCCCGCCGCGGCGCTGCGCCCGAGCCAGCACGGCGATCACCGACAGGCTGAAGCCGAGCCGCACGCCGCCGCTGCTGAGCTGGGCGAGCCGTTCGTCGATCCGCCAGGTTGCCAGGTTCGCCGCCACCACCGCACCCAGCAGCACCGCCATCCACGACACGTACATCCATAACAGGAAGATCGGGATCGCCGCGATCGCCCCGTACACCGTCTGGTAGGACGACATCGCTCCGATATAGACCGCGAAGCCGATTTTCAGCATCTCGATCGCCGCTGCCGCCACCGCCGCGCCGAGCACGCCGTCGCGCCAGCGCACCGCGCAATTGGGAATCAGCGAATAAAGGAGTGTGCAGGCGACCAGCTCCAACAGGAACGGCACGAGCCGCGCCAGCGCATGCGGCCAGCCGCCGGCGAACTGGACGAGCGCCTCGGGATCGAAGCCGGCGCGACGCGCGGCGGTGTCGAGATAGGTCGACAACGTCAGGCTCATGCCGACCAGCAGCGGACCGAGCGTCAACAGCGTCCAGTAGGCAAGAACCCGCTGCGTCCACGGCCGCGACGTCGTCACCCGCCACAGCGCGTTCAGCTGGTCCTCGACCGTCACCAACAGGAGGATGCCGGTGCCGGCGAAACCGACGATGCCGATCGCGGTGGTCTGTGCCGCCGAGCCGGCGAAGTACTGAAACCACCACGCCGCCTGCTCGCTGATCTCGGGCACGAAATTGCTGAAGACGAGGGCCAGCAATTCCTGCCGCAGCGGGCCGAAATTGGGGAAGGCCGACAGGAACCCGAGCGTGATCACGCCGAGCGGTACGAACGACACCAGCGTCGTGTAGCTGAGCGCGCCCGACGCGGCGAAACAGCCGTCGCGGTTGAAGCGGTGCAGCGCGTAGCGGCTGAACCTGACAATTGCCGACAGCTTGCGCCGCAACGCGCCGGTCATGGCGCCGATTGTCCCGCCGGCAAGCCTGCCGCCGCGATCGGTCTTGCCGTCCTGGGGGCCGCGGCCCTCGGGCTGTTGCATCGCGCTTCCTATACGGCCGATCTTTCCAGGTTAACAAGCGGGCGGGCGAGTGTCGCTTGTCGGGCCGGTCGGGTCGCCGCCGGCACAGCCGCCAAGCCCCGCTCGAAGAACCCAGAAGCCTCTTCGAGCCGCGAAAACGGCGAGACTACCCACCCTTTGGGTATCCATAGCTAATCGTAATTGCCGATCTCACGTGGCCACCCGCTCTTGCGAGCCAATTCGCGGCCAGTCTGACCCCGCGGCGACCATGATTCGGCGGGCAGCGGCGTTGACAGTACCCCTCGCCCCCGCTACCAACGGCGCTAAATTCGGGACAGGCTAAATTTGGGACAGGGAGGACGTACCGCTTGCCGCCACTCCTCGAGGTAATCGATTTACATACCGAGTTCCGCACCGGCGCGGGGCTCGTGCGGGCGGTCGACGGCATCTCCTATACCGTGGACCCCGGCGAGACTGTGGCAATCGTCGGCGAAAGCGGGTCGGGCAAGTCAGTCAGCGCGCTGTCGCTGCTGCGTCTGATCCCGGACCCGCCCGGGCGGGTCACGCAAGGCAGAGTCATCTTCGCGGGCCGCGACCTGATGCAGCTCTCCGAGGAGCAGATGCGCAACGTGCGCGGCGGCGACATCGGCATGGTGTTCCAGGAGCCGATGACCTCGCTGAACCCGGTCCTGACGATCGGCCGCCAGATCACCGAGACGATCGAACAGCATCGCGGCCACGATCCCGTAGCGGCGCAGCGCCGCGCGATCGAGCTGTTGGGGCTGGTCGGCATCGCCGATTCCGAGCGCCGCCTCAAGCAATACCCGCATCAGCTGTCGGGCGGCATGCGCCAGCGCATCATGATAGCAATCGCACTGGCGTGCGACCCCAAGCTGATCATCGCCGACGAGCCGACCACCGCGCTCGACGTGACGATCCAGGCGCAGATCCTCGAGCTCATGCAGAGTTTGACACGCCGGCTCGGCGTCGCGCTGATCATCATCACGCACAATCTCGGGGTCGTCGCGCGTTACGCCAGCCGAGTCAACGTGATGTATGCCGGCCGCATCGTCGAAAGCGGCAGCGCCGCGGCGCTCTATCACGACCCGCATCATCCTTACACGCTGGCGCTCTTACGCTCGGTGCCCCGGCTCGACCGCCCGCGGCAAGCCCGGCTCGACCCGATCGAAGGCTCGCCGCCCGACCTGACCCGTCTCGATCGCGGCTGCTCGTTCCGGCCGCGCTGCCGCTTCGCGATCGCGCGCTGTGCCGAGGCGCCGCCACCCTTGGAGGCGGCCGGCGCGCCGGGCCAGTTCGCCGCCTGCTATCGCAGCAATGAACTGGCCGCCGTCGCCGGAGAGGCGGCATGACCGCGATCGCCGGCGATGTGGCGAGCCACGCGGCCGGCAAGCCGGTGGGCAATACGGCCGGCAATCAGGGGCCGCTGCTGCAGGTGCGCGGCCTGCGCATGCATTTCCCGGTGACCGAGGGGATGATCGCGCGCCGCCACGTCGGCGACGTCAAGGCGGTCGACGGGGTCGACCTCGTGATCGGCCGCGGCGAAACGCTCGGGCTGGTCGGCGAGAGCGGCTGTGGCAAGACAACGATGGGCCGGTGCATTCTGCGGCTCGAAACGCCAACCGCCGGCGAGATCCTCTATGACGGCGTCGATATCGCCAAGCTCGGCCGGCGCGATCTGGTCGCGCTGCGCCGGCGCATCCAGGTCATCTTTCAGGACCCCTACAGCTCGCTGAACCCGCGCATGAAGGTCGGCTCGATCATCGGCGAGCCGATGCGGGTGCACGGCGTCGAGCCCGATGCCGGCCGCCGATCCGCGCGCGTGGCCGAGCTCCTATCGCTGTGCGGCCTCAATCCCAATTTCGCCGACCGCTATCCGCACGAGATGTCGGGCGGCCAGCGCCAGCGGGTCGGCATCGCGCGCGCCCTCGCGCTCAACCCCGAATTCATCGTGTGCGACGAGGCGGTCTCGGCTCTCGACGTGTCGATTCAGGCGCAGATCATCAATTTGCTCGAGGATTTGCGCGACAAATTCAACCTGACTTATCTGTTCATCGCGCATGATCTGTCGGTCGTGCGGCATCTGTGCCAGCGCGTCGCGGTCATGTATCTCGGCCGGGTGGTCGAGCTTGCCGCGTGCGACGAGTTGTTCGACAACCCGCTGCATCCCTACACCAGGGCATTGCTCGCCGCGGTCCCGATACCGGACCCGGTCGTCGAGGCGACCCGCGCGTTCCAGCCGGTCGCGGGCGAGGTGCCGAGCCCGATCAACCCGCCGCCGGGCTGCGTCTTCCATCCGCGCTGCACGCTCGCCGTCGCGGAGTGCAGGCGCACGCGGCCGCAATTGCGGGAATTGCGGCCTAACCACTGGGTTGCCTGCGACGTGGTGCAGTAGCGCCGCACGGGAGCGATCGTTCAAACCAGGAGTCCGCGCCTATGATCCGCACCGTGTTCGCCGCCGGCCTGGGCCTCGTTCTCGGCTGCACGGCGGCGGCCCTGGCCGACACCCCGAAGCGCGGCGGCACGCTGACCTACATGATCCCGGCCGATGCCCCGCCGAGCTATGACGGGCATCGCGAGACAACCTTCGCGACGGTGCATTCGGTGGCGCCGTTCTACAGCGTGCTGATCCGGGTCAACCCGGAAAACGCCGGGTCGACATCGGATTTTGTCTGCGATTTGTGCACCGAGCTGCCAACGCCGACCGATGGCGGCAAGACCTACACCTTCAAGATCCGGCCTGGGGTCAAGTTTCACGACGGGTCGGCGCTGACCTCCGCCGATGTGGCCGCGAGCTGGCAGGAAATCGTGCAGCCGCGCAAGGGCGTCACCAGCGCCCGCGAAGCCCATTTCACGATGGTCGACAAGGTCGAGGCGCCGGATGCGGCCAGCGTCGTTTTCCGCCTCAAATTCGCGACATCGGCGTTTCTGCCCGCTTTGGCCGATCCGTTCGCCTTCGTCTACCAGAAATCGGTCCTCGACAAGGATCCGCACTGGTACGAGAAGAACATTATGGGGTCGGGCCCGTTCAAGTTCGCCAGCCACGAAACCGGCCAGTCGATCAAGGGCGTGCGCAACCCCGATTACTATCATAAGGGCTTGCCGTATCTCGATGGCTTCATCGCGATCTACGCCGACAAGCAGGCGACCCGGCTCGACGCGATCCGCGCCGACCGCGCCGCCGCCGAGTTCCGCGGGATGCCGCCCTCGGCCCGCGAGCAGCTGGTCAAGGACCTCGGCGACAAGGTCACAGTGCAGGAGAGCGACTGGAACTGCGCCAATCTGATCACCCCCAACCACAAGAAAAAGCCGTTCGACGACGTCCGGGTGCGCCGCGCGCTCGCCCTGGCGCTCGACCAGTGGAAGGGCGCCCCGGCGCTATCGAAGATCGCGACGGTGCGCACCGTCGGCGGCATCGTCTTCCCCGGCTCGCCCCTCGCCGCGACCAAGGAGGAGCTGCAGCTTCTCGCCGGCTACTGGCCGGATATCGAGAAGGCGCGCGCCGAGGCGAGGCGCCTGTTGAAGGAGGCCGGCGCCGAGGGGCTCAGCTTCGAATTGATGAACCGCAACATCGACCAGCCCTACAAATACGTAGCAGCCTTCGTGATGGACGAATGGACCAAGATCGGTCTCAAAGTCACCCAGCGGGTGATCCCGACCGGCCCCTTCTACGAGGCGTTGCGGGCCGGGACGTTCGACGTCACGGTCGACTTCAATTGCCAGGGTGTGGTCAACCCACCGCTCGATGTCGGCAAGTACCTGCCGCAGAGCGTCTATACCGAGAATTACGGCGGCTACGAGGACGCCAAGTCGATCGAGCTGTACCAGAAAATGCTGCACGAGCCCGACCCCGCCAGGCAGCGGGTGGCGATGCGGGAATTCGAAAAATACACGCTCGATACCCAGGTCCACGAGATCGTGACGCCGTGGTGGTACCGCATCGTGCCGCACCGTTCCTACATGAAAGGCTGGAAAATCAGCCCGAGCCACTATCTCAACCAGGATTTGGCGACAGTCTGGCTCGATCAATAAGGACAAGCCGGCCAATAAGACAAACCGGCCCTGTCTCGACCACGGGGATCGGGTGATCCGGTAGCCCCCGTCTGTCCGCCGGCTCAGTGGCCGCCGCAGCGGGGACCCTACCGCCAACAACCGAACAGAGGGCCATGCGTCTCGGCGACTCCCCGCAATAAAACGGAGAGAAAGCGTGGATTACGCATACCGATTATCACTCGCGGCAGCGCTCGCCGCGGCCACCGCGGTTGCGCCCGCCATCGGGGCCGAAACGCCGAAACGCGGCGGCGTTCTGACCTACATGATCCCGGCGGATGCGCCGCCGAGCCTCGACGGCCACCGCGAGCAGACCTACGCGACCGTGCATGCGACCGCGCCGTTCTACAGCGTTCTGATGCGGGTCAATCCCGAAAACCCGGGCTCGGCGACCGATTTCACGTGCGATTTGTGCACCGAGATACCGCAGCCGGCCGATGGCGGCAAGACCTACACCTTCAAGATCCGCCAAGGGGTCAAGTTCCACGACGGGTCGCCCCTGACCGCCGCCGACGTGGCGGCGAACTGGCAACAAATGACCTTTCCGCCCGAGGGCGTTTTCAGCGCGCGGTCCAGCAATTATCAGGCGCTGATCGAGAAGGTCGAGAACCCGGACCCGACGACCGTCGTCTTCCGCCTGAAATTCGCGACATCGGCCTTTTTGCCGACGCTCGCCGATCCCTTCGGGTACATTTACAAGAAGGAGATCATCGAGAAAGACCCCCACTGGTACGAGAAGAACGTGATGGGGTCGGGCCCCTTCAAGTTTGTCAGCTATGAGGCCGGCCAGTCGATCAAGGGCGAACGCAACCCCGACTACTACCACCAGGGCAAGCCCTATCTCAACGGGTTCGAGGCGATCTTCGCGCCAAAGCAGGCAACCCGGGTCGAAGCGATCCGCGGCGACCGCGCCGCGCTGGAGTTCCGCGGCATGCCGCCATCGGCGCGCGACGAACTGCAGAAGGAACTTGGCGACAAGATCACGGTCGAGGAGAGCGATTGGAACTGCGGCAGCGACCTGTTCTTCAACCACAAGCAAAAGCCATTCGACGACGTGCGGGTGCGCCGCGCGCTGTCGCTGGCGATCGACCGCTGGGGCGGCGCGCCGTCGCTGTCCAAGATCGCTATCGTCAAGACGGTCGGCGGCATCGTCTTCCCGGGCGCACCGCTCGCGGCCAGCAAGGAGGATCTGCAGAAGATCGCCGGCTTCTGGCCCGATATCGAGAAGTCGCGCGCCGAGGCCAAACGGCTGTTGAAGGAAGCCGGCGCCGAAAACCTGAGCTTTGAGCTGTTAAACCGCGATGTCGATCAGCCCTACAAATATATCGGGATCTGGCTCATCGACCAGTGGAGCAAGATCGGAGTCAAGGTAACCCAGAAGGTCGTGCCGACCGGGCCGTGGTTCCAGGCGATGCGCACCGGGCAGTTCGCGATCGTGCATTATCCAATTTGCCGCAGCACGGTGAACCCGGTGCTCGACGTGCAACCCTATCTGCCGACCTCGGACGAGAATTACGGCGCCTACGAGGATCCGCAACAGGTGGAACTCTACAACAAGATCCTGCACGAGGCCGATCCGCAGAAGCAGCGCGCGTTGATGTACGAATTCCAGAAGCTCGTCATGGACACGCAGGCCCACGCGACCAAAATCGTGTGGTGGAATCGCATCGTGCCCTATCGCACCTACGTCAAGGGCTGGAAGATCAGCCCGAGTCATTTCCTCAACCAGGATCTGGCGACGATCTGGCTCGACAAATAACCTGCGAACCGATGACGCCAGGACGGCTTTTGCCGCCCTGGCGCGGCGGGTAACGCCCTCGGCACGGTCCGGCGAGCCGGCCCCGCCTTCCGTTCGCGCACCCAACCCCATTTGGCGGCTCGCCAGGAACGGCGGCATCGTCTAGCATCGAAAAAATACAAAAAAACAAAACGAACGGGAGGACAAAATGGGACGGAAGCTATCCTTCGCGGCCGGGTTCGCCGCCGCTCTATCGCTTGCCCTGCCGGTGGCGGCCGAACAGCCAAAGCGGGGCGGCACGCTCACCTATATGATCCCGGCGGACGCCCCGCCGAGCTTCGACGGCCACCGCGAGGCGACCTACGCGACGGTGCACGCGACGGCGCCGTTTTACAGCGTGCTGATCCGGGTCAACCCGATGAACCCGGCCTCGACCGATTTCGTGTGCGATCTGTGCACCGAGATGCCGATTCCGACCGACGCCGGCAAGACCTACACCTTCAAGATCCGCGACGGCGTCAAATGGCATGACGGTTCGCCGTTGAGCGCGCAGGACGTGGCGGCGAGCTGGCGCAAGATCGTCGACCCGCCGGAAGGCCTGACCAGCGCGCGCCAGAGCTTTTACGTGATGGTCGACAAGATCGAGACGCCGGACCCCTCGACCGTGGTGTTCCGGCTCAAATTCCCGACCACCGCGTTTATCCCGGCGCTCGCCGATCCGTATACCTACATCTACAAAAAGGAGATCCTCGATAAGGATCCGCGTTGGTACGAGAAGAACATTCTTGGGTCCGGCCCGTTCAAGCTGGTCAGCTACGAGATCGGCCAGGCGGTCAGGGGCGAGAGAAACACCGACTACTACCACAAGGGATTGCCGTATCTCGACGGGATCATCGGGATCTTCGCGGCGAAGCAAGCCACCCGGCTGGACGCGATCCGCGGCGACCGCGCCGCGATGGAGTTCCGCGGGCTGCCGCCTTCGGCGATCGCCGAACTGGTCGGCGCGCTCGGCGACAAGGTCACGGTGCAGGAGAGCGATTGGAATTGCGGCCTGATCGCCACCCCCAACCACCAGAAGAAGCCGTTCGACGATGTCCGGGTGCGGCGCGCGCTGACCTTGGCGATCGACCGCTGGCAGGGCGCACCGCCGCTGTCAAAGATCGCGATCATGAAGACCGTTGGCGGCATCGTCTTTCCCGGCTCGCCCCTCGCCGCGACCAGGCAGGAGCTGGAGCAGCTTGCCGGCTACTGGCCCGATATCGAGAAATCGCGGGCCGAGGCGCGGCGTCTGCTGAAGGAGGCCGGCGCCGAGGGGCTCAGCTTTGAATTGCTCAACCGCAACGTCGACCAGCCGTTCAAGTATCTCGGCACCTGGTTTGTCGACGAGTGGAGCAAGATCGGGCTCAAGGTCACTCAGCGCGTCGAGCCGACCGGACCCTGGTTCGCGGCGCTGCGCAACGGCACCTTCGATGTCGGCCTCGAGGGCAATTGCCAGAGCGTGATCAACCCGGTGCTCGACGTCGGCAAGTATCAGCCGCCCTCGGTTTTCACCGAGCAATACGGTCGCTTCGAGGACCCGAAAGCGGTCGAGCTCTACCAGAAGATGCTGCATGAGCCCGATCCGGCGAAGCAGCGCGTCGTGATGCGCGCCTTCGAGAAGCACACGCTCGACGACCAGGTGCACAACATATTGAGCATGTGGTGGTACCGGATCGTTCCCCACCGCTCCTATGTCAAGGGCTGGAAGATCGGCCCGAGCCATTTCATGAACCAGGACCTCGCGACAATTTGGCTCGACAAATAACCTGGCTCGACAAACCGGGCTCGAAAAGCAACCGAACGCGGCAATGAAAACGACGGCGAACGGGAGGAAGACATGGCATTGCAGTTACGGCTTGCGGTGGGCCTCGCCGCCGCGCTTTCGCTCGCCCTGCCGGCAAACGCGACGGAGACCCCAAAGCGGGGCGGCACGCTCTCTTATGTGATCCCGGCGGACGCGCCGCCCAGTTTCGACGGTCACCGCGAGACGACCTTCGCGACCGTGCAAGCAGCCGCACCGTTCTACAGCGTGCTGATCCGCGCCAATCCGGAAAATCCAGGCTCGTCGGCGGATTTGGTCTGCGACCTGTGCACCGAGATGCCGAAGCCGACCGATGGCGGCAAGACCTACACCTTCAAGATCCGCGACGGCGTCAAATGGCATGACGGCGCGGCGTTGACCGCCGCGGACGTGGTGGCGAGTTGGCACAAAATCGTGTTCCCGCCGGAGGGTGCGCTGAGCGCCCGCGAAAGCCATTTCATCATGGTCGACAAGATCGACGCGCCCGACGCGTCGACCGTGGTCTTTCGCCTCAAATTCGCGACCAATGCGTTTCTGCCGGCGCTCGCCGGTCCGCAAAACTGGATCTACAAAAAGGAAGTCCTCGACAAGGATCCGCGCTGGTACGAAAAAAACATCTCAGGATCGGGAGCGTTCAAATTCTCCGCGTTTGAAATCGGCCAGTCGATCAAGGGGGTGCGCAATACTGAGTATTACCAGCCGGGATTGCCCTATCTCGATGGCTTCGTCGGTATCTTCGCCGACAAGCAGGCGACCCGGGTCGCGGCATTGCGCGGCGGCCGCGCGGCGATCGAGTTCCGCGGCTTTCCGCCCACGGTGGCGGACGAGTTGGTGGGCGCGCTCGGCGACAAGATCACGGTGCAGAAGAGCGACTGGAACTGCGGCAGCCTGATCGAGCCGAACCACAAGAAAAAGCCGTTCGACGACGCCCGCGTGCGGCGTGCGCTGACCCTGGCGATCGATCGCTGGGCCGGCGCGCCGGAGCTTGCCAAGATCGCCAACGTGCATACGGTCGGCGGCATCGTCTTCCCGGGCTCGCCCCTCGCCGCGACCAAGCAGGAATTGCACGAAGTCGCCGGGTATTGGCGCGACATCGAAAAGTCGCGAACCGAGGCACGGCGCCTCCTCAAGGAGGCCGGAGCCGAGGGGCTGAGCTTTGAAGTACTGAACCGCAACATCGACCAGCCCTACAAATACAACGCCGCCTGGGTGATCGATGAATGGAGCAAGATCGGGCTCAAGGTCACCCAGCGCGTGGCGCAGACCGGTCCCTGGTACGAAGCGCAGCGCAGCGGTAATTTCGACGTCGTCCTGTCCGGCAACTGCCAAGCCGTCGTCAACCCGCTGCTCGACGTGCAACGCTACCTGCCGACCTATGCCGCCAATTACGGGCAGTTCGAAGACCAACCGGCACTCGATCTCTACGACAAGATGCTGCGCGAGACCGACGCCGCCAAGCAACGCGGCTTGATGCGCGCCTTCGAGAAGCATACGCTCGATGTTCAGGCGCACGAGATCTTCTTGCTGTGGTGGTACCGGACGGTTCCCCACCATTCCTATGTCAAGGGATGGAAGGTCAGCCCGAGCCACTATCTCAACCAGGACCTGGCGACCGTCTGGCTCGACCAGTAGCGCCCATCAGCGGACCAAATCACCAGATCGACCATCACGGGAGAGGGAAACGAATGAGGCTCGCATCGGGTTTTCTGATCGCGGGTGCGATCGCCGCCTTGGCCCCCTCGGCAATCGCCGCGGAAACGCCAAAACGCGGCGGCACGCTCGTCTACATGATCCCGGCCGATGCGCCGCCGAGCTTCGATGGGCATCGCGAGGAAACCTATGCGACGATCCACTCGGCCGCGCCGTTCTACAGCGTGCTGATCCGGCCCGATCCGAACGACCCGTCGGTCACCGGGCCGCTGGTCTGCGACCTGTGCACCGAGATGCCGACACCGAGCGACGGCGGCAAAACCTTCAACTTCAAGATCCGCCAGGGCGTCAAGTTCCACGACGGCTCGCCGCTCACGGCCGACGATTTGGCGACGACCTGGAAGAAGATCATCTTCCCAGCCCAGGGCGTCGCCAGCGTGCGCCAGAGCAATTTCGTGATGGTCGAGGCGGTCGAGGCGCCCGACCCGACGACGCTCGTCTTCCGTCTCAAATACGCGACCGATGCGTTCCTGCCGGCGCTCGCCGACCCTTACGCCTTCATCTACCGCAAGGCGGTGCTCGACAAGGACCCCAACTGGTACCAGAAAAATATCCTGGGTTCCGGTCCGTTCAAGTTCGTCTCGTACGAGATCGGCCAGGCGATCAAGGGGGAGCGCAACCGCGAGTACTATCACCAGGGGCTGCCGTATCTTGACGGCTTCCACGCGATATTCGCGGACAAGCAGGCGACCCGGATCGA
>CAMATN010000055.1 GCA_945861155.1 Rhizobium sp. Q54
CCACCGTTACCATCCCCGGCCACGCTCCCCGCTACAACCAGAGGGAGCATTCGACGATTCCCGGGGTGGGTCCCTATTCGGCGCTGTTCACCCCAAAAGCCGGGTCACTCTTCCACGCTGTTTTCCACGACATGAAGCCCGTGATGTCGCATCCATGTCGCACGGACTCGCCGGCAGCCATTGAAAATGGTTGGAAACGCTTGCTACTTGTCGCAAGTCTCTGCGACATGAAAAAGCCGCCCGCAGGCGGCCATTTCTCGGTTAAGTCTTTGATTTAGTTTGGTAGCGGGAGAGGGATTTGAACCCCCGACCTTGGGATTATGATTCCCCTGCTCTAACCAACTGAGCTACCCCGCCGCGCGGTCCCGCATATAGGAGATGGCCTGCTTTGGGTCAAGCTTCGCCGGTCGCCGTCGAGGGATCGCCCGGCAGCGTCTTTCCGCGGCGTATCCAGCCGCCGCCGAGCAGACGCTCGCCATCGTAAAGCACAGCCGCCTGGCCGGGAGCGATAGCACCGGCCGGAGCGTCGAGGATGAGCTCTGCCTCGCCCTCTGCCTCATCCCCTCCCCTGCCCCGCTTCGCCGGTGGCAACGTATGGAGGGTCGCCGGCACGGGCGGCTGCGCCGAGCGCAGCTTGGCGGTAACCCGGACGCCGGCGCCGGCTGCGATCGGCGCGGCCAGCCAATTCAATTCGGCGAGCGCGACGCGGGTCCCGCCCAACGCGCTTTTCGGGCCGACCACGACGCGCCCTGTGCCCGCGTCGAGCCGCAGCACATAGAGCGGCTCCGGTCCCGCGAGGCCCAACCCCTTGCGCTGGCCGACGGTGAAATGGGCGATGCCGTTGTGCCGACCGAGCACCCGTCCGGCCGCGTCGACGATGTCGCCCGGCTCGCCCGACTCGGGGGCGAGCCGCGTCACCAGCGCGGCGTAGGAGCCCTGCGGCACGAAGCAGATGTCCTGGCTGTCCGGCTTTGCCGCGACCGGCAGCGCGAACTCGCGCGCCAAAGCGCGGGTCTCGTCCTTGGCCAAGGCGCCGAGCGGGAACCGCAGGAAGTCGAGTTCGGCGCGGGTCGTGCGATAGAGGAAATAGCTCTGGTCGCGCGCATCGTCGCGGGCCCGATGCAGTTCGGCGCCCTGCGGTCCCGGCACACGGCGCGCGTAATGCCCGGTCGCCAGCGCGCTGGCGCCGAGATCGCGGGCCGTCCCCAACAGGTCGCGGAACTTGATGCGCTCGTTGCAGCGGATGCACGGGACCGGCGTTTCGCCGCGGCGGTAGCTGTCGGCGAAATCGGCGATGACCTCGTCACGAAACCGTGCCTCGTAATCGAGCACGTAATGCGGGATGCCGAGACGTTCGGCCACCCGGGCCGCGTCGCGCACATCCTGCCCGGCGCAGCAGGCGCCCTTTTTGCCGGTGGCCGCGCCGTGATCGTAAAGCTGCAGCGTGATGCCGATGACCGCGAACCCGGCGCGGACGAGGAGTGCCGCGGTCACCGACGAATCGACTCCGCCTGACATCGCGACGACGATGCGGTGGCCGGCCGGATCGCCGGGCAGATCGATGTCAGCGAGCGCGTTCATCGCGCGGCATCAAGGCCCATCTGCCAGAAATCGCCTTCCAGCCGGGCGGCGGTGGCAAAGGACGCAGCCAGGGCCGGGAAGCGGCCCTCGCCGCCGCGTCGAGCGAATTGCTCGTCGAGCGCCGCCGCGGCCTCGCGGGCGAGGCCCTGATACTCGGCGCCGGCATACATGTCGAGCCATTCGCGATAGCGGTTGCCCTCGCACCGGGTCGCCGGGTCGGCGATGCGTTCGGCCGCGATCTCGGCATACCCGACAATGCACGGCGCCAGCGCGATTTCGAGATCGAGCCGGTCGCCGGCGAGCCCGCGATCGAGCACGAAGCGGCTATAGGCTACCGTCGCCAACGCCTCGGGCTCCGCCGCCATGGCGGTCTCCGACAGACCCCAGCCGCGGCAATAGTCGATATGCAGCCCGATCTCGACATCGAGCGTCGCGGCGACCAGCGCCTGCGCCCGGCGCATCTCGGCCAGCGTATCCGATTTGTAGACCGCCAGCCCCCAGGCTCGCGCGAAATGCAGCAGGAACAGATAATCCTGTACGAGATATCGGCGGAACGCGGCTTCGGGCAGATCGCCGCGCGCCAGACGCAGGACGAACTCGTGCCGTGTGTAGGCCGGCCAGACCGCCCCCGAGGCGGCGACCAGGCGGCCGAACAGCGCGCCCGTCATGGCTCAGCCGAGCAGCATGTTACGGGTGTTCGCCGGCAACCGCACGGTCAGGCCGTCAAACTCCTCGGTGATGATGATCTGGCAGCCGAGGCGCGACGTCGCGGTCAGGCCGAAGGCGAGATCGAGCATGTCCTCTTCGTCCTCGCTCGCCTCCGCCAACAATTCGTACCACTCGGGATCGACGATCACATGACAGGTCGAGCAGGCGAGCGAACCCTCGCAGGCGCCTTCGATGTCGATGTCGTTCTTGTGGGCGATCTCGAGCACCGACAGCCCGAGCGGAGCGTCGACCTCGCGGCGCGCGCCGTCGCGTTCGATAAAGATCATCCTCGGCATCGCATCAGCTCGCTTAAGGCGTAGCGGCCGGCGGCGCAAGGTCCTCGGCGAGGCTCGCGGCGGCGAGCGCCGGCGACCCGGCGGCAACCGTGCGGATTTCGTCCGGTGCAGCGATGCGCAACAGGGCCAGCCCCGCCGCTTCGCTTGCCGCCGACAGCAGCGCGAGGAAGGCCGGATCGGCGGTCGACGGCACGGCCAGCACGGCATGGGTCACCGGCTGAGCGAGCGCCCGCTCGGCGCGCAGCCGGGCGCCCTCGAACAATGCCTGCCATTCCCCGCCCGGCGCGGCGGGCGACGGCACCGGCAGGTCGCGCTCGAACCCTTCGCGGTCGAGCAACGGGACCGCATTCCCGCCGACCGCGATGGCTATTTGAGCCTGAGCCCCGCTGATGTCGATGCCGATGGCGGCCCCTGGCGCATCGGGATCGACCGGCGAGCCGTCCGGCTCCTCGATCTGAAACAATTTCACCAACTCGCCACTCCTCGGGACCGCAGACGGCCTCCCGACAGCTTAATGTGCGACCCAGACTGTCATGAAATAGACACTTGCCACCCTCATTGTCGTCCCGGCGAAGGCCGGGACCCATTTCCGCCATGGATACCGGCCTTCGCCGGTATGACAATGCGGGCTCGCTACGCCCATCGGGCCCAACCGCGGGCGGAGACAGGCTCCGCCGTCACACGTGAAACGACTCGCCGCAGCCGCAGCGGCCCTTTTCGTTCGGGTTACGAAAGACGAAACCCGATTGCAGCTTTTCCTCGACGTAATCCATCTCGGTGCCGAGGAGGAACATGACCGCTTTCGGATCGACGAGGACGGTCACGCCCTTGTCCTCGACGATTTCGTCGAATTTGCCCTTCTCGTCGGCGTATTCGAGCGTGTAGCTGAGCCCCGAGCAGCCGCGCGACCGCACCCCGATGCGCACCCCCGCCGAGGGCTTGCCGCGCCCGGCCAGCAACGCCTGGATGCGCTCGGCCGCCGCATCGGTCACCAACAAAGCCTGCTTGCCAGCCATCGATCCCGTTCTCCCGGTCTCTCGTCCGCCGCTCGACACCCTTATGTAGGCGTCCCGGCGCCTTCCGTCATCCTCCGATCGGCGCGCAGCCGCCCCGCGGCGGCGGCGATCGCGTCGATTGCGAAATCGACCTCGGAAGCGGTCGTGAAACGGCCCAGGCCGAGCCGGATCGAGCCATTCGCCAGCATGTCGGAAAGGCCGAGGGCGCGCAGCACGTAGGAGGGCTCGACCGTCGCCGAGGTGCAGGCCGACCCGGTCGACATCGCGACGCTTGGACAAGCCTCGATCAGCTCGGACGCGGTCAGGCCGGGAAACGACAGGTTCGCATTGCCGGGCAAACGGTGCTCGGTGTCGCCATTGATCGTGAGCCCGTCGACCCGGCGCATCAGATTCGCCTGCAACCGGTCGCGCAAACCGCGCAGCCGCGCCGCCTCTTCGCCCATCTCGGCGAAAGCGAGCGCAGCGGCGCGCCCCAGCCCGACGCAAAGCGGGGTCGGCAGGGTGCCCGAACGCAGGCCGCGCTCCTGCCCGCCGCCATCGATCAGCGGCAACAGGCGCACCCGCGGCCGGCGCCGCACATAAAGCGCGCCCACACCTTTCGGCCCGTAGATCTTGTGGCCGGAGATCGACATCAGGTCGATCTTCATCGCCTCGACATCGAGCGGAATCTTGCCGAACGCCTGCGCCGCGTCGGTGTGGAACAAGACACCCTTCGCCCGGCACAGCGCGCCCAATTCGGCGAGCGGCTGGATCACGCCGATCTCGTTATGCGCCGCCATGACCGAGACCAGGAGAGTTCGCTCGCTCAGCGCGGCGGCAAGCCTCTCCAGCGATACCAGCCCGCTCGGCTCGACCGGCAGATAGGACACCGCGAACCCCTCGCGCGCCAGCGACGCGGCGCTTTCGAGGACGCATTTATGCTCGGTGGTCAGGACGATGATCCGGTCGCGCGGGGGGCGGCCGGCCGCAGCGTGGGCCCGGCCGAAATGAGCCGCCCCTTTCAGCGCGAGGTTGTTGGCCTCGGTCGCGCCCGAGGTGAACACGATCTCCCGCGGGTCGGCGTTGATGAGGCGCGCCACGTCGGCGCGCGCCAACTCCACCGCCGCCGCCGCGTTCTTGCCGTAGACGTGGCTCTCGCTGTGCGGATTGCCGAAATGCTCGGTGAAATAGGGCAGCATCGCCTCGAGCACGCGCGGGTCGAGCGGCGTCGTCGCCTGGTTGTCGAGATAGATCGGCAGCCGGTTGGCCCGATCGATTGGATTGAGGCCGCTCATGCCGCTCTGGCCGGGCGAGGCTGGGCGAGGCGTCGGGCGAGCGCCGTCCAGGCATCGAGGAAATGGGCGATATCGGCCGCGTCGGTGGTCCAGCCCAGGCTGATCCGGATCGTGCCCGCGGCGATATCAGGCGGGACCTCCATCGCTTCGAGCACATGGCTCGGCCCGACTTTGCCCGACGAGCACGCCGCGCCGGCGCTGACCATGACCCCGTCGAGGTCGAGCGCGATGATCTGGGTCTCCGCCGGCGCCCCGGGCAAGGCCAGGGCGCTGGTGTTGGGGAGCCGCCTCATGCCCGCGCCGATGACCACGGCGCGCGGCGCCGCGCCCAGTGCCGCCGCTTCGAGCGCGTCGCGCAACCTGCCGATGCGCGCGTATTCGGCGATGCCGGCCAAGGCGGCTTCGGCCGCTGCCGCGAAGCCGGCGATGCCGGGCAAATTCTCGCTGCCGGCGCGACGCCCGCGTTCCTGGCCGCCGCCGCGGATCATCGCGCTCACCTCGGCGTTGCCGGTCACGACGAGCGCGCCGATCCCGGGCGGGCCGCCAAGCTTGTGCGCCGACAGGCTGATCAAATCCGCCCCGATCTCATCGTCCGTGAACGGCACCTTGCCCGCCGCCTGCACCGCGTCGCAATGAAAGAGCGCACCCCGGGCATGCGCGAGCCTGGCGATGTCCGCGACCGGCTGGACGATCCCGGTCTCGTTGTTGGCGAGCATGACCGAAACCAGGGCGGAACGCGGATCGGCCGCGAGTTGGGCCTCAAGCCGCGCCAGATCGACGATCCCGTCCCGGTCGACCGCGATGCGCTCGGCGCCGGGCGCCGCCTGCAAGACCGAGCCGTGCTCGATCGCGGAGACCAGGATGCGCTCGCGCCCGCTGCCGAGCAGCGCCAGGTGGTTGGCCTCGGTGCCGCCGCTGACAAAGACGACCCCCTCGGGCGCGGCCCCGACCAGCCCGGCTACCGTTTCGCGGGCCCGCTCCACGCAGTGCCGCGCGGCGCGGCCCCAGTCATGCACCGAGGAGGCATTGCCGCAGCGAGCGAGCGCGGCAACCATCGCCGCCTGCGCCTCGGGCCGCAGCGGCGCGGTTGCGTTCCAGTCGAGATAAGTCTCGCGCCGGGTCATCGCGGCTCCACCGCCCGATAGCCCTCGCGCTGGGGGACGCCGCTGGCGCCGAGCACCCGCTTCTCGCAGACATCGCCCAGCGACACCGATCTCAGATAAAAACGGATCTGGTTGCTCAATTCTTCCCATAGATCGTGGGTCAGGCACCGGCTGCGGTCGCTGCGGCAGCCGATCGCATCGCCGGGGGCGCAGCGCACCGCGTGGATCGGCTCGTCGACCGCGGCGATGATGTCGGCGATGGGCGTTTCGTCGCGGTCATGGGCCAGCAGATACCCGCCGCCCGGCCCGCGCACGCTTTTCACCAGTCCGCTCCGGCGCAGTTTGGCGAACAGCTGCTCCAGATAGGACAGCGAGATCTCCTCCCGCTCGGCGATTTCGGCCAGCGACACGGGTTGGCCGTTGCTGTGCCGGGCAAGGTCGACCATCGCCATCACGGCATAGCGGCCCCTGGTGCTTAGCTTCATCGGGTGCCGGCTTTCATGGCCGCGCCCCGGCGACGCGCCGCACCAGCGGGTCCGGCGGTGCCGACGGAGCATCCTCGGTGTCCGCCGCGCGTTCGCGTTCGAGTTCGCCGACCCGCGCCCGCAGCGTCGCTACCTCGTCGAGCAGCGCGTTGAGCGCCCGCGCGACCGGGTCGGGGAGCTCGCCGGTAAAGGCGTAGGGCTCGAAGGTAGGCTCGCTCGATGCCGCCGCGCCCTGGCCGGGCGCAAACCCGACCGGACGGGCCGGGATGCCGACCATCGTGGCGCCTTCGGGAACCTCCTTCAGCACCACTGCTTGCGCACCGATCCGCGCCCCGTTGCCGACGCGGAACGGTCCCAGCACCTGCGCGCCGGCGCTGACGATGACGTCGTTGCCAAGCGTCGGATGGCGTTTCTGGCCGCGTTCGAGCGAGGTGCCGCCCAGCGTCACGTCCTGGTACAGCGTGCAGTCGTCGCCAATTTCGGCGGTTTCGCCGATTACCACCCCCATGCCGTGATCGATGAACAGGCGCTTGCCGATGACCGCGCCGGGATGGATCTCGATCCCGGTGGCGCATCGCCCGAAATGCGAGACCAGCCGCCCGGCGAGATGCCAGCGGCGTTCCCACAGAAAATGCGCCAGGCGATAACACAGCAATGCCTGAAAGCCGGGATAGCACAGCACGACTTCCAGCCGCGAGCGCGCGGCCGGGTCGCGCACGAGCGTTGCGTCAATCTCGTCACGCAGGTTTTTGAAAAGCATTGCAGTCACTATGTTATCGTCGAGACCGCGATCCCGCCTCGCCCCGCGCGGCCGCCTTGCGGGCATTGAGAGGAGCATATAATTGCCCTACTAGCGCGATCAAGTATAAGGCGAGGAGCGCAGGGGATTTCGCTCGAAGTTGCCCGACATAGTTCACCTGAACGATTAGAATTGAGCCGAGTTTGCCATGCCTGACATAATTATCAACGGCCCGGAAGGGCGCATCGAGGGTCGCTATCACCATGCCCGCGGCGGCACCGCGCCGATGGCGCTGGTGCTGCACCAGCACCCGCTGCATGGCGGGACGATGAACAACAAGGTCGTCTACACCCTCTACCAGACCTTTATGCGCCGCGGCTTTTCGACGCTGCGCTTCAACTTTCGTGGGGTCGGGCGGAGCCAGGGCAGCTTTGACCGCGGCGAGGGCGAACTGGCGGATGCCGCGTCGGCCCTCGATTGGCTGCAGGGCTACAACCCGAATGCCACGTCATGCTGGGTCGCCGGGTATTCGTTTGGCGCCTGGATCGGCATGCAGCTGTTGATGCGACGGCCGGAAATCGAGTCGTTCATCTCGGTGGCGCCGCCGGCCAACCAGTACGATTTCAGCTTTCTGGCGCCGTGCCCGTCCTCGGGTCTGATCCTGCACGGCGACCAGGACAGCTCGGTGCCGCCGGAAGCGGTGCAGAAACTGGTCCACAAGCTGTCGCACCAGCGCGACATCAAGATCGATTTCCGCAAGATCCCCGGCGCCGACCATTTCTTTGCCGACAACCCCGAGGCGTTGGCGACCCACGTCGATTCCTACATCGCGGCCCATGCCCGCTTCGCCGAGCAGGCCGAGACCGCGGCCGTCCCGACCCGCAGTCGGTAGATTGCGCGCTGACGCTCGGAATCCCGGTGGGCTAGAGCCCGTTGAGCTTTTTCTCACCCTACCGGCACCAGTTCGTGCGGATCGGCGCCTGCGTTCCGCAGGTCGCGATTGCCGAGCCGGCGACGAACGGCGATCGGGTGCTCGAACAGGTGGACGCGGGCGACGGCTCCAGTGTCGCGTTGATGGTCTTCCCGGAATTGTGCCTGTCGGCCTACGCGATCGACGATCTGTTATTCCAGGACGCGGTGCTCGACGCCGTCGCGGGCCAGGTGGGCCGGCTGATCGCGGCGAGCCGCAAGCTCAACCCGGTGTTTGTCGTCGGCGCACCGCTGCGCCGGGAAGGACGGCTATACAATTGCGGCCTGGCGATTCACCGCGGGCGGCTGCTCGGCGTTGTGCCGAAGCTGTTCCTGCCGAACTACCGCGAGTTCTACGAGCGGCGCCATTTCACCTCGGGCGAAGGGTTGCGCGGCGGCACGATCGCGGTGGCCGGGCACGAGGCGCCGTTCGGCGTCGATTTGCTGTTTGCGGCGGGCAGCCCTAACCAAGCAGCTGGGGCCGGTTTCACTTTTCATGTCGAGATCTGCGAGGATCTGTGGGTGCCGCAGCCGCCAAGCGCGGCGGGCGCGGCGGCCGGCGCCGAAATCTTGCTGAACCTGTCAGCCAGCAACATCGTCATCGGCAAGGCGCAGATGCGGCGCCTTTTATGCGCATCGCAATCGGCGCGGTGCATCGCCGCCTACGCCTATTCGGCGGCCGGCGCCGGCGAGTCGACGACCGATCTCGCCTGGGACGGCCAGGCCGGCATCTTCGAGATGGGCGATGCGCTGGCCGAGACC
The DNA here is from genome assembly GCA_945861155.1 of Rhizobium sp. Q54. Classification (GTDB taxonomy): domain Bacteria; phylum Pseudomonadota; class Alphaproteobacteria; order ATCC43930; family CGMCC-115725; genus DATARH01. Next base: position 8,934 of record CAMATN010000055.1, read on the forward strand.
GAGCGGTTCAGCGACCATCCCGAGATCGCGATCGCGGACATTGATCTCGGCCGTATCCGCCAGGAGCGGATGCGCACCAACACCTTCGGCGATTGCGCCCGCCTCGACGCCGCGACCGCGCCGCAATTCCGCCGGGTCGCATTCGATTTCGCCGCGCCGTCCGGCCGGCTGGAGCTGCGCCGCCGGGTCGAGCGCTATCCGTTCGTGCCGGCCGACCCGGCGATGCTGCGGGACAATTGCTATGAAGCCTACAACATCCAGGTCCAGGGCCTTGGCCAGCGCCTCAAGGCGACCGGCCTCCAGAAGCTGGTGATCGGCGTCTCGGGCGGGCTCGATTCGACTCAGGCGCTGATGGTCTCGGCCCGCGTGATGGACCGGCTCGGCCTGCCGCGCGGCAATATCCTGGCTTATACGCTGCCAGGGTTCGCCACCAGCAGCGACACCAAGGCCAACGCCTGGCGCCTGATGCGGGCGCTCGGGGCGAGCGCGGCCGAGATCGACATCCGCCCGGCGGCCAACCAGATGTTCGCCGATATCGGCCATGCCGCGGCGCGCGGCGAGAAACTCTACGACGTGACCTTTGAGAATGTGCAGGCCGGGTTGCGCACCGATTACCTGTTCCGCCTCGCCAACCACAACGGCGCGCTGGTCGTCGGCACCGGCGACCTGTCCGAACTGGGACTGGGGTGGTGCACCTACGGGGTCGGCGATCACATGTCGCATTACAACCCGAACGCCTCGGTCGCCAAGACCCTGATCCAGCACCTCATTCGCTTTGTCGCGACGAGCGGCGATGTCAGCGCCGACACCGAAGCCGTGCTCGGCGACATTCTGGCGACCGAGATTTCGCCGGAACTGGTGCCGGCCGGCGCCGACGGAATCATCCAGTCGACCGAAAGTGTCGTCGGACCCTATGCGCTGCAGGATTTCAACCTGTACTACACGACGCGCTATGGCTTTTCGCCATCGAAGATCGCCTATCTGTCGTGGAATGCGTGGCGCGATGCCGAGCACGGCGAGTGGCCGGCCAATACCCCGGCGGCGGCGCGGCGCGCCTATGATCTGGCGGACATCAAGCGCTGGCTCGCGGTGTTCCTGAAGCGCTTCTTCGAGCAAAGCCAGTTCAAACGCTCGGCCCTGCCCAACGGCCCGAAAATCTCGTCGGGCGGGTCGCTGTCGCCGCGCGGCGACTGGCGGGCGCCTTCGGATTCGCACGCCGCGGTCTGGCTCGACGAGCTGGCCCGGTCCGTTCCTGACGAGGAGTAATCCGATCGCGGCAGTGGGCATGATTTCGGCTGAGGCGCTGTGGTGGCTGCCGACCGCCGCGGTCGTGGCGATGACCGCGCTGGCGCTATTCGCCGCGACGGCGCAGTCGCCGCGGCCGGCAAGGAGCGCGTGGCTCGCCCTCATCCTGATCTGCGGGACATTGGCGGTCGCGGTCACCGCGTGGCAGCAGGCAACCAGCCACGCGGTGTTCGGCGAAGAGACGGCGCGGCTGCGCGAATTGGGGTCGCGCCTCGACGAACTCGGCCGCTTGCTGCCGGCTGGCCCCGGCACCACGCCCGGAGAGACCTTCGACACCGTGACCGCCGCGATTGTGGCGCTGAACGCCAAGATCCGGGGTCTCGACGAGCAGATACAGACCCTGCAGGAGAAGGCTCGCGCCCGCACCATCGATCCGAATACCGCCGTGAAATTCGTCGAATATTTGCGCCAATCCCCCCGCCGCCGGGTAATCGTCTCGTGCGTGCCGGACGATGTCGAGGCCCACGCTTACGCCAATCAGATCACCAACATGCTGCGCGAGGCGGGGTGGGAGGCGCTCGGGCCGGAGAAGACGACGATTTTCGGCGAAGCCCCGGGGATGGGGATCAGGTTTTACGTGCGCGGCGGCATCGCCGCCGACACCGCCAAGATCCTGCAGGACGCGTTCGCCCGCTTCAACATTCCCTACCAGAGCGGCATCGCGCCGAGCGATGCCAATCCCGACCCCGCGACGGTCGAACTGTTCGTCAGCCGCAAATCCTGAGGACCGGGTCGCATCCTTTGGGTGTCCTTTGGGTGAATCGACCTGCCTTCGGCGGTTGCGCGGAGGCTGCCCGTAACCGTACCATCTGTGTTTTGCCGGACCGCCGACCGCGTCCTGCTCTACCCTGGGAATGGTGAACGATAATGAACGCAGCAGAGATGCCAGCGGAGATGCCAGCGGAGATGACCGACGGCTTTCACTTGGTGGTGGAGGCGCTGAAGCTGAACGGGGTCGATACGATCTATGGCGTGGCCGGCATCCCGATCACCGATCTGCTGCGCTTGGCGCAGAATGAAGGCATCAGGTACATCGGCTTCCGGCACGAGCAGTCGGCCGGGAATGCGGCCGCGATCGCCGGATATCTGACGCAGAAGCCAGGCATCTGCATGACCGTCTCGGCCCCTGGCTTTCTGAACGGGCTGGTCGCCTTGGCCAACGCCACGACCAATTGTTTCCCGATGATCCTGATCAGCGGGTCGAGCGACCGGGCGATCGTCGATCTCGAACAGGGCGACTACGAGGAGATGGATCAGCTGGCCGCCGCCAGGCCCTATGCCAAGGCGGCCTACCGCATCAACCGGCCGCAGGACATCGGCATCGGCATCGCGCGGGCGATCCGCGCCGCCGTTTCGGGGCGTCCGGGCGGCGTCTATCTCGACTTGACGGCCGAGGTGCTGGGGTCAGCGCTCGACGTGGAGACGGCCAAGAAGTCGCTGGTCAAGGTTGTTGATCCGGCCCCGCCGCAGCCCCCTGCGCCGGCATCGGTCGCGCGCGCCCTCGACCTGCTGGCATCGGCGCAACGCCCGCTCGTGATCCTCGGCAAGGGCGCGGCCTATGCGCGGGCGGACGAGGAGATCCGCTCGTTTATCGAAACCACCGGCATCCCGTTTCTGCCGATGTCGATGGCCAAGGGCCTCTTGCCCGACGAGCATCCGCAATCGGCCGCCGCCGCCCGTTCCTACGCGATCGGCAACGCTGACGTGGTGATGCTGGCCGGGGCGCGGATGAACTGGCTTTTATCGCACGGCAGGGCTCCGCTGTGGTCCGAGAACACGCGGTTTGTCCAGGTCGACATCTCGCCGACCGAGATCGACAGCAACCGGGCGATCGCCGCGCCGGTGGTCGGCGACATCAAGTCGGTTTTCGCCGCGTTCAACGCCGCGCTGAAGCCCGGCCAGATCAAGCGTCAGGCGGCCTGGACCGACGAGATCGGCAAGCGCAAGCAACAGAACGTCGAGCGCATGGCGGCGCGCCTCAACGCCGATCCGAGCCCGATGAATTTTTCGTCTGCCTTGCGGGCGGTGCGCAATGCGCTCGCCACCCAGCCCGATGTCTACATCGTCAACGAAGGCGCCAACACGCTCGACTTTGGCCGCAACATCATCGACATGGACAAGCCCCGCCACCGGCTCGACAGCGGCACCTGGGGCATCATGGGGATCGGCATGGGCTATGCCGTGGGCGCGGCCGTGGAGACCGGCAAGCCGGTCGTCGCGATCGAGGGCGACAGCGCCTTTGGTTTCAGCGGCATGGAGATCGAGACGATCTGCCGCTACGAGCTGCCGGTGACGACGATCATCTTCAACAATAATGGCGTCTACCGCGGCGACGCGCCCGGCGCCCCCTATTCGCCGACCGGCCTCCTGCGGGGTGCGCGCTATGAAAAAATAATCGAGGCGTTCGGCGGGGCCGGCTACCACGTGACCGACACGCCGAGCCTCACCAAGGCGCTGAGCGACGCGCTCGCGTCGGGAAAGCCGGCGCTGATCAATGCCGTCATCGACCCGACGGCCGGGACCGAAAGCGGGCACATCCAGAGCCTCAATCCGAGGAGCGCTGCCGCCCCGAAGAAATGAAATCGGATGTCGAGTGTGAGAGCGCGATGAGGGCGCGGTCCAGCTTTCGAATTGCGGTTCGGCTCGCAAAACGTTAAGATCGCGGGGCTGGGGTTGTGCAGGCGCCCCATCAGACGGTGCCCCGTCCAAGTTCTGCGCCAACTCGCGAAAGGCGGGAGCGCAATCATGGACGCGACCAATACGGTCTCGATTTCCCCTCAATCTCTTTACGCCGGCATCGGCAGCGCGGCGGCGCCGCTGGTTATCGACGTGCGGCGCGGCGCGGCGTTCGACGCCGACGACCACATGCTGGTCGCGGCGGTGCGGCGCGATCCCGACGACATCGCCGGATGGTGGCGCGGCCTCGCGGCGCACCGGCCGGTGGTTGTCTATTGCGTGCACGGCCACGAGGTCAGCCAGCAGGTCGCGGCGACGCTGCGCGGCGGCGGGATCGATGCGAGATGGCTCGACGACGGCATCGCCGGATGGGCCGAGGCGGGGCTGCCGCTGCGCAAGAAGATCGGAGCGGGGACACATTGCTGGATCACCCGCGAGCGGCCGAAGATCGACCGCATCGCGTGCCCCTGGCTGATCCGCCGCTTCGTCGATCCCGATTCGGTGTTCTTTTACGTGCCGACCGAGCGGGTCTTTGCCGTCGCCAAGGCGACCGGCGCCACCCCCTACGACATTCCGGGCGCCGAACCCTTCTCGCACGATGGCGAATCGTGCAGCTTTGACATGTTCCTGCGGGAATACGACATATCCGACCCCGCGCTCGACGCGCTGGCGGTCATCGTGCGCGGCGCCGATACCGGCCGCCTCGAACTGGCGCCGCAGGCGGCCGGGCTGCTCGCGCTCTCGCTCGGGCTGTCGGCCAACTTCCCGGACGACCACGCGATGCTCGAACACGGGCTGACGATGTACGACGCCCTCTATGCCTGGTGCCGCAGCTGCCAGGGCGAGCGGCACAACTGGACCCCGGCCCCGGCGTGAGGCATGGGCGTAAAGGGATCGCGTGATGACAGAACTCGCGGCTAGTCGCGGCGCCAACACCCCGATACCGGCGCACGGGGTTACATTCCGGGAGGCGTTGCGCGTCTGGCTGCGCGTCGCGGCGCTGTCGTTCGGCGGCCCGGCCGGGCAGATCGCGGTCATGCACCGCATCATCGTCGACGAAAAGAAATGGATCGGCGAGAGCCGGTTTCTGCACGCGCTGAGCTATTGCATGCTGTTGCCGGGACCGGAGGCGCAGCAGCTGGCGACCTATATCGGCTGGCTGATGCATCGCTGGCCGGGCGCCATCATGGCCGGCGGCTTGTTCGTGTTGCCGGGCGTGATCTCGATCATGGCGCTGAGCTGGATCTACGCCGCGTTCGGGCAGGTGCCGATCGTCGCCGCGGTGTTCTTCGGGTTGAAGGCGGCGGTGCTGGCGATCGTGCTGCAGGCGGTGCACCGCCTCGGCAGCCGGGCGCTGAAGAGCGGCGCGATGATCGCGCTGGCGGTCTTGGCCTTTGTCGCGATCTTTTTCGGCGACGTGCCGTTCCCGGTCATCGTGCTCGGCGCCGGATTGATCGGCTTTGTCGGCGCCCGCGCCGGGTCCTCGGCCTTCGTGATCGGCGGCGGGCATGGCGCGGGCGGGACGCAGGCGGACGGCGACAGCCTGCTCGGCGAGGAATTGCCGGAACATTGCCGCCCGACCGTCGCGCGGGCGCTGCGGGTGTCGGCGATCTGGCTCCTGCTGTGGCTGGTGCCGGTCGTCGCGATCCTCGCCCTGGGGACGAGCACGTTTGGCGACATCGGAATCTTCTTTTCGAAGATGGCGGTCGTCACGTTCGGCGGCGCCTACGCGGTGTTGGCCTACGTGGCGCAGCAGGCGGTCGAGACCTATGGCTGGCTGCGCCCGGGCGAGATGCTCGACGGTCTCGGCATGGCCGAAACGACGCCCGGCCCGTTGATCATGGTCGTGCAGTTCGTCGGCTTCATGGCCGCCTACCGCGCTCCCGGCTCATTGCCGCCGATGCTGGCCGGGACGCTGGGCGGGCTCCTGGCGACCTGGGTCACGTTCATCCCGAGCTTCCTGTGGATCGGACTTGGCGCCCCGTTTATCGAGAAGCTGCGCGACAACAAACCGCTTGCCGGTGCGCTTGCCGGCATCACGGCGGCCGTCGTCGGCGTCATCCTCAACCTGGCGATCTGGTTTGCGATGCACACGATTTTCGGGCAGACCGTGGCGGTGAAGGGCTACGGCTTTGCCTTCGAGATGCCGGTGCTGGCCAGCGTCAGGCCCTGGGCGCTGATTCTGTCGCTGGCCGCGATGGTCGCGATCTTCCGCTTCAACGCCGGGACGATGCAGGTTCTCGCCGGCTGTTCGGCCGCCGGCATCGTGCTGTATCTGCTCGGCGCCGTCGCGCCCTGAACCGGCTGGACCCGCCGAGCATCGCGGCGGGCGGGTGGCGCGTCTTCGCCTTGCGCACTGGAACCTTAAGCACAAGGGGCTGTTTTCGGGCATCGGCCTAACAACCTAAGGGAGGATGTTGATGTCCCAAATTCGCGAGAAATTGTCCCGCAGGACAGTGCTGCGCAATGCCGCGGTGTTGGTCGGGGTGACCGGCTCCGCCGCGTTCGCCGCGAGCTGTCAGCCGCTGCCGCCCCCCGCGCCACCGCCGCCGATGGCGCAACCGGGGCCGCCTCCGCCACCCCCGATGCCGCTAAGGATGGCGAAGGCGCAGGCCGCCTATCAGGATTTTCCCCGCGGCCCGCAGCGCTGTGGCGTTTGCAGGAATTTTGTTGGTCCAAACGACTGCCGGGCGGTTCAAGGGCCGGTCAGTCCGCAGGGCTGGTGCCGGCAATTCAATCCGATGATGCCCGGCGGCGAGCGCGGCTAGCCGGGGTTCGGGGCGAAACGGCGGTAGAAATAGCCGGTCGAGGCGCCGAGCGCGGCCCAGAACATAAAGCTGACCAGCGTCGCCGCGATCGCAAAGCGATGCGCCAGCGCTTCCGGGGCCGCGGCGGCGGCCTCTGCCGGCGGCGATGGCGCGCCGTAGAGATGCGGCAGCAGGATCAGCCCCGCAGCGAGGACGGCATAGACCGGCCGCTTTGTGAACAGCAGCAGCGCGAGCGCGCCTCCGGTCGACGCGGCGGCGGCCACCCACCATACCTGCCGCGCCAATAGCGGCCCCGCGGTGTTCCCCGGGATGTCGGGCGGCAGCCCAAGGCCCGGCGCCAGGGTAAAGGTGACAAACCCGGCGAGGCCCCAGAACAGCCCCTCGCGCCAGGTGACATCGCCGCCGCGCAGCGTGATCCCGGCCGCCAGCAGCAGCGCGAAGCCGATCCCGGTCAACAGATCGGCGGCCAGCGTATAGGCGGCGCGCTCGATCCCATCCTCGGGCGCCCAGGCCTCGGCGGCATGTTGATGCGCGGGAGCCGGGGCGGCAGCGGCCGCGGAAGCGGGCGGCTGGGCCGTCGCGGGTTCCGCCGCGTGCTCGTAGGTCTCCGCCTCGAGGATCAGCGGCACGGTGCCGATCAGATGCGCCACCGTCGCCACGACCCCCGACAGCAGCCCCGCGCACAGCGCTGCATAGAGCAGGCGGCGTAATACCGGCATGGCGGTCTAGCCGATCAGTGGCACGGGAAGGCCATCGAATGCCTGGTGTCGTGCGCCGCGTTATGCAGCGCCGGAATGTGCGAGAACCCGACCCCCCAGATCACGAAGAGGCCGAGCAGGGCGGCCACGGCGGCCGCGATCAGCGTGTCGGATCGCGACGATATCCGCGAGCCGGCCTCGGATCGCGCGCCGATGGGTTGCGCCTGCATGAGCTGTCTCCGTACGCCGGTGTCCGCTGTTGCGCCAATCTAATCGCCGCGGCGCGACCTTTCCAGCGCGCATTCGGTCCGATCAAAGGGCGGCGCGGCGCAGCATGTCGAGCCCGCCGAACGCGAGAGCGCACAGCACCAGCGCGCGAAACACATCAGGCGGACAGCGCCCGCGCAGCCAGCGCCCGATCACGACCCCGAGCTGGATCGGGATCAGCGCGACGGCCGAGACCGCGAGATCGGCCCATGACAGCGATCCGGCGCCGCCCAACGCCACGAGCAAGGTAGCGCTCGCCGCGACAAACAGAATCGATATGTGCTTGACGAAGGCGTCGGGGCCAAGGCCAAGACCGATCAGGTAGGCGATCAGCGGCGGGCCGAACATGCCCGAAATGCCGCCGAGTATCCCGGCCGAGAGACCGATCGGCGGGCCGGCCCAGCGCTCGGCGGATCGGCTCAAGCTGATTCGGGGCTGGCACAACAGCCACACCGCGAGCAGCACCAGGACCGTGCCGACCACCGCGTTGAGCAGATTCCGGTCGATGCTGATCAGGACATGGATTCCGGCCGCCGTCCCGACCGCAATCGCCAGCAGCATCGGCCACAACCGGCGCAGCGCCGCCAGCGTGCCGCCGCCCTCCATCGCCTGTCCGATATTGGTCGCGAATATCGGCACCGCGAGCAGGGCGATGACGGCCGGCAGCTCCATGAACTGGGCGGTCAACGGCACCGCGACCAGCGGGATGCCGATGCCGAGCGCGCCTTTTGCGGACCCGCCGAGAATGCAGACGGCGATCAGACCGGCAAACGCGAGCGCCGACAGATTGAGCAGAGCGTCTACGACCATTCGGGGGAGGCTACAGATCGCCCCAGTCGCTCGCCCGGGCGATGCGCAGCGCGATGACCGGCAGTCCCGCGAGGTTCATCGCGCGATATTGCGGGTAGCGCTCGGTCAGCAGCGCCTGGGCGCGGTCATGCTCGGGGCCGCCGTGGAGGATCTCGGCCGGGCCGCGCAGCATGACCCAGCCGAGCCGGCTCCAATCCTCGTCCCAGCGGTCGACAATGAAGGCGGCTTGCGGGTTTTCGAGAATGTTGCGAATGCGCTTCAGCGGGATGTCCCGGCGCTTCGGCTTCTGGTCGACCGTGATATAGAGATTTGCCTCCTCCACCGCATAGCAGACCGGGATCAGATGCGGCATGCCGCCCGCATCGGCGGTGGCCAAATGCCCGACCCGGCTTGCTTCGAGGAAACGGCGCTGGCGTTCGGTCAAAACAGGAGACGACATGGCGCGATTTTGCGCTGTCGCGCGCCGGTTGCCTACCGCTTTGCCGGGGTCGTACGATGGCGCCGGTTCGCGGAGGCGATTGATGAGCGACGCATCGCATGAGTGAAGTATCGGGGGTGGCGCTGAGCCCGGAAACGGTGCTGGCGCAGATGAAGCAGAACGGCGTCACCGATGTCGTCTGGCTGCCCGACAGCGAAACCAACTGGCTCTATCTGTTGATGAAGGCCGAGCCGTCGCTGCGTCTCGTCGGGGTCAACCGCGAGGGCCACGCGTGCTCGATCGCGGCCGGGCTCGCCGCCGGCGGGCGCAAGCCGCTGATCCTGATCCAGAATACCGGCATGATGGAATCAGGCGATTCGATCCGCGGCTGGCTCTTGGGGCTCAACGTGCCGGTGGTGATGATGGTCGGCTATCGCGGCTGGACCCGCCACGGCCTCACGACCGACACCGCGGCGACCTATACCGAGCGTTTTCTAATGGCCTTCGGCCTCAACTACTACCTGGTGGAGAGCGATGCCGACGCGCCGCGCATCACGGCGGCATTCGAGGAGGCGGCGCGCACCAAGCGGCCGGTGGTCGTCCTGGTCGGCGACGAATATCACGGCTTCAACCGGTGACAATCCGGGCGCCGTGCGTCCTTCGAGACGGCCGCTTCGCGTCCTCCTCAGGATGAGGCAGCCTTTGATGCTACACACACAAATTTACCTCATCCTGAGGAGCGCCCCGCAGGGGGCGCGTCTCGAAGGACGCACCGCACGCAGTCGCGGGTGTGACGCGGCAATGTGCGCGGTAAGGGGAGCACCTGAAAGATGATGCGCATTGCCGAAGCGCTCGAAGCTTTCAGCCCCCATCGCGGCGACGCGATCGTCGTGCCGGGGCGCGGCGGGCGCTACTGGGTCGAGCGGACCGCGCGCCCCGAACTCGACGTGCCGCTCGGCGACCCGGCGATGGGCGGCCATGCCGGGTTCGCGCTGGGGCTCGCGCTCGCCCACCCCGAGCGTCGGCTGGTGCTGTTCGATTCGGAGGGCGACATCCTGATGAGCCTCGGCATATTGGCGACGATCGCCGAGCAGGCCCCGGCCAATTTCTACCATTTCCTGCTCGACAACGAGGTCTACGCGACAACCGGGGGCCAGCCGGTGCCGAACGCCAAGAACATCGCCTATGACAAACTGGCGCTCGCCGCCGGCTATCCGCGCGCGCACGCCTTCGACGACATCGCCGATTTCGCGCGCGAATTGCCGGCGATCCTGGGGCGCCCCGGCCCGGTTTTCGTCGCGCTGAAGGTGTTCCCCGAAATCGAGAACGCGCCGATCGGGCAGCGCCGCCGCTGGAACACCCGCTCGCGCGACCAGGTGCTCGCCGATCTGCGCGGCGCGCTCGGGGGGACCGCGCCATGAACTCCACCGGCACGGCGATCGACGCCGGCACCTTCGACTACATCGTCACCGGCGCCGGCTCGGCCGGCTGCGCGGTTGCGGCGCGGCTCAGCGAAAATGGCCGCTACCGGGTGCTCCTGCTCGAAGCCGGCGGCAAGGACAGCTATTTCTGGATCCATGTCCCGATCGGCTACAGCCGCCTGTTCGCCAATCCGCGCCTCAACTGGATGTTCGAGAGCGAGCCCGAGGCCGAACTCGAAGGCCGCACGATGTACCAGCCGCGCGGCAAGGTGCTCGGCGGCACCAGCTCGATCAACGGCATGGTCTACATGCGCGGCAACCCGGCCGATTATGATCTGTGGCGCCAGCGCGGCTGCGAGGGCTGGGACTGGGACAGCGTGCTGCCCTATTTCAGGAAGGCCGAGGACCAGGAGCGCGGCGCCGATGCATTCCACGGCAGCGGCGGGCCGTTGCGGGTGTCCGACCAGGCGGTCCATTGGGAATTGGGCGACCATTTCATCGCCGCCGGGGTCGAGGCCGGGCTGCCGGCCAACAACGATTTCAACGATGGCGAGCAGGAAGGTGTCGGGCCGTTCCAGAACACGACCAACCGTAAGCGGCGCTGGAGCACCGCGACCGCCTATCTGCGCCCGGCGCGCAACCGCGGCAACCTCGCGGTCCGCACCAATGCGCATGCGACGCGGGTCCTGGTCGAGGACGGCCCAAATGGCGGGCAACGGGCGAGCGGCGTCGAGTTCCTGTGCGACGGCGCCCTCCATGTCGCGCAGGCGCGCGGCGAGATAATCGTGTGCGGCGGCGTCTACGGCTCGCCGCAGCTGCTGCAATTGTCGGGGATCGGGCCGGGCGCGCATCTGCGGGAATTTGGCGTGAAGGTGGTCCGCGACATGCCGGGGGTCGGGGCCGATCTGCAGGACCATTTCTATGTGCGCCTCGCCTATCGCTGCACCCAGCCGATCACCCTCAACGACATCGCCAACAGCCCGGTCAGGAAGCTGATCGCCGGAATGCAATACGTGCTGTTCAAGACCGGGCCGCTGACCAGCAACGGGATCTGCGCCGGCGGCTTCGCGCGCAGCGACCAGCGGCTCGAACGGCCCGACATCCAGCTCAATTTCAGCGTCTGGAGCTTTGCCGAGCGCACCCGCGCCGGTATCGCGCCGCATCCGTTTCCCGGCTTTACGATCAGCGCGGTGCATCTGCGGCCGGATGCGCGCGGCAGCGTCCGGCTGAAAAGCCCCGACCCGCTGGCGGCGCCCTCGATCCGCTTCAACTTCCTGCGCACCCAGTACGATCTGGACGCGCTGACCGCAGGCATGCGCCTCGCGCGCAACATCACGACGCAGCCGGCTCTCGCGCCTTATGTCGCCGAGGAAATCCTGCCCGGCGCGCAGGTCGCCAGCGACGCCGAGTTCGAGGCGACGATCCGGCGCAACGGCATCTCCAACCTGCACCCGGTCGGCACCTGCCGCATGGGTGTCGACCCGGAGGCGGTGTGCGATGCGCGGCTGCGCGTCAACGGCATCGCCGGATTGCGCGTGGTCGATGCCTCGATCATGCCGTCGGTGCCGGCCGGCAACACCAACGCGCCGACCATCATGATCGCCGAAAAAGCCGGGGACATGATCCTCGCCGACGCCCGCGCCGCCTGAGGGTCGTCCTGTCGTGCCATCGCCCGCGAGCCCGTTCCGCCTCGACGGCAGAATCGCGCTGGTGACCGGCGCCGGGCGCGGCATCGGCCGCGCCGTCGCGCTGGCGCTTGCCGCTGCCGGGGCGGAGCTGTTGCTGAACAGCCGCACCCCGGCGGAGCTCGAAGCGGTGGCGGCGGAAATCGCCGCGCAAGGGGGCCAGGCTCGGGCAGTGCCGTTCGACGTGACCGACAGCGGAACCGCGCGCGATGCGATCGCCGGCCTCCCGCGCCTCGACATCCTGGTCAACAACGCCGGGGTCAACCGGCCGCAACCTTTTCTCGCGGTCGACGAGGCGACGCTCGACCGGATGATCGCGCTCAACGTCAAGGCCGCCTTCGTCGTGGCGCAGGCGGCGGCGCGGCACATGATCGAGGCCGGCGTCGGGGTCATTATCAACATGTCGTCGCAGATGGGCCATGTCGGCTCCGAGCGCGACCGCACGGTCTATGTGATGACCAAGCACGCGTTGGAGGGGCTGACCAAGGCGATGGCGGTCGAACTGGCGCCGCGGGGTGTGCGCGTCGTGTCGATCGCGCCGACTTTCGTACTGACCCCGCTGTCGAAGCCGTTTCTCGACGATCCGGATACGCGTAAATGGATCCTCGACCGCATCCCGCTGGGCCGGCTCGGCACGGTCGAGGAGGTCGCGAACGCCGTCGTCTTCCTCGCCTCGCCCGCCGCCAGCCTCGTCACCGGATCGAGCCTCCTCGTCGATGGCGGCTGGACCGCGTGGTGATGAACCGGCGCGACTTCATCACCCTGCTCGGCGGCGCGGCGGCAGCGTGGCCGCTCACCGCCCGCGCGCAGCAGAAGGCGATACCGGTGATCGGCTTCCTCGGCGCCTCCTCGCCCGGCCCGTTCGCGCCGAACCTGGTCGCGTTGCGCCAGGGACTGAGCGAGGCCGGCTATGTCGAGGGACAAAATCTGGCGATCGAATACCGCTGGGCGGAGGGAAGCTATGACCGGCTGGCCGCATTGGCCGCCGAGTTGGTCGGCCGCAAGGTCGATTTGATCGTAGCGGCCGGCACCGTTTCGGCGCGCGCGGCAAAAAGCGCGACCGCGACGAGCCCGATCGTCTTCACCAGCGGCGGCGACCCGGTCGCGACCGGCCTCGTCGCCAGTCTCGCCCGGCCGGGCGGCAACCTGACCGGCGTCAGCAACATCAACGTCGAACTGATGCCTAAGCGGATCGAGCTGCTGTCCGAGCTGGTTGCCCAGGCCAAGGTGATCGCTCTCCTGGTGAACCCGGACAATCCGAATACCGAGCGCATCATTGGCGACGCACAGGAAGCGGCGCGTACGAAGGGGCTGCAGCTTGCCATCCTGAAGGCCGGCACCGAAAGCGAGATCGACGCCGCTTTCGCGACCCTCGTCCAACTGCGGGCTGGCGCGCTCGTGATCGGCGGCGATCCGTTCTTCATCAGCCAGCGGAAGCAGCTCGTGGCATTGGCATCACGCCATGCCGTTCCGGCGATCAACACGTGGCGTGATTTCGCTGCGTCCGGCGGTCTGATCAGCTATGGACCGAGTTTCGCGGCTGCCTTTCGCCAAGCCGGCATTTACGCCGGAAGGATCCTCAAGGGCGCCAAGCCGGCCGACCTGCCGGTACAACAGCCGACCAAATTCGAACTGGTGATCAATCTCAAGACCGCCCAGGCGCTTGGCCTCACCGTGCCGCAAGCTCTGCTCGCCCGCGCCGACGAGGTGATCGAATGAGGCGGCGCGAGTTGATGTTGCTGCTGGGCGGCGCTGCGATCGGGTTGCCTTCTGCTGCACGCGCGCAGCAGAAGGCGATGCCGGTGATCGGGTTTCTCCACAGCGCATCGGCCGCGGCCTATGCCGATCTCCTGGCGGCGTTCCGCAAGGGGCTGCGCGAAGCCGGCTACATCGAAGGTCAGAATGTCGCGATCGAATATCGCTGGGGCGATGGCCACAACGAGCGGCTGCCAGCGCTGGCAGCGGAGCTTGTTCGCCAGCGGGTGGCGGTGATCGTCACACCGATCGCCACCCCTGCGGCGCTCGCGGCCAAGGCGGCAACCGCGATGATTCCGATTGTCTTCGTCACCGGCGCCGACCCCGTAAAAATTGGCCTCGTTGCCAGCCTCGGCCGCCCCGGCGGCAATGCCACCGGGATTAGCGATATTGGCGTGGAGCTTGGGGCAAAGCGGCTCGGGCTTTTGTCCGATCTACTGCCGAGAGCCGCGCGCTTCGGCGTGCTCGTCAATCCCGATAATCCCTCTATTACCGAGGCCTTTGTCGCAGAATTGCAGACCGCGGCTTCGGCGATCGGCCGGCAAATCCAAGTCGTCGCCGCAAGCACGAATAGCGACATCGATACGGCCTTGGCGGTACTTGCGAGAACGCCCGCCGATGCATTCCTAATCAGTCCCGATGCATGGTTCGTTGCCCGCCGCTTGCAACTCGTCACGCTGGCGGCCCGGCATGCGCTTCCCGCAATGTACCATCGTCGGGAGTTTGCCGACGCCGGCGGGTTAATGAGCTACGGATCGAGCCTCGCGGACCAGTTTCGTCAGTCCGGCGTCTATGCCGGGCGTATCCTCAATGGCGAGAAACCGGCCGCAATGCCCGTCCAGCAACCAACCAAATTCGAATTTGTGGTTAATCTGAAAACCGCGAAGGCGCTCGGCCTCGCCGTGCCGCAATCGATCGTCGCGCACGCCGACGAGGTCATCGAATGAAGCGCCGCGATGTCATTATCGGCTTGTTGGGCGGCGCAGTTGCCGGCGGGCCGCTGCCCGCGCGCGCGCAGCAGAAGGCGATGCCGGTGATCGGCTTCCTCAGCAGCACCTCGTCTGCCGCGATTGCATCGCCTTTGGCCGCGTTCCGCCAGGGACTGAGCGAAACCGGCTATGTCGAGGGACAAAACCTGCTGATCGAATACCGCTGGGCGGAGGGAAGCTACGATCGGCTGCCCGCGCTCGCGGCTGACCTCGTCGGCCGCAAGGTCGACGTGATCGTGGCGCACTCGCCCCCATCAGCACTAGCGGCGAAAGGGGCGACCTCGACGATCCCGATTGTCTTCTTGGTCGGCGTCGACCCGATCGCGGCCGGCCTCGTCGCCAGTCTCGCGCGGCCGGGCAGCAACCTCACGGGCGTCAGTATCCTCTTCACCGAACTGGTGCCTAAGCTGCTCGAACTGCTTTCCGAGCTGGTTCCCCAAGCCAGGGTGGTCGCCTTGCTCGTGAACCCGAACAGCCCGGAAGCCGAGCCCACGATCCGAGGCGCTCAGAAAGCGGCGCACGCGAAGGGGGTGCAGCTCCACATCTTGCGTGCCGGCAGCGAAAGCGAGATCGACGCCGCTTTCGCAACCCTCGTCAAACTACAAGCCGGCGCGCTTTTCGTCAGCGCCGATCCGCTCTTCACCGCCCGGCACGACCAGCTCGTGGCGCTGGCGGCTCGCCATGCCGTTCCGGCGATCTATTACCGGCGCGAATTCGTCGAGGCAGGCGGCCTGATCAGCTACAGCCCTAGCCGCCCAGCTATCGATCTTCAAGCCGGCATTTACGCTGGAAAGATCCTCAAGGGCGCCAAGCCCGCCGATCTGCCGGTCCAGCAGCCGACCCGGTTCGAGCTGGTGATCAACCTCAAGACCGCCAAGGCGCTCGGCCTCACCGTGCCGCAAGCCCTCCTCGCCCGCGCCGACGAGGTGATCGAATGAGACGATCGCGGCTGCGCCGATGATAGCTAATACCAAGTGGCTGAGCCAATGACCTCTCGTAATGGCCGGGCTTGTCCCGGCCACCCACGCCTTCGATTTTCTGAGCCAGTTGAAGACGTGGATGCCCGGCACACGGCCGGGCATGACGAATCATTGATTTGGACGGCTGGTATAACTCACCACGGAGGCACGGAGGACCCGGAGAGAGGTGTCATTGCGAGCGGAGCGAAGCAATCTCGGGCAGGCTTTCGCTAACCCGTCGGGATTGCTTCGTCGCGCGATGCGCTCCTCGCAATGACAAAGCTATTTTTTTCCGTGCCTCCGTGCCTCCGTGGTGAACCTTGATCGAAGGAGAAAAACATGTCCCGGCACATCAAGACCGCCGCGCTCGCCGGCCAGCAGGAAGAGGCCGACGCCGCGACGCGGGCCACGGTCGAGGCGATCATCGCCGATGTGAAGGCGCGCGGCGACGCGGCGGTGCGCGAATTGTCGGAACGGTTCGACAAATGGGCGCCGGCGAGTTTTCGGCTGTCGGATGACGAGATCGGCGCGCTCGTGGCCCAGGTGTCGCCGCGGGCGATCGACGACATCAAATTCGCGCAGGCGCAGATCCGCAATTTCGCGCAGATCCAGCGCGCCTCGATGCGCGATGTCGAGGTCGAGACCCTGCCCGGGGTCATTCTCGGCCACCGCCACATCCCGGTCGGCAGCGTCGGCTGCTATGTGCCGGGCGGGCGCTATCCGATGGTTGCCTCGGCGCATATGTCTGTTGTCACCGCGCGGGTTGCCGGGGTCGGCCATATCGCCGCCTGCACCCCGCCGAACCAGGGCGGGCCGCATCCCGAGACGATCGCGGCGATGCATCTGGGCGGCGCCGACGAGATTTACGTGCTCGGCGGCGTGCAGGCGGTGGCGGCGATGGCGCTCGGCACCGAGACGTTCCAGCCGGTCGACATGCTGGTCGGCCCCGGCAATGCCTATGTCGCCGAAGCGAAGCGCCAGCTTTACGGGCGGGTCGGCATCGATCTGTTCGCCGGGCCGACCGAAATCCTGGTCATCGCCGACGCCACCGCCGATTCCGAGATGTGCGCGACGGATTTGCTCGGCCAGGCCGAGCACGGCCCGACCTCGCCGGCGATATTGCTGACCACCTCGGAAAAGCTCGCGCACGACACGATTGCCGAGGTAGCGCGGCAGCTCACAATCTTGCCGACCGCCGACGTCGCCGGCGTGGCGTGGCGCGATTATGGCGAAGTCATCCTGTGCGCCGACGACAAGGAGATGATCGCCGAAGCCGACCGCATCGCCGCCGAGCATGTCGAGGTGCTGACCGCCGAGCCGCGCCGCTATCTCGACCGCCTGAAGAATTACGGCGCCCTGTTCCTCGGCCCCGAAACGAATGTGTCCTACGGCGACAAGGTGATCGGCACCAACCACACGCTGCCGACCAAGGGCGCGGCCCGCTATACCGGCGGCCTCTGGGTCGGCAAGTTCCTGAAGACCTGCACCTATCAGGAGATCAAGACTCCCGAGGCGAGCGCGCTGGTCGGCGAATATTGCAGCCGGCTCTGCGCCATCGAGCGCTTCTGGGGCCACAAGGAACAGGCCGATCTGCGCGTGCGCCGCTACAGCCGCAAGAACGCGGCGGAGTAAAGGAGAGCGCCTTGACCTTGCCCCAACGTCATCTTACGTAACATCATAACACTGTTACGGAGAGTTGTATGGCGATTGTCACCTCCGCCGAGGCGCAGAAAAACTTTGGCCGGTATCGCGAACAGGCGCTCGCCGAGCCGGTGGTGGTCACCCAATACGGCAAACCTTCGGTCGTCATACTTTCCGCCGCGGAATACGAACGGCTGAAGGAACTCGATCGCCGGGTCATGCTCCTTGACGATATGTCGGACGCCGAGATCGAGGAAATGGCTGAAGCCGAAATCCCGTCAGGACACCATTACAGCATCAGGGATATCCAGGACTGACAGCCTGTGGCGCTGCCCAAGACGCCGATTCCGGGGATGGTCGTCCGCTACTCGTTTCTGTGGAGTACGGACGCAAGGGCAGGCGAAAGCGAAGGGCGCAAGGATCGCCCCTGTGTCATCGTTACCGCCGTCAGGCCAACTCCCGATGGGCATTTTCGCATCCGGGTTCTGCCGATCACGCATCGGCCGAGCGATCCGGCCCGCAGCATTGCGGTTCCGCCCAGGGTCAAGCGGCACCTCGGCCTCGATGCCGATGCGTCGTGGATCGTGCTCGACGAAGTGAACGAATTCGTCTGGCCTGGTGTGGACCTCCGCCCGGTGTCGCGTTTGAAGCCGGGGGTGTGGACCTTCGGCGTGCTGCCGACCGAAATCTTCGATGAGATCCGGGCCAACCTTCGCCTGATCCTCCAGCAGCGGCGAACGGTACGGACGGAATGACCGAGGGCGCCGCGTCACTCCTCCGGCAATCCTGCACGGCGGAAACCTTCAACCCACACGGCGATGGTTCCCGGCGACAGGAAAGTCGCGCCATACGCCTTGAACCCGTCGATCGTCATCGCCGGGTACTACGAGCCAACCATCGGCGACACCGATGTGATCGATTCGCCAAATCGCAATCGCCGGGGGCAGACCGCGGCACCCGCGGCCCCTAAGCGAATTGCCGCTCAAACCAATGGCGATTCATCTTTATTTCGCGGGCTGGTTGAATATGCGACGATATTGTGTCGGTTTCTTTGCCCGCGCAGGGCAGAACAGGAGGGGTGGCGATGGGCCGCCTGGGGGGATTTGGCAGCTTCCGGCGCGCTGGGGCGCTGGCGATTGCGGCTGGACTGGTTATCGGGCTCGGGGGGCTGGCGCGCGAGGCCAGCGCCTATACCGCGGCCGGCGACCGGGTGTTTCCGGCGACCGGGATCCTGCCGCAGATCGCGCCTACCGACCAGTTTTATACTTGGGCGTGGACCGTGCCGCTGGCTGGCGGGGCCGTTGGAGCGCCGAGCCGGGCAAGCGATCTCGGCGCCGTCTATGAGAAGACAATCACCGAGCGGCTCGGCATCCACCTGCAGGACGCCTCGTTTCGGCTCGATCGGGTCGGCGCGGGTTCGCTGCGCGGGTTTCGGAATTTCGAAACCGAAATCAAATACCTGACGGTCAATGACCATGACCGCGAGTTTCTGCTGACCCTCGGGGTCAATCGCGAATGGGGCGGCACCGGGGCGCAGCGAATTGGCGCCTCCCGCGACGGGGCAACGACGCCGCGGGTCTATTTTGGCAAGGGATTGGGCGATTTCGATATCGGCTTGTTGCGGCCGCTCGCGATCTCCGGGTTCGTCGGCTATCAGTTCGCCGATTCCCGACCCCGTCCCGATCTGGTGACGACCGGGTTCGTCGTTCAATATTCGATTCCCTATCTGCAATCGAAGGTGCAAAGCTTCGATCTTCCGGGGCTGCTCCGCGGATTGACGCCGATGACCGAGGTTTTGTTCACGCTCCTTTCAGGGCGCAGTTTCGGCGCCCGGACCACGATGTTGATCGCGCCGGGCGTCAACCTTGCCGGCGATGGCTGGGAGTTCGTGCTCGAGGCGCTGGTGCCGGCGACCCGCGCCACCGCCGCCGGGGTCGGGGTCAGGGGCCAGCTGCATTTGTCGCTCGATTTCCTGTTCCCCGAGACGATCGGCCGGCCCTTGCTGGCGCAGCGCTGATGGTCGCGCGAATGACGATGTTGGCGCGAATGACCGGGAGGCCCGCCGTGCCCGTTCGGAGTTGGCTGCGTGCCGGGCTCGCCGCGATCGCGTTGCTGTTTCTGTCCGTCGCGTTTGCCGTGGCTGCACCGGCCGGCACGGTGGTTGGCCTGAGCGGTCAATGCATGGTCGAAAGCGCCGGAACGCGCAGTGCGCTCAAGCTAGGCCAGGCCGTCCAGGTCGGCGATACAATGGTGGTACCGGAGCAGGGCAAGCTGAAGCTGCGGCTGACCGATGGCTCGGTGGTCTCGGTCGCCGCCGGCTCGCGGATGACGATTAGCGCTTACGGGGTCGACGGCGCCGGCCAGCGGCAGGATACGCAGCTCTCGCTCGGCCAGGGATTGTTGCGCGCGATTGTCGCTCCGGTCGAGCGCCCGGCCAGGTTCGAGGTCGAAACCGCGGTCGGCACGGCGGCGGTGCGCTCGACCGACTGGTTTGTCGAGGCCTCCGGCGGGACGATGCAGGTCGGCGTCCTGAGCGGCAGCGTCGTGATGACGTGCGCGGCGACGCGGCGCGGCGTGGCGATCCCGGCACGCTGGGGCGCCCGCCTCGAATCCGGGCGCGATCCGGTCCCGGCGCGGGTATGGACCCAGGCCGAGTTCGACGCGGTCATCGCCCGCACCGAGGTGCCATAGGCGGTCGTGTTGCGCTGGCCGGTATTCGCATGGCCCCGGTTTGTTCGACGTCGGGGTCTTCGCGAGGCGGGGCTGGCGCTTACCATCGCGATCGCGACGCAGCTGTTGCTGAGTCTCCATGCGCCGGTGGCTCTGCGCGACCTCGAAACCGCGTCGCTCGATCTGCGTTTCCGCATCCGCGGCGCGCTCGCGCCCGAACCGCACACCGCCATCGTCCTGGCCGATGAAGACACCATCAAGCGGCTCGGACGATGGCCGTTGAGCCGGCGTATCCACGCTCAACTGGTCGAGAGGCTCGATCGCGCCGGCGCCCGGGTCATCGCCTTCGATCTGCTGTTCGCCGAACCCGAGCAGCCGATCCCGCCGGACTTGCGCAAGGTGGCGCGCGCCGCGGCTGACCGGCTGCTCGACGCGGAGGACGCGGCGTTGCGCTCGACGCTCGCGCGGGCTGCCGAGGACGAGCCCGACGCCGACCTGGCGGCAGCGATGCGGGCGAGCGGCAAGGTGCTGCTGCCG
>CAMATN010000056.1 GCA_945861155.1 Rhizobium sp. Q54
GCAGCAAGGTCGTCATCACTTGCGCGGTGACGGGGTCGATCCATACCCCGACGATGAGCCCCTATCTGCCGCTGACCCCCGACGAGATCGCGCGCGACGCGATCGCCGCGGCCGAGGCCGGTGCCGCGATCCTGCATCTGCACGCGCGCGACCCCAAAGACGGGCGGCCGACCCCCGACCCCGAAGTGTTCATGCAGTTTCTGCCGCGGATCAAGCAGGCCAGCGACGCCGTCGTCAACATCACCACCGGCGGCGGGCACGGCATGACCCTCGAAGAACGGCTGGCGGCGCCGCTGCGCGCCAAGCCCGAGATGTGCTCGATGAACATGGGCTCGATGAATTTCGGGCTCTACCCGATGCTGGAGCGCTACAAAGACTGGAAATACGAGTGGGAGCCGCGCCAGCTGGAGATGACGCGGGACTTCATCTTCCGCAACACCTTCAAGGATATCGAGCGCATCCTTAAAGATCTGGGCGAGGGTTGCGGCACCCGCTTCGAGTTCGAGTGCTACGATGTCGGGCACCTCTACAACCTGGCGCATTTCGTCGATCGCGGCCTCGTCAAGCCGCCGTTTTTCGTGCAGACGATCTTCGGTATTCTGGGCGGCATCGGCGCGGACCCGGAAAACCTCGCCCACATGAAGCGCATCGCCGACAAATTGTTCGGCGATTCCTATGCCTGGTCGATCCTGGCAGCCGGGCGCCACCAGATGCCGCTGATCACGATGGGCGCGATCATGGGCGGCAATGTGCGGGTCGGGCTCGAGGATTCGCTGTGGCTCGGACGCGGGCAGCTGGCCAAGAGCAATGCCGAGCAGGTCACCCGCATCCGCTCGATCCTCGAAAACCTGTCGCTCGAAATCGCCACCCCGGCCGAAGCGCGCTCGCTGCTCGCGCTGAAGGGCGGCGACGACGTCGCGTTCTGACGCACAGCGCGGGCATGGCCCGCTTCAAGCGGCCGCGCGAGCGGGGTTGCCTGGAGCGAGCTTTCAAAGGTCGCCGGCGATCGTGTTGAACATGCTGCTCAGATTGGTGCCGACGAGTTGAAACGCGGCAATCGCGGCGACAGAGATCAAGGCGGCGATCAGCCCGTACTCAATCGCGGTGGCGCCGTCTTCTGTCCTAAACAATCGGGTCAATCTGCGCAGCATCGGGTCCTCCATCGGGGCTATGTCTCACCCTAGGGAATAACGCATCAAGGTCTTACGAAGAAGTTAATGGGCCTCTCCGAAAGGTATTCCAACTTTATCTGGTATTTGTAATGATTTTTCGGGGAATTTGCGTGAACGCCGCTCCGCTGCCCTTACCATCCGTCATCCGATGGAGCGCGTACGGAGAGCGGGGGTGGTGGCGTTGGTTGAGCAATTGCGGCAAGGTGGCTGAACGTCGAGTTGCGCGGCATTCTGGCTGAACCCGGCTGAAGGGGACGCGATGACGATATTGCAGGACAAGACGGTGCTCGTGACCGGCGCCGGCGCCGGGATCGGGCGCGCGATCGCCATCGCGATGGCCGGCAATGGCGCCACCGTCGCGGCGGCCGATATCGATGCCGCCGCGGCAGCGCGCACCGCGGCGGATTGCCCTAAAGAGGGGGAAGCCGGCAGCAACCGGCGAGCCATCGCGATCGAAGCCGATTGCGGCGACGTTGCCAGCATCGACGCGATGGTCGCCCGCACGATCGCCGAATTCGGCCGGCTCGACATCATCGTCAACAATGCCGGGGTCACCCGCTACGCCTACATCATGGACCTGACCGAGGCGGATTGGGACCGCATCCACCGGGTCAACGCCAAGGGCGTCTTCTTCTGCCTGCAGCGCGCCGCCCGCGAGATGATGAACCAATTCGAGACCAATGGCGGAGGCGGTCGCATCATCAATATCGCCTCGATCAGCGGGCGCGGCTATGCCGGCGCCTCCAATGCGGCCTATGCCGCGAGCAAGGGCGCGGTCATCGCGCTGACCAAGATGGCGGCGCAGCAACTCGGCCGCTACAACATCAATGTCAACGCGATCTGCCCGGGGGTCCCCCGCACCGAATTGGGCGCGCGCAACGCCGCGACGCGCGCCGCCGCGCGCGGCCTCTCGATCGAACAGATGCAGGCCGAGCAGGAGGCGCAAATCCCGATCCGCCGCGCCAACACGCCCGAGGACATCGCGGCGATGGCGGTGTTCCTCGCCTCGCCCGGCGCGCGCAACATCACCGGCCAGTCCTACAACGTCGATGGCGGCCTGGTGCCGAGCTGAGCATCAAACTGTCGCCCTAGAACTGTAATTGCGAGGAGCGTAGCGACGAAGGTCGCCATCGGCGGGGCAACTCCTTTATTTCTTTAGAACTGTCATTGCGAGGAGCGCGGCGACGAAGCAATCTCGACGGACCGAGCACGAGCGGCCCGAGATTGCGTGTCGCTTCGCTCGCAATGACAGTTCCCGGTTTGCAGGTGATAGAGCGAAGCGACACCCAATCTATTGCCGATTTCCCGCTTCCTCTATTCCGTAAATGAGGACTGACCGATGGATGCGCTGACAGTGGCCGTCATCTATTTCGGTTCGTGCATCGCGGCCGGACTGATTTTGAAACTCGCGGTCGTTCTTTGGACCCGTCGACGGGAGGTCGACCTGGCCGATGTCCAGTCGGAAGGCGGGCCACATCGCGGAACGCGCCGGGTCGGCCTGCTGGGATTTTGGCGCGATGAAGGCCCGGATCGATGACACTCCCGCCGGAGTCGACGGCAACATGATGGGTTTCGCTTCGCGCAACCCATCCTACGGATTACAGTCCCGTCAAATTCAGCGCTGAGGAGGACGGTATGCCCGAGGGAGCCAACCAGACGAACGACATTTTCGAAGCGATGAGCACGATGCGGGCGATGCGCCGGCTGAAGCCGGATCCGGTGCCCGACGCGCTGATCGCCAAGATTTTGCAGGCCGGGCAATGGGCGCCGAGCGGCGGCAACACCCAGCGCTGGCGGTTCCTGGTCGTCAAGGACCCCGAGGTCAAGAAGAAGGTGCAGGTCTATTACAAGCGCTTGTTCGACGAATCGGTCGGGCCGCGCTATGCCTCGAGCGCGCCGCCGCCGGGCTCCGATCCCGCGCGCTACAAGCGCCAGCACGCCGCGGTCGAGTATCTGACCGACCATTATCACGAGGCGCCGGTGTGGATCGTCGCCTGCCTCGATGCCGGCGAAAACCCCGGCCGCACCGCCGGCTCGTCGATCTATGGGGCGGTGCAGAACATGTGCCTGGCGACGCGCGCGCTCGGCCTCGGCACGACCCTGACGACGCGGCATACCGGTTACGGCAAAGAAGTCGACGCCATTTTCGGCCTGCCCGCCGGCGTCCAGTCCTACGCGATCCTGCCGATCGGCTGGCCGATGGGTAATTTCGGAAAATTGGGGCGCGGGCCGCTCAAGGACGTCGTCTATGGCGACCAATGGGGCCAGCCGTACCAAGGCCTCTAAGCAACACAGGGAGAGACCAATGCCGCGTGTCGCGCCCATAACCGGAAAGGCCGATGTGCCGGCCGAGCATCACGCCGTCGTCGACGATGTGATCGGCGTTTTCGGCCGCATCCGCGGGCCGTTCAGCGTGCTGCTGCACAGCCCGAAAATGGCCAGCAAATTGCTGCCGATGGTGACGTTCAATCGCGATGAAACGATCGTCGAGCCGAACCCGAGGTTTGCCGCCATCCTCTCGGCGGTGCGCGAGCGGGAGGGGGCCTATGTCTGGGCCGCCCAGGTCGCCGCGGCCCAGCGCGCCGGCGTGCCGGAAGCGACGATCGACCTGTTGCGCGCCAAGGGCGACCCGTCCTCGCTGCCGGCCGACGAAGCCGACGTTGTCACCTTCGTACGTCAGCTGATGCGGACCAACCGCACCGACAAGGCGGTGTTCGACCGCCTCAAGGAGCGCCACGGTGTGCAATGGCTGGTCGAGATGACAGCGATCGCCAACTACTACGCGATGCTGTGCGGCGTCGTGAACGCGTTCGAGGTCGATGCCCCGCCCGACGGCGACAAGCTGCCGGCGTAAGTTTTCATAATGTCATTCCGGGGCGACGCGCAGCGGCGCCCCGGAATGACACGGCGGCTTTGAGGAGCGGAAAGATGGATTTCGGCGCGTCTATGTTCATGACCGATTATGCGATCGGGCCGGCCGAATTGGGGCGGGCATTGGAGGAGCGCGGCTTCGAATCGCTGTGGAACCCGGAGCACTCGCACATCCCGCTGTCGCGCAAGACGCCGTTTCCGGGCGGCGGCGATGTGCCGAAGATGTATTACGACGCGATGGACCCTTTCGTGACGTTGTCCGTGGCGGCGGCGGCTACGACGACGCTCACGGTCGGCACCGGCGTCTGCCTGGTGATCCAGCGCGACACGATCCAGACCGCGAAGCTGGTCGCCTCGATCGACCAGGTATCGGGCGGGCGGTTTCTGTTCGGCATCGGCGGCGGCTGGAACCAGGACGAGATGGAGGATCACGGCACGGTCTATGCGACGCGCTTCAAGCGGATGCGCGAGCAGATCGAGGCGATGAAGGAGATCTGGACCAAGTCGAAGCCGGAATATCACGGCGAGATCGTCGATTTCCCGCCGATGATGACCTGGCCGAAGCCGGTGCAGCAGCCGCACCCGCCGGTCATCATCGGCGGCGCCTTCCCGCATGCCGCGCGGCGCGCGGTGCGCTACGGCAATGGCTGGGTTCCGATCGCCGGTCGCGGGCCTTTCGGCACGATCGAAGCGTTTCTGCCGCCTTTCAAGGAGATGCTGGCAGAGGCCGGTCGCAGTCTCGCCGACGTGCCGATCACGATGTTCGGCGTGCCGCAGGATGGCGATCTGTTGAAGCGCTACCGGGATATGGGCGTTGCGCGGGTCGTCGCGGGATTGCCGCCGGAAAAGGCCGACAAGACGCTGCCGGCGCTCGACCGCTGGGCCGCACTGGTCCGCACGGTCAACGCCTGACGCGCCTTCCTGAACGCAAGCCGGCCTGACGCAATTCCGGCAGCCGCGAAGCGGGTTTGCGTCAGGCTCCGGTCAGGAGCGGTACCGGTCGATATGCGCCTTCAAATGGAGCCCGGCGGCGTTGCACAGCGCCGTCAGCCCGCTGTCGTCGACATCGTTCGGCAAGGTGACCTGCACTTCGTTGCCCTTGAACGGATCGGGATAGTCGTCGAACCGGAAAATCGTCCCCGTCGGCTTGTGCGACACCGTAAAATGCACGGTATCGAAGTCGAAATCCGCTTCCGGGTAATCCATGCTCGACATCCTTGTTGACGGTATCGGCAACTCCCGCCAACGGTGCGCTGGTTAAACGGCTCGCCGCTCCAGCTGGTTCTCGCGCACCACTCGTTCGTGCCCGTCCGTCTTGCTCTTGATGCGGTATTGCGGCGTGCTCCCTTCCTCGGGAAGCTGCCGCACGATCGTGTAGCGGCCTCGCGCCGAGCCGTCTTCGCGCCGGTCGGGCGAAAACTGAACGGCCTGGCCGATCGTGAATCTGTGTGCGGCCATAAAGTCCTCCACGGAATTCGGCATCTCCACGGGCGCGCCCACCCGAGCGCGACCGGCCTGGCTGTTGTCGCCGGGCCGGCGCGCAAGGCGGTCGGACTTATTCGCCCTGGAGATTGACCGCGGAGGTCTTGCCCTGCTGGCCCCGCTCAAGCTCGTAGGTGAGCTTCTGGCCTTCCCGCAGATTGCCCATCCCCGAACGCTCGACGGCAGAGATGTGGACGAAAACGTCCTTGGAGCCGTCGTCGGGCTGAATAAAGCCATAGCCCTTTTGCGCGTTGAACCACTTAACCGTACCCGTAGCCATTCTTCGCTTCCTTTGCAGAGATCATTAAGCCGGCGCCTTGGCCGGACCTGATCACATTCCAATCTTGGGAAGCACTCTCGGGTAGCTGGGCAGCAAGCCGCAACAGGGCAAACCAGCGTCGAAACACGATCCCGTCGGAAGTGGCGAGGCGCGAAAGCCGTTTCAATGCCCGCCGGGATTTTTCCTGATCCGCGCATTGACCGCACCAGATGATCGGCGACGGAACTATAATGACGGCGAGACATAGGAGGCAGCATGGCTGACATTCGGATCCTGGCGAGCGGTTTGCGGTTTCCCGAGGGGCCGGTCGCGATGGCAGACGGCTCGGTGATCCTGGGCGAGATCGCCGGCGGCGCGGTCACCCGCGTCGCAGCCGACGGCGCGAAGACCGAGATCGGCAAGGCCGGCGGCGGGCCGAACGGGGTCGCGACCGGCCCCGATGGGGCGCTCTACGTCTGCAACAACGGCGGCGCCGTCTATGAGACGACCCCGAGCTTTCTGTCGACCGGTCCGGCGCCTGATTATAAAAACGGCTCGATTCAACGCCTCGATTTGAAGACCGGCGAGACCCGCGTGCTCTACAGCGCGTGCAACGGACATAAGCTGTCGGCGCCGAACGACATCGTGTTCGATAGGCAGGGCGGGTTCTACTTCACCGATCTCGGCAAGCGCTATGCGCATAATCGCGACCATGGCGGGCTTTATTACGCGCTGCCGGACGGCTCCAAGGTCACCGAACTCGCCTATCCGATCGTCAGCCCAAACGGGGTCGGGCTGTCGCCGGACGAGAAGACGGTCTATGTCGCCGACACCGAGAGCTCGCGCCTGTTCGCCTTCGACATCGTCGCGCCGGGAACCGTCAAGCGGGAACATTTCCCGGCGCCCTATGGCGGACGGATCATCTGCGGCCTGCCGGGATTTCAACGCTTCGACAGCCTGGCGGTGGAAGCCTCCGGCAACATCTGCGTCGCGACCCTGGTCACCGGCCATATCACCGTGATCTCGCCGGCCGGAGAGGTCGTGCGCCAGGTCAAGATGCCGGATGTGTACCCGACCAACATCTGCTTCGGCGGCCCCGATCTGCGCACGGCCTACATCACCCTGTCCGCCTCGGGCCAGCTCGCCGCGATGGAATGGCCGGAGCCCGGCCTGCGGCTCAACTTCATGGCGTGATCAGCGGCTATGGCGAGAGACGGAACCGGCTTCGCGCGGCGTGCATCTGCCTCATCGTTGCGGTAGGCTGTTGTCATGATCGAGGCTCCCGATATTGCCCGCATCGCCGAGAAGGTCGCTCGCGAAAAATTCGGCTCCGAGAACGTCGTTCGCGCGACAGCTGAGCCGATGGTGGACTGGACTGGGGCCGAAGCGTGGCGTGTTCTGATCGTCCTCGCGCCCGACGCCGTTTCGCGTATCCCGGACGATGCGGCACTCGATAACCTAGTCGCGCTCCAGAAGCGCGTGCAGCGAGCCGGCGACGACCGCTTTGCCATTGTAGAATTCGCTACTGAGGAAGAGCTGGCGAAAGGTGACGATACCGAATGTTGAACATCTGCTGGATCAGGCCGAGCGGCTAATTGCGTCAACCGGACGGGGTGCCCCCCGGCAGGTTGATCTCAGACGGGCGATCTCAAGCGCCTACTATGCGTTGTTTCATGAGGTCTCTATCGCCGGGGCCGATCATGTCGTCGGTCGGGCGAAGCAATCTGAGCCGTTCTATGCGCTCGTTTACCGAAGCATCGATCATCGCGCGCTGAAGCAACTGTGCGAGGATCTGGTAAAGCCAACTCTTCCGGCAAAATACGCGCGCTACGTCCCTGGCGGCTTTCGCCTTCTGGGCATTGGCTTTTTTGCGTTTGCCGTGGTGGATCTGCAAGCCAAACGGCACTCGGCCGATTATGATCCGATGATCCGACTAAGTGCGTCGGGCGCACGAATGGCTATTCGCACAGCCCGACGTGCGCTGATCCTCTTCCGGATGGTACGACATGATCGGAGGATCTTCCTCATGTTATTGCTTTTTCCGCCGCGGTAGCAGGCGCTCGGCGAAGGACCCGAAATGCTGATCGAGATCATCTGTACCGGCGACGAAGTTCTGACCGGCAAGATCGTCAACACCAATTTCAGCCACGTCAGCCAGAAGCTCGAGGATGTCGGGCTGACGGTGCGCTGGGGGACGACGGTCGGCGACGACCGCGACACGCTGCTCGACGCCTTCCGGCAGGCCGGGGAGCGGGCCGACGCAGTCATCGTCAATGGCGGCTTGGGACCGACGGTCGACGATCTGTCGCAGGAGATCGCCGCGCGCGCCGCCGGGGTCGAGCTTGCGCTGAGCGAGGAATGGTTGACGACGATGGAATCGTACTTCCTGCGCCGCAGCCGGGTCATGTCGGCCAACAACAAAAAGCAGGCGATGCTGCCGGAAGGGGCCGAAATTCTCGACAACCCGATCGGGACCGCCTGCGGCTTCGCGATGGATATCGGCCGGGCGCGGTTCTTCTTCACCCCGGGCGTGCCGCGCGAATTGCGCCGCATGCTCGAGGAGCAGATCATCCCGCGCCTCCTCGCCCGTAGCGGCACCCAGACCGCGATCCGCCTGAAGCGCTTTCATTCCTACGGGCTGGGCGAATCGCATGTCGATCAGCTGCTCAACGGGGTCGAGGATCTGGTGCCCGACGGCAGCGTCAAGCTCGGCTTCCGGGCGCATTACCCGCAGATCGAGACCAAGCTGACCGTGCGCGGCGCCGACGATGCCGATATCGAGAAGAAGCTCGCGCCGGTCGTCGCCGAAGTGCGCCAGCGGCTCGGCAATTTCATCATGGCCGAGGATGACGACAGCCTCGAAGGCGTGATCCTGAAGGCGCTGAGCGAGCGCGGCGGGTCGCTCTCCCTGGTCGAGAGCTTCACCAGCGGCCAGATCGCGGCGCGCCTCGCGCCGTTGCCCGGCGCCGAGAAAATCTTCCGCCGCGGCACGCTGGCGCGCGACATCGGCGAATTGTGGGACGCGCTGCGCCTGACCATCCCGCTGGAGATTACCCGCGACAGCGCCGAGGCGGTGGCCGAGGCCGCCCGTCGCCAAAGCGGCGCCAGCCATGCCCTCGCGGTGCTGATCGACCTCGACGAGGGACCCGACCGGATCGATTTCGGCGGCACGATCTGCCTGGCTATCGCCACCGAGGGGGCGGTCGACTCGCGCCGCTCGCGCATCCTCGGCGGGCGCGAATGGGTCCGATTGGGCGCGGTCGAATTGGGCCTCGACTGCCTGCGCCGCCATCTTTATGGACTGCCGGTCACCGAACGCATCGATTTCGAGAGGACTTGAATTTTGCCTCGTGACTCTATCGCATCTCCCGACATCCTCCTCGTTCACAGTTCCGATCTGCACGTCGACGACGACCGCGTCGCTTCACTGCATGGCGGCGACGGCACGGCCGGATTGCGCGATGTGCTGGCGACCGCGCGGGCGCTTGGCGCCGACATCGTGCTGCTCGCCGGCGACACGTTCGACAATCACATGGTCGCCATGGGCACGATCGAGCGCGCCGGAAAGCTGATCGCCGATTGCGGGCTACCGGTCGTGATCCTGCCCGGCAACCACGATCCGGCGATGGCGGGTTCGGTCTATGTCCGGGGCGGGTTCGAGCACATCGCGAACCTCGCGATCCTCGGCATCACGCATCAGCTGAGCGTGCCGTTCGCGGTGCACGAGCTTGAAATCTGGGGCAACCCGCACCGCGACTACCACGACATGGTGCCGCTGCGCGAGCCGCCGCCGCGCCGGGCGCGCTGGCATGTCGCGATGGGCCACGGCCATTACGAGCCGCCCGAGACCTGGGCCAACCCGCTGCGCCCGTCCTGGCTGATCAGCGATTCGATGATCGCGGCGACGCAAGCCGATTACCTCGCGCTCGGACATTGGGACCGCGCCGCCCAGGTCGGCTGCGGCGCCGTGCCCGCGTATTATTCGGGCGCGCCGCATCATGTCTCGACAGTCAACCTCGTACGCCTGACCGCCGCCGGCGAGGTGATCGTGACGCGCGAGAAGCTGGCCACCTGAGAGCTTATGGCCCTAATGGCGCTGGCGCAGACGAGCTCAGTGCGTCCTTCGAGACGCCCGCTGCGCGGGCTCCTCAGGATGACGTACTTTCTTAATGCGATCATAGATTCACGTCATCCTGAGGAGGCGCGGAACGCCGTCTCGAAGGACGCGAAATCGGGTTGCAGCGGTTCATTTCAAAGCATGACCGGGAAGAGGATTTGACATGCCCGAACAGATCCGCGCCATCGTCGTCGATCCCTCCGCGCCGGGGAAATTGGCGGTGCGTGCGGTCGAGTTGCGCGATCCGGACCGCGACGAAGTGGTGGTGCGGGTCAGCGCGATCTCGCTGAATCGCGGCGAGACGCGGCGCGCGCTGACCCAGGCCGAACCGGGGTGGCGGCCGGGGTGGGATTTCGCGGGGGTGGTCGAGCGCGCGGCTGCTGACGGCAGCGGCCCGAAGCCCGGCACGCGGGTCGTCGGCCTGTTGCCGTCGGGCGCCTGGGCCGAGCGGGTCAATTGCCGCAGCCATGCGGTGGCGGCGCTGCCCGACGGGGTCAGCGATGCCCAGGCGTCGACCCTGCCGGTCGCCGGGCTGACCGCGCTGCACGCGCTGCGGCAAGGCGGCCTCTTGCTCGGCCGCAAGGTGCTGGTCGACGGCGCCTCGGGCGGAGTCGGGCACCTCGCCTGCCAGCTCGCCACCGCCGCGGGCGCGCTGGTCTGGGGGCATGCGCGCCGCCCGGAATATCGGGACGCGGTCGCTGAATGGTGCGGCGGGCGGGTCGTCCTCGGCCGCGACCTCGCCGCCGCAAAGGAGCACGGCCCGTTCTGGCTGATCGTCGATTCGCTGGGCGGTCCGGCGTTGAGCGCGGCGCTCGGCATGCTGCAGCCGAACGGGACCTGCGTGACGCTCGGCATCTCCGACGCCGCCACGGCGACCTTCGAGAGCCGAAATTTTTTCGGCACTGGCGGCGCCCGGCTCTACGGGCTCACTTTGTTCCACGAGCTGATGAGCGTCGAGCGCGCCGGCATCGGGCTCGGCCTGCTCGCCGACCTGATTGCGGCCGGAAAATTGCGCCCGCAAATCGCGGTCGAAGCGTCGTGGAACGAGATCGGCACGATCGCCCGCCGCCTGATCGACCGCGAGTTCACCGGCAAGGCGGTGCTGCACATCGCGCAATAACCGTCGTCGCGCTCAGACGGACGATGGCCGCATCGGCGGCAGGACCTCGCTCGGGTCGAGGTCCAGCTCATAGAGCGCCATGTTGTAGAGACAGAAATCCGCCGGCGGCGGCTGGATCGGCGCCAGCGCGCCGTCGCGGAATAGTTGTTCCAGGCGCGCGCCCTTGAAGATGCCGTGCGCGCCGCCGAGGGTCAGCGCGGTCCGGGTGATCCGGGTCGCCGCCTCGCCGACCAGGTATTTGGCGCGGAACAGCGCCGCGGTGGCCTCCGGCGTCGGGCCTTCTGTATCGATGAGCCAGGCCGCGCGGTAGGTGACCAGCCGGGCCGCGTCGAGAGCGGCGCTCATTTCGGCCACATGGCGGCGCACGTCCGGGTGATAGGCGAGCGGCTGGGCATAGCCCTCGGGCTGGCGCGTTTTGACGACCCGCCTGATCTCGTCATACGCCGCCGCGGCGAGCCCGAGATAGACCGAAATGTAGGAGCCCCAGAACCAGTTCGCGTAGGCCTGCCGGAACGGCCTGATGTCGTCGGAACGGAACACGACGGCGCTGTCCGGCACGCGGCAATCATCGAGGATCAGCGAGTCGCTGCGGGTCGCGCGCATCCCGAGCGTGTCCCAATTGGCGTCGACCCGCCGCCCCGGAGCATCGGGCGGCACCAGCAGCAGGATCCCGGCGGTCGCGCTGGTCGCCCCGTCGGGGTAGGCGAGCACCATCACGTAATCGGCGGCGTCCAGCATCGAGGCGAACATCTTGCGCCCGGTGATGCTGTAGCCGCCGTCGATGCGACGCGCCCGCGCGCCGAGCGGACGCTCGCCGATCAGCGAGGTATGGCCGGTCTCGGAAAAATTGCCGCCGATCAGCTTGCGCTGGCGCACCACGAGGTCGGCCAGATGCCGCTTGGCCTCGACCTCGATCTCGGCGCTTTCGAGGACCGGCATGACGACCGAGGCGTGCATGTTGAACGCCAGCGCGGTCGACGGACAACCCTGCCCCAGCGCCTCGAACGCCAACGTGTGGCCGAGAAATCCGACCCCCGCTCCACCCCATTCCCGCGGCACGGTCAGGGCGAGAAATCCCTCGTCGCGCAGCCGCTGGTAATTCTCGACCGGATGACTTGCAGCGCGGTCATGCCCGGCCGAGCGGGTGGCGAAATCCGCCGCCAGTTCGAGGCACCGCTGTTGCAGCGCCCGATGCTCCTCAGAGATCGCGAAATCCACCAACAGGCCCCCTCGCCGCGGTCGCCTCCGCCGCATAGTACCCGGGCGCGGGGTGGCGAGCGACTGGCGGCAAACCGGTTTCGCATGACCGGCGTCACCCCCGCCCTACCGGTCACGAAATAGACGGCCCCGCCGCACCGTTATCCGCGCGACGAAGTCCGCTCTTGCCACCCGCCTTGTCGTCCCGTGGGCCTTTAGCCCACGGACTTGTTCCGTGGGGAAGGCCGGGACCCATGACTGCCATGGATATGGGCCTTCGCCGGTATGACAATATGATGGGTGTTATTTTTTATTTCGGAAATAGCGCCAATAATTTTGGCTCAGCGGAATAGATCGAAAAGAACTTCGTTTTGGATATGTCTTGCAGCGCATTTCGGCGCTCAAGCATAAAGGAGAAAAATCATGGCGCTATCGCGTTTGGTTACTATGACTGCTGTTGCTGTTGCCCTGGTCGCCTCCGCTGCTCCGGTTTTCGCTCAGTCGGCGACCGTGCCGAGCACGAGCCCGCCGGCCGCCAGCACCGCGCCGCGCGCGGCCGCTCCCGCCGCCACGGTCACGACGACAGCAACGGCGCCGGCGGCGCGCCATATGCGCGACAACGAGATGCGGGCCAGCAAAGTGATCGGGTCGAGCGTCTATGACACGAGCGACACGAAGATCGGCAATATCGCGGATTTGATCGTCGATCGCGACGGCAAGGTCAGCGATGTCGTGCTCGGCGTCGGCGGCTTCCTCGGCGCCGGCGAGAAGAACGTCGCGGTCAAGGTGTCCGACCTGAAGCGCGGCAAGGACCACCGCTTTGTCCTCAACACGACCAAGGACGCGCTGAAGCAGATGACGAGCTACGATCTGAACCACGATATGGCGGCGCGCAGCGGATCGTCCCTGCACAAATAAAGTCGCCCGCTACAGTCGAGATCGCGAGAGCGGCGGCCGGGTGTGGTCCCGGCCGCCACTTGCCGTTGTGCGCCGTGCGGCAGTGCTACGTCGTCGCGAGCCTCGGTGCGGGCATCGGGTCGGGGCGGCGCTCCGGTCCGCCGGCGAGGATCTGCACGACCCCGGCGGCAAAGCCGATCAGCACGCCGATCTTCCAGGCGTAGTCATAGGAACCCGTGGCGTCGAAGATCAGCCCGCCGCCCCAGGCGCCGAGCGACGAGCCGGCCTGATGCATGACAAAGGCGAAGCCGAGCAGCGTCGCCATGTAACGAGTGCCGAACATCTCGGCAACGAGGCCGCTGACCAGCGGCGCGACGCTGAGCCACAGCATGCCCATCGCGGCGGCGAAGAGGAGCGTCGTCGCCGGGGTCGGCGGCATCGCGAAATACGCGGTGAACACGAAGGCGCGCAGGATGTAGAGCAGCCCCAACAGGATGTGCTTGGGGTAGCGCGCGCCGAGCCAGCCCGCCGTCAGCGATCCGACAAAGTTCATGCCGCCGATCACCGCGATCGCCTCGGCGCCGAGCATCGGGTCCTGGCCGCAGATCGCCAGATAGGCCGGCAGATGCGTCGATAAAAAGACCAGGTTCAGGCCGCACACGAAATAGGCGCCGGACATCACCAGGAAGCGGCGATTGCGGAACGCCTGCCCGACCATCTCGCGCATCGTGGTCTTGGCGTCGCCGCGCTTCGGGATCTGGTCGGCGCCGCCGGCCCAAAACCCGGCCGGCAGCATCGCCGCGGCGAGCAACACGAAAAACAATGCGCCGATCTGCCAGGCGTAATTCGCCAGCAGGCCCTGGGTCGCGAGCGGAATGAGAAGCGTGCCGACCGACCCGGCCGCCGACACGATGCCGAGCGTCTGGCTGCGGCGCTCTTCCGAAACCGCGCGGGCGACCGCGGTCAGCGCCAAGGACGAAGCGGTGCATGACAGCGCGATTCCAATCAGGGCGCCGGACACGATCAGCGCAATCGCGCCGTCGGCCGCGGCCATCAGGCTGAGCCCGATCACGTAGATCGCGGCGCCCACCAGCATCGTGACGCGCAGGCCGAAGCGGTCCGCGATCGCCCCGACCGGCGCCTGCGACAGCCCCCAGACGACGTTCTGGACCGCGATGGCGAGGGTGAACTGCGCCGCCGTTATCGCCAAATCGCTGGTGACCGGCGTCAGGAACAGGCCGAGGCTCTGGCGCAGCCCCATGCCGAGGCTGAGCAGCACCCCGGCGCCGATCAGGATCAGCCAGGTTTGGCGCGATATGCCGCTGGTTATCATCGGGCGAAACAGTTCCGAATTGCGAGGACTCGGAACCACTGTGCCCGATCGACCCGCCCCGCCGAACCGCGATCGTTGCAGCCTATCCCTGCGGCAACTGCATGAGGATTAGCCATGCATGAGGTTCAATACCGCGGCGGATAGCCCGGGTGGCCCCAGGGCGGCGGATAGCCCGGCGGTCCGTAGCCCGGCGGGGGTCCATAACCCGGCGGAGGTCCATAGCCAGGCGGGGGCCCATAACCCGGCGGTGCATGGCCGGGCTGACCGAAGCCTTGCGGCCCCTGACGCGGCGGACCGTAACCCGGAGGCATCGCTCCCGGGCCGCCGTAGGCCGAGGAGACGTGACCCAGCTCCTGGGCGTTCAGCTGGTTCGCGACGTTGTCGCTCGGCGCGCCGCCGGAGCGGCTCGGCGGGCCGGATTCGGTCTGGCGGGTCTGGCGCTGCGGCCGTTGCGGCCGCGCTGCCGCTGCGGGATTGCCGACGGTCGGGCTGGCGGGAGCGGCACTTTGTGCGGCGGAAGGAGGAGCTGACGCGGCCGGCGCAGGCGGCGAGGCTGCCGGCGCACCGCCCGGCGGAGCAGCCGCGGTGGAAGGGCTCATCGGCGACTGCGCCCAGGCCGCCGCGGCAACCGACAGCACCGCGACGATCGCGACACCACTCAGTAGATGCTTCATGCTTGAACCTCCGGATCGGAGAGGACGCGCCCCCCAGGGTCCGACCAAGATATTCCGATCGGACATTCCGATCAGCATTCCGGGGACCGTCGGAACAACGCTGGAGTCGCGCTCGCGATCCCTGCGGCGTTCTCACGCCGCTCGCCACACCGCGGCGGCGTAAAATGTCTCGGCGAAATCGGGAGCGACATCGGCGCTCAGCCGGCGCCGGTGCAGGTCGAGATCGGCGAGGAACAGGTCGCGGCTAATGCGCGCGACCACGGCCGGCACGCCGCGCCGCATGCTCGGGACGTCCCCTTCCGGCCAGCCGAAGCTGACGAAACCGGCCGGGTTGTGGACGTGGATATCCCTCAGACAGGCCGCCGCGCCGGGCGCTTTTTCGAGATACTCGTGCCCGGCCCCGAGATAGGGATGCGCGCCGAGATAGGCATCCTCCTCGTCCGCCGACGGCGCGTAGCGGTCGCGCCACAACAGTATCTTGTCGGCGATTTCGGACAGCTCCGGGCGGGCCTGCGGATCGATGAAATAGCCGGTCCCGAGAATCGCGAAGTCAAAGCGGAATTCCTCGCCCGCCACCCGCGCGACAATCGTGTGCCCCTCGGCCCGCGCCGATTCCCAAGGCGCGGCGAGGTGCAGATGGAAATTGCGGAAGCGCAGCACCCGCTCGATCGCGTCGCCCGGCGCGGTCGAGCCGGCGCGGCGAAAGCGGATCGCCTGGTGCCAGCGCACCGCATCGGGCAGCTGGTCGTAATTGTCGTAGGCGCCGGGATAGCCGCGCACCCGCGAGATCGGGATCGCGGCGAGCGTCTGACGCCGCGCGAACAGATGCACCGCGGCGGCGCCCGCTTCGAGCGCCACCGCCGCGGCATCGAAGGCCGAGGCCGCGCCACCGATCACCGCCACCGCCTTGCCGCGCAACCGAGTGAAATCGATCGAATCGGCGGTATGGGCGTAAAGACGGCGCGGCAGCGCTTCACTCAGCACCGGCGGGATATACGGCCCGCCATTGCCGGCGACCCCATTGGCGAGAATCACCTTGCGCGCGGTCTCGACCCTCGCCCCGCCCTCCCCTTCCAGGTGCAAACGAAAATGCGCCGGCAAATGGCCCTGGGCCGGCTCGATGCGCACGAGGCGGGTGCCATAGCGCACCGGGATCGCCAGGAAACGTCGGTACCACGCCAGATATTCGGCCCAGGCCCGGCGCGGGATGCGTTCGAACGCGCCGTAGGCGTCGCGGCCGTGGCGAGCTTCGTACCAGGCCTGGAAGCCGAGGGCGGCGATGCCGAGTTCGGGTCCGGGCAGGGTTTTCGGCGTGCGCAGCACATTCATCCGCGCCGCGTTCAGCCACACCCCCGCCGCCGCCTCGTCCGCCGCCATGTCGATGACCGACACCCGGCCGATCCCGGCGCGGCGCAGCGCGAAGGCAAACGCGCAGCCCGATTGGCCGCCGCCGACGATCGCGACGTTGTGGTCGATCGGCCGGCCATCTTCCCCCGTGCGCTCCGGCACCCAGTCCTGCGGGTCGGGACCGATCAGCCGCAGCGCGTCGCGCGCCCCGGCATCGGGATCGTCTGCATCGACGGTTACGGCCATCTCGCCCCCTTCCTTCTCTGTCATTGCGAGCATGGCGAAGCAATCTCGTGCCGCTTATGCTCCACTGATCGAGATTGCTTCGTCGCTCCGCTCCTCGCAATGACAGAACCGAGGATCACCGATGCCCGTGCCGCCGGTCGTCACGGTCTATATCGACTACAAGAGCCCCTACGCCTATCTGGCGAAGGACCCCGCCTACGAACTCGCGCGCGAGTTCGGCGTCGCGATCGACTGGCTGCCCTATGTGCTCGACATCCCGAGCTTCCTCGGCTCGGCGACGCTCGACGCCGACGGCCAGGTCGTCGAGCAGAACCGCAACGCCCATCAGTGGCGGCGCGTCAAATATCTCTACATGGATTGCCGGCGCCAGGCCAAGACACGCGGCCTAATCATCCGCGGGCCGCGAAAAATCTGGGATTCGACCCTCGCCGCGGCCGGGATGCTGTACGCCAAGCGCCATGGGGAGGCCGCGCTGCGGCGCTATAACGACA
The DNA here is from genome assembly GCA_945861155.1 of Rhizobium sp. Q54. Taxonomy (GTDB): domain Bacteria; phylum Pseudomonadota; class Alphaproteobacteria; order ATCC43930; family CGMCC-115725; genus DATARH01. The sequence goes on from CAMATN010000056.1 coordinate 17,207, forward strand.
TCGTGTTCGAGCGCTTCTGGAAGCGCGAACTCGACATCGAGGACCCCGCAATCATCCTGGCCGTGCTGGCCGAGGCCGGCGCCGACACCGCCGGAGCCGACGCCTATCTCGCCGGCGAGGGACCGGCCGAAATCGGCCGCGCGTCACGGGCGGCTGAGGAGACCGGGATCTTCGGAGTGCCGAGCTTTGTCGTCGACGGCGAGCAGTTCTGGGGCAACGAACACCTGCCCGCCATCCGCGAGAGGCTGGCCGCTTGCCGGCGTCGCGATCCGAGTCAGCCGGCCAGCCCGTTAGCCGCGAAGGCGTAAGCCTGCGGCGCCGGCCCGGCGGCGATCGGCCCCAACACCATCGTCAGGCCGCCCCGCACGCCCTGCCCGTCTTGCCCGCCCTGGTCGGCGATGGCGCTGTGCGCCGCGCGCAAATGCGTCTCGATGCGCAGTGGTCTGCCGCATGCCGCATCGACGAGCATCGATACCGGCATGTCGCTCGACACCCCGGCGGCGACAAGCTGCCCGGCTACCTCTTGGATCCACCCGGCCCGCGCCGCCGCCGGACGGGGCTCGATCAGCTGGACCACGTTCCAGCCCTCGAGGGCAAATCGCAGGCAGCGCTCGAAGATCGGTTTGCCGGCTGACGGCAACGTCGCCGGCGCGGGCTCGGCATAGAGGCCGAACGGCAGCACAGAAGCCACCGGCGCCGCCAGCGGGCGCTCGTAGACGATCAGATCGGCCGAAATCAGCGCCTGCCGTTCGGCGAGCGTCAGACCCAATTCGCCGGCGCATAGTTCGATCAGGCTGAGGCGGCCGGTTTTTGCCGGCCGGTATCCTGCGCCCGGACGCGGCGGGCTGGCCGCCGGCGCACGATCAAGCGGCGGCCGTTCCAGTTCAAGGATCGAAGCGTGCGGCATCTGTTTACCTCCATCGGAGGGGCGCGGCGGCGATATGCACCCGCCAGGCGCTCGGCCCGACACTGTGAAACCGATCATAAATACAAAATATACGGCGTCAATGCTGCATAATACACATTTAATATCCGTGCAATAAGAATTCCCCCCGCTCGACGATCAGGAATCGCGCCGTTGGTTCGGCGCGCGGTTCTGGTAACAATGACCGGCGTCTGGACGAGCACGGGAGAAGTGCCATGAGCGATGAACTGCCGACCGCCACCCGAGTGTCGGACCCAGGGATCCGCGCGCTCTATCGCCTCGAAAATCGCTGGCAGGCCTGGCTCGATGTCGAGGTGGCCCTGGCCCGGTCTCAGGCCGGGCTCGGCATTATCCCGGTCGCGGCGGCCGAGGCGATCGCCGGCGCGGCGCGGCTCGACCTCATGGACCGCGGGCGCATCGACGAGGGGTTCGCCCGCACCGGCCACACGATCGTGCCGTTGGTGTGGGAGCTCGGCCGCATCGTCGGCGAGCCCCATGGCGGCTGGGTACATTGGGGCGCGACGACGCAGAACATCACCCAGACCGGCGACCTCCTGGTGCTGCGCCAGGCCCACGGCGTATTCCTGCGCCTGATCGGCGAGGCGCTGGTTGCTGCCGCCGGTCTCGCCGAGCGCGGCGCCGACATGCCGATCGCCGGCCGCACCCACGGCCAGCACGCGGTGCCTGCGACCTTCGGCTTCAAGGCGGCGGTGTGGATCGACGAGCTGATTCGCCACGCCGAGCGGCTGCGCCAGGCTGCGCCGCGGATTTTCGTCGCGATGCTGGGCGGCGCCGCCGGCACCTTCGCCTCGCTCGGCGCGCAGGGACCGGCGGTCCAGGCCGGCATCGGGCGGCAACTCGGCATGGCGCCGATGACCGTCCCGGCCCGCACGATCGGCGACCACCTCGCCGAAAACATCTGCCTGTTGGGGCTGCTCGCGGCGACCTGCGGCAAGATCGCCCGCGAAATCTACACCTTGATGAAGACCGAGTTCGGCGAGGTCGAGGAGCCGGTGCCGCCGGGCACCGTCGGCAGTTCGACGATGCCGCAGAAGCGTAACCCGAAGCTGTGCCAGGACATCATCGCCGCCGCCGCCGAAGTTCGCAGCGCCGTGCCGCTCGCCCTCGAAGCAATGCAGACCGAGCACGAGGCCGACCGCACCACCAGCGTGATCATGGATGCGGCCGAGGCCCGCGCGTCGATCGCCACCGGCGACATGCTGAGCCGCCTGGTCGAGGTGCTCCGCGGCCTGCGGCTCAATCCCAAGCGGATGCGCGCTAACCTCGACCTCGGCGGCGGACTGATCATGGCCGAGGCGGTCATGCTCGATCTCGGGCGGACGATCGGACGCCAGAACGCGCATGATGTCGTCTATGACGCGGCGCAGGCGGCTTTCGTCGAGGACAAACCGTTCGCGCAATTGCTCGCCGACGACCCGCGCGTTACGGCGCATCTCGACGCGGCGGCGATCACGGCGCTGCTCGACCCGACCGCCTATGTCGGGCTGTGCGCCGAGATGGCGCGCGAGGCAGCCCAACGGGCCCGTACGATCGCGAGCGAGCTGGAGATCGCAAGCGCTCGCCGGTAATCCCGCTAATTATCCGGGATCGCTGCCAGGGGATTGATAAACTGCCGCAGATTAGCGACAATAGCTTACAGACTACGAACCTACCGACTTTCTGCTCAACGTCTGGTTCGATCAGATCGACGGCCCGCTATCGCACATTTTACCAGAGCGAACCCGACGTATCATTTGGGCCGGTCGCGCGTTGCGATGCGCGCCTGTCTGGAGACCGGAATGGTCGATGACGAGGTCCAACGGAGCGCCGAAGAACTCCGCGGCACCGCGGCCCAGTTGAGACAGCTGGCACAGCAAACCCGGTCCGCCGAAGCGCGCGACGGTCTGCTAGGGCTCGCCGAGCGCTTCGAGCGCCTGGCCAACCGAATCGATGGCCGCAACCCGCCCGCCGGGGGGTAATACCAGAGTCGTTCTGCGCTGAGACGCGCCGCTGAGCGAACTCTTGCGTTCCCGAGTAAATTTCCCAAAACGAATTGTCGTCCCGGCGAAGGCCGGGACCCATTTTTCAACCATTCTGGAGGCGGATCGATGGGTCCCGGCCTTCGCCGGGACGACAATTGGGGATCGGGCGATCCCTCAAACCATTCGGACTTGGGTATAAATCGTCGCTCTAAGGCCCGGCTCTAAGAGCGCGGCGAATTCGCGGCCCGCTCCAAATCGTCGGCGTCGGCGTCGAGTTGGTTGGCGACGTGCCGCAACTCGGCGGAGATGTCGGGAGCGCGCTCGGCCATGCCTCGCAATTCGTTCGCGGCCATCCGCAAGAACCGGATTGTGTTGTCTACGGCCCGAAGCAGCGCGTCATCCATGAATTCCCTCACCCTCGCGGAAAGCCATATTACCAGAGCGCGTTAACGGCGGTCACGAATCAACTTCGCGCCCTGGGGCGGGGGGCATGCGGGGCTGCGCGAACCGCCGAGAGCAATTACGCCAGGTAACCCCCGCCATTGACGTGCAGCGTGTGGCCGGTGATGAAGCCGGCGTCGTCCGACGCGAGGAACATGGCGGCGCGGGCGATCTCCTCGGGCTGCGCCATCCGGCCGAGCGGGATCGCGCGCCCCGCCGCGGCAAGCTCATCCTCGCCCATGCCGTAGCGCGGCTGGGCGGTGTCGGTGAGGCCCGGCGCGATCGCGTTGACCCGGATCCGGTGCGGCGCCAGCTCCAGCGCCATCTGGCGGGTCATCGACAGCACCCCGCCCTTGCTTGCGCAGTAATGCACGCCGCGGGGCGACCCGCGAAAGGCCGCGCCCGAGGTCAGGTTGACGATCGATCCCGGGCGCCCGGCCGCCACCATCGACCGCGCCACGGCCTGGGCGCAGAAGCACGCGCCCTTGAGGTTGACGTCGAGCACATAATCCCAGTCGCTCTCGCCCATGTCGAGGAACGGCACGCGCGGGAACACCCCGGCATTGTTGACCAGAATATCGATCGGTCCGAGCCCCGCCTCGACGGCGGCCACCATCGCCTGCACGGCCTCGATCCGTCCCATATCCGCCTGGACCAGCAGGGTGCGAGCGCCCGCGGAGCGAACCCTGTCGGCGACCCCCTCGGCCGCGCCCTCATCATCGAGCCAGTTGACCGCGACGCCGGCTCCGGCTATGGCGAATTCGCGAGCCATCGCGGCGCCGATCCCCTGTTGCGCCCCGGTCACCAGAACAACCTTTCCTGACAATGCCATATGAACCCCCAATCGTCATCCCGGCGGAAGCCGGGATCCATTTCTCCAGCGGAAGAATCTATCCGAGCGGGTTGGATCTTTCACACCGCATCACCGCTCTCGTTTGTGGCACCATGGAGCCCGGCCTTCGCCGGGATGACAATCTATAGGGGCAGACAGCCGAAGGAGTTCCGCGATGGGCATGCTGGTCAACGGAACCTGGTTCGACGACGATCCGCCGGCCGACCAGGTCGGCCGCTTCGTGCGTCCGGACTCGATTTTCCGCGATAGCGTGACGCGCGACGGTGCCTCCGGCTTCAAGGCCGAGCCCGGGCGCTACCAGCTCGTGACCGCGCCATCCTGCCCATGGGCGCACCGCACCGTGCTGATGCACAAATTGAAGCGGCTCGACGGCGCGATCCCGCTATTGGAATCGGATTTGCCGAAGGGCGAGGGCTGGGCCTATTCGCGCGGTTTTGACGATCTGGCGCCACGGAATGGCGCCTTCCATGTGCACCAGGTCTATGCCGCGGCGCGGCCCGACTATACCGGCCGCGCGACCGTACCCTTATTGTGGGACCGGCGGACACGGACCATCGTCAACAACGAATCCTCCGAGATCATCCGAATGCTGAATGCGGCGTTCGACGAATTCGGCGATGCCAGTGTCGATCTTTACCCCGAAGGCCTGCGCCGCGACATCGACGAGATCAACGCCTTTATTTACGAGACGATCAACAACGGCGTCTACCGCTGTGGCCTGGCGAAAAGCCAAGGTGCCTACGAGGAAAGCTTTCACAAGCTGTTCGCCGCCCTCGACACTCTCGATTCCCGGCTTGGGCGCCAGCGCTGGCTGGTCGGCGACCGCTTTACCGAGGCCGATCTGCGGCTGTTTCCGACGCTGTTGCGGTTCGACACGGTCTATTACGTGCTGTTCAAGTGCAACCGGCGGCGCCTGACCGATTATCACCATCTGTGGAACTACACGCGCGACATCCACCAGATGCCGGGGGTCGCCGAAACCGTCGATTTTCCGCGCATAAAGCTCGGCTATTTCGGCGGGATGCGCCATATCAACCCGAACGGCATCCTGCCGCTCGGCCCCGACCTCGATTTCGCCGCGCCGCACGACCGCGCCCGGCTCTGATTGTCACCCCGGCGCGGTGCCGCGCAGGCAGGTGCGGTGCAGCACGCGCGGATGCAAGGCCGCGTCGAAATTCGGGTCGGCGCGATGTAAGAGGCAACGATTGTCCCACATCAGCACATCGCCCTTTTGCCAGCGGTGGCGGTAGACGAAACGCTCCTCGGTCGCATGGGATTCGAGCCGGGCGAGCAATGCCCGCCCCTCCGCCATCGGCCAGCCGTCGATATGCGAGGCATGCTCGCCCATGAACAGGCATTTGCGACCGCTATCGGGATGAACCCGCACCAAGGGATGGCTCATCGGCGGCGCGTCGCGAATCTCCTCCGGGGTCGCCTTCTGGCCGCTCTTCTCGCGCGACAATTCCCAGCTGTGGATCACGCGCAGCCCGTCAAGCGCCGCCTTGTCCGCCTCGCTCAGAGCCTCGTAGGCGGCATACATATTGGCGAAACAGGTGTCGCCGCCATCGGGCGGCATCGTCACCGCGTGCAAAATCGTCGCCAGCGACGGTTCCGGCCGGAATGATTTATCGGTGTGCCAGCTGGTCGAATTGACCTTGCCGCTCGGGAGGCCGTCGGCGCCGAGGTTGGACACCGTGTGGACAAGCGGGTTGTCGCTGCCGCGGTTGCGCGCGATATGCCGCTCCAGGGTCCCGAATTGCTCGGAGAACGCGATCTGCTCGTCCGTCCCGAGGGCCTGGTCGCGAAACGCCAGCACCTGATGGCGCACGAACCCGTCATAGACCGCCTGCCGCACCGGCTCGGCGAGCGGCCGGCGCAGATCGAGCCCGATCACCTCGGCGGCGAGAACCGGCGACATCGGCCGAATCTCAAACTCCCCGGCGATATCCGGGCTTTTTTCGATGACGAGCGACATCGCCGACCCTCTCGCGACTGTAAACTACCGTTCGATTATCACATTCCTCTCGGAGCTGGTAATCAAACAAGTGAACGGCAAGAACCCGGCTGCAGACCGACATCGCGTCCTTCGAGACGGCGCGTCGCGCCTCCTCAGGATGAGGATAAGTCTCTGATAGCATTAAGAAAGAACCTCATCCTGAGGAGCCCGCAACGCGGGCGTCTCGAAGGACGCACCGCGCTGATCCACCCACGCCTTTCGCAAGTTTTCAGCTGCGCATCGCCACGCAATTGCCGCCGACCGACTGAATGCGGCTGCACAGCGCCTCGGCGAGAGCCCGCGAGGCGGCCGGCAGGCGGATCTGGTAGAATCGCCGCGTGCCGCGGCTGCGCAGCAATCGCCCGATGATCATCGGGCGCTGCTCGCCGACGATTGCGGCATAGCGCGATCGAGCCCGCTCGAAAGCGGCCAGCGCCAGCGCCTTCGAGAAATTGCCCGCCAGTTGTACCCCCCATGGCGCGAGCGGCGCGAAGGCAATGCCGTCTTCCGTACCGTCGCGGCGATCCTGGCGCAGTTCGGCGGTGACCGTGACGCATGATTCGGCGGAGGGCTTCGGCGGTTCGGGGTCGTCCAAAAGCGTGCTGCGGTCGGCGCCGGTCCACCCCTCGACGCCGCGTTCGGTGACGACGCGGACATAGGCCCGTGTCTCGGCCGGCAAGCTCCCGTCGCCGCGCAGCCAATTCGCGACCCGCGCCGGTCCGGCATTGTAGGCCGCCGCGGCGATGCCGAGATTACCGAACTGGCGTCGCAGATCGGCCAGAAAGCGCGCCGCCTTCGGGATCGCCTGTTCCGGGTCGAACGGGTCGGAAAGGCCCCGCTCCAGCGCGGTCTGCGGCATGAATTGCGCGATCCCCTGCGCGCCGGCCGGGCTGACGACGCGAGCGCGAAAGCTGCTCTCGCGCCAGATCAGCCGGGTCACGAAACCGACCGGCAGATGATGGGCTCGGGCCGAAACCTCGATCAGGCGGCAGACCGCGTGGTCGAGCGGCTCCATCGCGGCTTGCGGCTGCGCCGCGGCGGGTAGCGCCATCCCCAGCAACACGCCGAGCAGCGCGGCAAATCGGATCGCGATCATCATACGCTGAGGCGCAACTCCGCTGGCTCTGTCCCGGCCGCCGTAAATGGTCCTGCGTCTGGTCAAATCCCAGGGCGCGGCGCCATGTGGCAGCCGATCGCCGCGGTGTGCTAGCCTTTCCGCTGTCGCGAACCGCTCAGGGAGCATGGGAAATGTCTGTCCGACTCGTCGTCACGATCACCGCCGCGCCGGGCAAGGGCGCCGAACTGGCGCGGGCCATGAAGGGGCGCTGCGAGGAGTGCATGAAGGAATCGGGTTGCGAGCAGTTCGAGATTTTCCAGAGCGCGCTCAATCCCGACAAGCTCGCCTTGCTCGAACGCTGGAGCAGCCAGGCCGCGCTCGACACCCACGCCAAGCTCAACCAGACCCGCCCGGCCCTGCCCGAAGGCCTGCGCCTCGGCGGCGGCGAGCGCGAGGATTACGAATACAACCGCACCCGGTAGCCGCCCTAATCGTCATTCCGGGGCACGCCGCAGGCGTGAACCCGGAATCCATACACACCGGCCTCTGGAATATGGATTCCGGGTTCGCCGCTGCGCGGCGCCCCGGAATGACAAAATAGAGGACGGTCCCGGGACCGTGCCGAGACGACAATCCTAATTACCCCAAGCGGCGGCGGTACATCGCGATCAGGCGTTCCCAGTGCCGCTCGGCGGCGGGCTTGTCATAAACCCCGGCTTCCGGGAAGGCGAAGCCGTGATGGACGCCGGGATAGAGCTCGATCTCGCCTGACGTGCCGGCGCGGCGGAAAAGCCCGCGCAATTCCTCGACCATCGGCAACGGCGCGAGTGCGTCATGCTCGGCGCAGGCGATGTAGAGCTCGCCCGCGACCTTCGCCAGGTTGAGATGCGGGCTCTCCTCGGCGTCGTTGACCAGCCAGGTGCCGTAAAACGACGCCGCGGCGGCGATGCGGTCGGGGTAGCGCGAAGCGGCGGCGAGCGCGTAGGGGCCGCTCATGCAATACCCGTGCGCGCCGACCGGTCCCGGCTTGGCGGGATCCTGGCGGTCGATGAAAGCCAGCATCGCGCCGACATCCTCCATCACCGGCGGGATCGTCATCGTCGTCCGCACCGTCCGCATGCGCGCATACTCGGCGCTGTCCCGGACGCGCACGTCGTGGCCGTAGGTCGTGTCGCGGCCGGCCCGGTAATACAAATTCGGCAGCAGCACGTAATACCCGACCGTGCCGAGACGGCGCGCCATGTCGCGCAATTCCTCGCGCACCCCGTGCGCGTCCATCAGCAGCATGACCGCCGGAAACGGCCCGCCGCGCTCGGGGTGGCAGATGAAGGTCTCCATCGCGCCGTCCTTGGTCGCGATATCAAGGGTCTGCTCGATCATTCGCTTCCTCGCCGCATGTCATGAGGCCGATAAGGGCAGCGACGGGCGCGCGTTTCAAGTAGGTTTCGAGGGCAGATATCAAGGAGGCTGGGATGACGCGGATGACGGGCGGTCGGGCACTGGTCGAGATGCTGACCCGGCACGGGGTCGACACCCTGTTCGCGCTGCCCGGTGTGCAGAACGATGCGCTGTTCGTCGCGCTCTACGATGCCGGCGAGGCGATCCGGGTGATCCACCCGCGCCACGAGCAGGCCGCCGCCTATATGGCGTTCGGCTATGCCAGGGCGAGCGGCAAGGTCGGCGCCTATGCGGTGGTGCCGGGACCGGGCCTCCTCAACACGACGGCCGCGCTCGCCACCGCCTATGCCACGAACGCGCCGGTGCTGTGCATATCGGGGCAGATACCGTCCAACCTGATCGGCCGCGGCTTTGGCCTCTTACACGAGGTGCCCGACCAGCTGGCGATCCTGCGCGGCCTGACCAAATGGGCCGAGCGCATCAACCACCCGAGCGAGACCGGCAACCTCGTCAACGAAGCCTTCCGCCAGCTCGGGCAAGGGCGGCCCCGCCCGGTCGCGCTCGAAATGCCGCTCGACATCATGGCGCTGGAGGGCGAGGTCGCATTGCCGGCGGTCGCACCGCCCTCCCCGCCCCCGCCGCCCGACCCCGAACTGATCGCCCAGGCCGCCAAGCTCCTCGCCGGCGCCCGGCAGCCGATGATTTATGTCGGCACCGGCTGTGCCGATTCGAGCGCCGAATTGCTCGCCGTCGCCGAAATGCTGCAAGCCCCGGTCGTGACCTATACCGGCGGCAAGGGTATCCTCAGCGATCGCCATTACCTGGCCCAGAACCTGCTCGCCGGCCATGATTTGTGGCGCACGACCGATGTCGTGCTGGCGGTCGGCACCCGCTTCAACCAGCCGCAGACCCGCTGGGGCCTCGACGCCGACATCAAGGTCATCCGCATCGATCTCGACCCGGTCGAGATCACCCGGATTGCGCGCCCGACGATCGGCATCGTCGCCGATGCCCGCGAGGCGCTCGCCGCGCTCGGCACCGCGCTTGCCGGAAAAGAACATGCCTCGCGCCGCGACGAGCTCGACGCGCTGAAATCGAAGACGATGGCCCGGCTTGAGGAGACGCTCGGGCCGCAATGCGAATACCTCGCCGCGATCCGCGCCGAATTGCCCGACGACGGGATCTATGTCGAGGATCTGACGCAGGTCGGCTATGTCGGCCGCCTCGCCTTCCCGGTGTACCGGCCGCGCACCTACATCCACAGCGGTTATCAGGGGACGCTCGGCTTCAGCTACGCGACCGCACTCGGCGCCAAGGTGGCGCGCCCCGATGTGCCGGTCGTGTCGATCTCGGGCGATGGCGGGTTTATGTACAACGTGCAGGAGCTGTCGACCGCGGCGCTGCACGGCATCGACGTCGTCGCGATCGTCTTCGCCGACGGCGCCTATGGCAACGTCCGGCGGATGCAGAAAAATGATTACGGCAACCGGCTGATCGGAGTCGATCTGCTCAACCCGAATTTCCCGAAAATGGCCGACAGCTACGGCATCGCCGGGGTGCGCGCGCAAAGCCCCGAGATCCTGCGCCGCGAGCTTGCCGCCGCCCTGAAGCGGCGCGGTCCCACCCTGATCGAGGTGCCGGTCGGCGAAATGCCCGACCCCTGGCCCACCCTGATGATGCCGCGGGTGCGCGGGCGGTAGGTTAAGTTATCGACCTTCTGTGCTACATTGTGGCCCAGGAGGTACCTTCGATGACAACCAACTCCGTTGTTCGCGCCCGCATCGACGAGCAGACAAAGAACGAAGCCGCCGCTGTGCTGAAGGCGATGGGCCTCACCGTCTCGGATGCCTTCCGCTTGATGTTGATCAAGATCGCCACCGAAAAGGCACTGCCTTTCGAGTTGCTGGTGCCCAATGAGGAGACGATCGAGGCAATCAGGGCCGCTCGGCGCGGCGAGCTCGTGACCGTTGGCCCGCCGGACAAGCTGCTCGCCAGCCTGAATGCGGATTGTTAGGTACACCGGACGTTTCCCGCGGGATTACAAGCGGGAAAAGTCGGGATGGCACGGCAAACAACTCGATGCCGAACTGCTCGAAACCGTGACGATGCTGGCCGAGGACAAGGCATTGCCCCGGCGGTATTTCGATCACCCGCTCGGCGGCGAATGGAGCGATCATCGCGATTGCCACATCAGGCCCGACTTGATCTTGATCTACCGACCTGTGAGCGACAACTCTACCGCGGCGACGGTGTTGATCCGCCAACGCAAATGTCATTCCGGGGCCGCCCGAAGGGTGGAACCCGGAATCCATACACACCGGCCTCTGGAATATGGATTCCGGGTTCGCCGCTGCGCGGCGCCCCGGAATGACAGCCGAGTGGGGGGAGCGGGTCGACCGAACAAGCCGCCGACGGCTGGTGACACGCCCCGCCCGCGCCATCATATTGCGGCGATGACAGTCTTTCTGACGATCCTTCTCGTTCTCGCGTTGCTCGCCGTGCTGGGGGTTCTCGGCATGGGGTTGGCGACGATGATCCGGGGCGACAACCCGCGGCTGTCGAACCGGCTGATGCAGTCGCGCGTTGCGCTGCAGGGCGTGGCGCTCGTGGTGCTCGTCCTGCTGATGCTGCTGGCCGGCAATCGCTGACGCGATGGTGCGCCTGACCCGCATCTATACGCGCGGCGGCGATGCCGGCCAGACCTCGCTCGGCGACGGCAGCCGGGTCCCCAAACAGGCATTGCGGGTCGAGGCGTTCGGCACGGTCGACGAGGCCAACGCGGCGATCGGCCTGGCGCGGCTCCATGTGGGTGCCGGGGAAGACGCCGAGCCCGACCGGATGCTGGCGCGCATCCAGAACGATCTGTTCGATCTCGGGGCCGATCTGTGCACACCGGAAGACGGGCGGCGCGCGGTGGGGGCTTTGCGCGTCGTGGCGGCGCAGGTCGAGCGCCTCGAACGCGAGATCGACGCGATGAACGCCGAATTGCTGCCGCTCGAATCGTTCATCCTGCCGGGCGGCAGCCCCGCCGCGGCGCATTTGCACCTCGCGCGCACCGTGACCCGGCGGGCCGAGCGACTGGTCTGCGCGCTGGCCGCCGCCGAGCCGGTCAATCCCGAGGCCGTCAAATACCTGAACCGCCTCTCCGACCATCTGTTCGTGCTGGGCCGCCGGCTCAACGACAACGGCGCGCGCGACGTGTTGTGGCAGCCCGGCGCCACTCGCTGACGGCAATCCTCATCCGCTCTCGCCGTCGCACTCTTGCCTTCGCCCCACTTGCCTTCGGGGGGAGCGCGTGCACTATTCCGCGCCGCCGTATTTGGCATGGCTTTGGCCGGGTGAGGACGAGATGAAAGCGCTGGTCGCGGTCAAGCGGGTCGTCGATTACAACGTCAAAATCCGCGTCAAGGCGGACCAGACCGGGGTCGAGACCGCCAACGTCAAAATGTCGATGAACCCGTTCGACGAGATCGCCATCGAGGAGGGGCTGCGCCTGCGCGAAGCGGGCATCGTCAGCGAGGTGATCGCGTTTTCGGCGGGCGTCCCGCAATGCCAGGAGACGATCCGCACCGCCCTCGCCATGGGCGCCGATCGCGGCATCCTCGTGTCGACCGATG
>CAMATN010000057.1 GCA_945861155.1 Rhizobium sp. Q54
CCCGATTGGACGCGAAAAGGGGGTCGCAGTTGGAAGCGATTTGACAGCCTGCTTGATCTGGCGCAGCACATGCTCGAACAAATCGCCCTTGGTATCCGGGTCGGCCTGCTCAAGGCGCAACTCGTTGACCAGGGTCACGATCTGGGTCAGCACTGTGGGCTCGTCGATGGCGAGCCGGGCTTGCGCCATGAAGCTCATGCCGTAGGAATCGCCGATCTCGGCGAAGAACGGAAAAACCTCGTCGCGCACCCAGGCGACGAGCTGCTCGGCGGACATCGCATTGGCCCAGGACGACCAGCGCATCCGCTCGCGCGGCACGCTCTCGACGCCCCGCGACGGCGCGTTCAGCGGATTGCGGATGGTCCACTCGCCGGCGAACAGGCTGGCATAGGCGCGGCCGGTGGCCCTGGCCTGACGCAGGTTGGCGCTGTCGATCCCCTCGATCATATAGAAGAAAAACAGAAAACTCAGCTGCTCGGCGTTGGACAGCGGGTCGGGGTAGCCGCCGCCATAGAGGTAGTCGCGGATCTGATCGACCCGCCGGCGCATGTCCGGGGTAAAGGGCATGCTCGGTCCTTTAATGCAGGGGCTTTTCGGGCCGGGGCGCGTCGCCCTCGGTTGCGCCGGATGACGAACTGTCGAAGACGGCAAGGTTCATGTCGGCAAGGACGCGCTCAAGCTCCGCTTCGCCGCCGAACACCGCGCGGGCGCGCTCAAAGCCGCCGTTCATCGAGAGGGGCGGCATATCGAAGCGCCAGCTCTCGAACACGCTCAGCTCGGCGGCGTTGGCCTTGATCTGCTCCTTGATCAGGTGCAGCAGGCGAAGCTGATCGGAGTTGAAGCTCTCTCCGTTCAACCAGGTCTCGAAGGCTGCTCCGCGTTCCTCGGCAAGAGCCGCGTCCGAATCCATGAAGGCACGGCCGGTTTCGTCGATCGTGATCCACTCGCGGGTATTCGGGTCGATCTCGTCATGCACGTCGAGGGTCAGCAGCCGGCGCGGCTGATAGGGGAGCCTTGGCGGCTCGCGCAACACGACGGCACCGCCTTCGCCGGGCGTCTCGTCATCGCCATGACGCAAGGTGACGCCGGTGAAATCGAACATCGTGAAGCGGTTCTTGCCCGGCGACAGACGGGTGCCGCGTCCGCGCATCTGCTGGTAGAGGATCGAGCTGTGGGTGAACCGCGCCATGACAAGGTTGCGGATTTCGGGGCAGTCGAAGCCGGTGTCGAGCATGTTGACGCTGACCAGGATTTGCGGAAATTCCTCTCTCTTGAAGCGCTTGATCTTGGCGGCGCCGTCCACGGTGTCGTCCGGCCCCAGCCCGGAGACCACGAAATCGGCGTAGCGCATTGTCGGGCTCGGTTTCTTGTCGGCGAATTCCTGATCGAACAGGCGGGCGAGGGTTTCGGCGTGCCGCTTGGTGACCGCAAACACCAGGGTCTTACCCCAATCGGGCGCGCGGCGGATGCCGTTCGGCCCGGTGTAGCCATTTTCCAGAACCTCGCGGAATTCCCGGACCATCGCCCGATTGCGCTCCGGGATGGTAAATTTCCGTTCGAGCACATTCGGGTCAACGATCAGCGGATCGTTGTCGGCGAACAGAGCCTCCAGCTCGGCGCGGGTCGGTTCGTCCAAGGCGTCCCAGTCGATCTCGCCACGGGCGACGGGAAAACCCTCGGTCGCGGCGGTCCGCGCCGTCATGGCTCGGTAAATCTCGTAAGGCACCAGATGCCCGTCCGCGATGGCCTCCAACAGGCTGTAGCTGTAGGTCGGGCGGGTAAGCTCGAAAAAGCGCAGCGTGTCGCGGATCGCCCGGCGGTCTTCCTCGTCGACCTCCGGCGCGTCCTGCATGACGCACGGCGTCGCGGTCAGGCCGATCTTGACGCCGTCGAAATGGTCGAGCGCGCGCCGCCACTTGCCGTAAATGCTCCGGTGGCACTCGTCGATGACGACCATATCGAAGTAGCCCGCCGAGTATTTGTCATATTCGTTGACCAAGGTTTGCAGGGTAACGATGGTGATCCGTTTCTCGTCCTGGAAGCGGCGCCCGGTGCGCGGCACGCGATAGCAGGGCAGATGCGGCAAGTGCTCGGCGAAGGCGTCTTCGGCCTGGATGGCGAGCGTGTTGCGATCAACGACGAACAGCGCCCGCGTAACCCAATTCGCCTCGAATAGCCGCTTCAACAGGGCGGCGACGGTGCGGGTCTTGCCGGTGCCGGTCGCCATCTCGACCAGCATTTTGCGGCGGCCGTTGACCATCTCGCGGCATAGGGTCTCGATGCAGGCGGTTTGATAGAGGCGCCCGCCGCCGCCGGCGATCCGAGGATCAATGCGAATGTCGAGCGGACTTCGCCGGATGCCCCTGGCGGCCCCGCGGCGGACAAGATCGTCCTGGCTGAAAACAGTCTCGACCTTGCGGAAATGGGCGTCCTGCTCCTTGTCGCAGAACCACACTTCCTCGCCGTTCGACAGAAAGATGAACGGGACGCCGAGCTGATCCGCATAGCGCCGGCCCTGGGCCTCTCCGATGCTCAGATTGACGCTGGTCCGCTTTGCTTCGAGAACCGCGAGAGCGCGCCCTTGACGGTCGAACAGCGCATAGTCCGCCTTGCCGCCGTCATCGAGGGCGTATTCAAATCGTACGCTGCGGCCGTCTGTGAGCCGCCAATCGGTATCCTTTAGAAGCTGGTCGATTTTGACCCTGGCGAAGGCTTCGTTTGTCATGCTAGTTCGCCAGCTCGCCCCGAAAGCGAGGAGCAAGGATGCGAGTGCCCCTGCCCCCATGACAGCCGAATGCCGCGCCGCCGAAACGGCGCTTCGTGGATCGGGTAGAAGCTGACAGGGACCACCATCGGACGGGCCGTCGGGGCTAATTTCCTTGGCGTTGCACTTACACTGCACTTACCATCGGACTGACCGATATATGCCTGCCGGCCAAGTTACTGAAAAGATTGGTAGGCCCGGCAGGACTCGAACCTGCGACAACGCCGTTATGAGCGGCGGGTTCTAACCAGCTGAACTACGGGCCCGCTATGGTCGTCCCGGCCTGCGCCGGGACCGCAATCTTAACGAAGCTGTCGCTTTACGTATCGAGGAAGCTGCGCAACTTTCGCGAGCGGCTCGGGTGTTTGAGCTTGCGCAGAGCCTTCGCCTCGATCTGGCGGATGCGCTCGCGGGTCACCGAGAATTGCTGGCCGACCTCTTCGAGGGTATGGTCGGTGTTCATGCCGATGCCGAACCGCATCCGCAGGACGCGCTCCTCGCGCGCTGTCAGCGACGCCAGGACGCGCGTCGTCGTTTCGCGCAGATTGGCCTGGATCGCCGCGTCGAGCGGCAAAACCGCGTTCTTGTCCTCGATGAAATCGCCGAGGTGGCTGTCCTCCTCGTCGCCGATCGGGGTTTCGAGGCTGATCGGCTCCTTGGCGATCTTCAGCACCTTGCGCACTTTTTCGAGCGGCATCGCCAATTTTTCGGCGAGCTCCTCGGGGGTCGGCTCGCGGCCGATCTCGTGCAGCATCTGGCGCGAGGTGCGCACCAGCTTGTTGATCGTCTCGATCATGTGCACCGGGATGCGGATCGTGCGCGCCTGGTCGGCGATCGAGCGGGTGATCGCCTGGCGGATCCACCAGGTGGCATAGGTCGAAAATTTGTAGCCGCGGCGGTATTCGAATTTATCGACCGCCTTCATCAGGCCGATATTGCCTTCCTGGATCAGGTCGAGGAATTGCAGGCCGCGATTGGTGTATTTCTTGGCGATCGAGATGACGAGCCGCAGGTTGGCCTCGACCATCTCCTTTTTGGCGCGGCTCGCCTCGCGTTCGCCGCGCTGCACGGTCTGCACGACGCGGCGGAATTCGGCGATCGGAAGCTTGGCTTCGGCGGCGATCTGCGCGGTCGCGGCGCGGTGCCTGGTAACCTCGCCCGCATGGCGCTCGACCAGCTTCGACCAGCCCCGGCCGGGCAGCGCGCCGACCCGTTCGAGCCAGTCGCCGGCGAGCTCGTCGCCCATGTAGTGTTGCAGGAATTCGTGGCGCTTGACGCCGTCCGACTCGGCCAGCCGCAACAGCCTTCCCTCTTCGATCACGAGGCGGCGATTGAGGTCGTAGAGCTGTTCGACGAGGTGTTCGATCCTTGTATTGTTGAAGCGGACTTTCTTCAACAGCTCGACGGTCTCGTCCTTCAGCTTGTCATAGCGGCGCTCGGTGGCGCGCGGCAGCTCGATTCCCTTGATCAGCGCGGCGATGCGCTGCTCCTGGACCTTTTGGATCTTCTTGTGCGCTTCGGCGACCGCGTCGAAGATCGCCATCATGCCCGGCTTCAGCTGAGCTTCCATCGCGGCGAGCGAAATCGAGCTTTCCTCGCCCTCGCCGTCCTCGCTTTCGGCCTCGGCCTCGATTTCGGCGAGTTCGGCGGCTTCTTGCTCGCCTTCGGCGACCCCGCCGTTCTCCGCTTCGGCCGCCGCCTTGACGATCGCCGCCTCGGCTTCATCGAGGATGGCGTTGCCGTAGGTCGCGTCGAGATCGATGATGTCGCGCAACAGCATCTTGTTTTCGTTGAGCGCGTCGCGCCACAGCAGCAGGGCGCGCACGGTCAGCGGGTTCTCGCAGATGCCGCCGATCATCATGTCGCGACCGGCTTCGATCCGCTTGGCGATCGCGATCTCGCCCTCGCGCGACAACAGCTCGACCGAGCCCATTTCTCGCAAATACATGCGCACCGGGTCGTCGGTGCGGCCGATGTCGTCATCGTCGACATTGCCGCGGGTCTCGGCTTCGCCGTCCTCGGCCTCGGCTTCGGCGGGCTCCTCGCTTTCCTCGGCTTCGATCAGGTTGATGCCGAGTTCGGACAGCATCGTCATCGTGTCTTCGATCTGCTCGGACGACACCTGGTCGGGCGGCAGCGCGGCGTTCAGCTCGTCATAAGTCAGATAGCCGCGCTCTTTGCCGCGCGCCACCATCTTCTTGACGGCGAGGGCAATCATGTCGAGGAGCGGCGTCTCCGCTGCCTCCTCGCGGGTTTCAGCCGTCTCTGCCGCGCTAGCCGCTTTGCTCGCCATTCCGCCATCCCTTGACTTGCTAAGCACAAAAGGCGATCCCGGCTGCCGTCGAACGGCCCGCGATGCCTCTCTACCTTATGTGACCGTCTTATTACCCACTGCGACCCTAAGAATCGAGCCCGCCGATCGGGCCATCCTGAAGTTCTCGCTCCTTCAGCGCCGTCAGCTTTTGCGAGTTTTCGATCGAGGGGTCTGCTGCAAAGGCCTGTTTCGCCGTACCGACGTCGCTCTGACCGCTACGTGCGTGCAAAAGCTGAAGCGTCTCTTTCAGGCCCTGCCGGATCACCTCAGGCACCTCAGGATCGTCTCCTCCGCACGCGGCGATCCCGTGTCTGGCGTTGGTGATCGCCAAAACGCTGAGAATCTCTGTGTGGCCGCAAAGAGCTAAGTGTTGCCGAAGCGCGTCTGCGTCAAGCCCCGGATGTGCGCTCGCGGCCTCTAGAAGCGCTCGTCGGACGCTGTCGAGCTCCCGCTCGGGGAACTCGACCGCGGCGATCTCCTCGATCCACTCGTCGATCAACTGCGGATAGCTGATCAATATGCCGAGAAAAATTTCGCGATTGCGCCGACCCGATGGGCGAGGCAGCGCGAAATCAGGGACGAAATCCGGACGGATGGGTTTGCGGTCGGCCGATTTGCGCGCGGGCGGACGCCGGATGCGGCCCAGCTGAAACAGCCGGTTACCGAAAAAACGCCGGTATTCGGTCTGTACCGCGCGATCGGCGATCAGTCCGGCCCGCGCCATCAGCCGTTGTTCGAGGTCGGCGCGCCGCTCCGGCGTATCGATCGGCCGGGCCGCCAGCTCGGCCTGCCACAGCAATTCGGACAACGGACGCGCCGCGGCGAGGATCTCGGCGAATGCCGATGGACCGGCGGCGCCGATCAGCGAGTCCGGGTCCTCGCCCGGCGGCAGCGTGGCGAAGCGCAGGCTACGGCCCGGCTGCAATAGCGGCAGCGCGCGGTCGAGGGCGCGCAGCGCGGCGCGCTGGCCGGCCGTGTCGCCGTCGAAGCACAGCGCCGGCTCGGGCGCGAGGCGCCACAATTCGCGCAGCTGCATCTCTGTGAGGGCGGTGCCGAGCGGCGCCACCGCGCCGCCGAACCCGGCGCGGTGCAGCGCGATCACATCCATGTAACCTTCGACGACGATGACCGCCGCGCCCTCCCCCTCGCGTGCGATATTCGCCCGCGCCGCGGCCCAGCCGTAGAGCACGCGGCCCTTCTCGAACAGCGGGGTGTCGGGCGAATTCAGGTATTTGGGCTGGTCGTCCCCAAGGGTCCGGCCGCCAAAGGCGATGACCCGGCCGGCGCGGTCGCCGATCGGAAAGATCACCCGGCCGCGGAAATAATCGTACGGAGTGCCACCCGCCTCGGGGACGCGCAGCAGCCCCGCCTCGTGCAATAGCGCTTCGGGGAAATCGCCGGAAAGGGCGCGGCGCAGCGCCTGTCGATCGTCGGGCGCCCAGCCCAGGCGGAAGCGGCGGATCGTCTCCTCGTCGATCCTGCGCCGGGTCAGATACTCGCGGGCGCGGGTCCCTCCCGGCGACGACAGCTGCGCCTCGTAGAAATCGGCGGCGGCGGCGAGCGCTTCGAGCAATGTTTTCTGGCGCTGCGCCCGCTCGCGCTCTTGCGGGGTCTGCTGCGGCACCGCGAGCCCAGCCTCACCGGCCAGCCGCTCGATCGCCTCGATGAAATCGAGATTGTCGGCGCGCATCAGAAAGCCGATGGCATCGCCGTGCGCGCCGCAGCCGAAGCAATGAAAGAACCCCTTGTCCTCGACGACGTAGAAGGACGGGGTCTTTTCATTGTGGAACGGACAGAGCCCGGAGTGTTCGCGGCCGCGCCGGACCAGCCGGACGCGCCGCCCGACCAGTTCGCCAAGCGACACCCGACTGCGCAATTCGTCGAGAAAACCGGGGGGAAACGCCATCGGCTGCGACCCGGTCTTAAATCCCTCTCCCGCAATGCGGGAGAGGGAGGGGCCCAGCCCAAGGGGCTGGGAGGGTGAGGGATGGTACCCGGACGGAGCTGCCCCCCTCACCCCAACCCTCTCCCCCCTGCGGGGGGAGAGGGGGTTCTTTGGGGGCGCGCCACAACATCACGGTTCAACCCAGAAGCTGCTTCACGACGGCGCCGGCGCGGGCCATGTCCATTACCCCGGCGTGGCGCTCGCGCAGGGCCGCCATGACGCGGCCCATATCCTTGATCCCGGCGGCGCCGGTTTCGGTGATGGCGCCCTTCGCAGCGGCGGTGATTTCCTCGTCGCTCATCTGCGCCGGCAAGAAGCTTTCGATGATCGCGATTTCTGCCTCTTCCCCCAGGGCCAATTCGGGCCGGTTGCCCTGCCGGTAGAGGGCGATCGATTCGCGGCGCTGTTTGACCATGGTTTGCAGCAACCGCAGGATCTCCGGATCGGCGATGCCGGCCGTATCGCCGCCGCCGCGCGCCGCGATGTCACGCTCCTGAAGCCCGGCGATGATCATTCGCACGGTCGAGAGGGTTCGCGTATCCTTCGCCCGCATCGCCTGTTTGAGCCGCTCGGTAAAGGCCTCGCGCAGCATGTCGCTCCTCCCGAGTTGGCGGCTCCCGGTCAGCCTACCCGGTTTGGCGGGTTGCGGCAATTTCGCCGGGGCCGGATTCCTAAGCCATTGGAAAACCGATAACTTCCGTGAAGGGTGGGTTGACAAAACCGGCGCAAGCGCTATGTTCCGGGCGTTTGGCTGCTCGCCTGTCGGCGCTCGCTGTCGCCCGAGCAGCCAACCCGGTCACCGCCTCTTGGAAACATATCTTCGATGGACGATCCGACCGCGGCCTGGCCCTCGCCGCGACCGCCCGACTGCAACGCGGCCCTGGTCCTGGCGGACGGCACGGTATTTTGGGGGCGCGGCATCGGGGCGGCGGGGACGGCGATCGGGGAGGTTTGCTTCAACACCGCGATCACCGGCTATCAGGAAATTCTGACCGACCCGTCCTATGCCGGGCAGATCATCACTTTTACCTTTCCGCATATCGGCAATGTCGGCGCCAATTTCGAGGATATCGAAACGACGACCCCGGCCGCGCGCGGCCTCGTCATCCGCGCCCCGATTACCGAGCCGGCCAATTACCGCGCCACCCAATCGCTCGATGCCTGGCTCACATCGCACGGCATCGTCGGGCTCTCCGGGGTCGACACCAGGCGGCTGACGCGCCTCATTCGCGACAAGGGCGCGCCGAACGGGGTTATTGCCTACCGCCCGGACGGTAAGCTCGACATCGCCGAATTGCGCGCCAAGGCGCTGGCTTGGCCGGGTCTCGAAGGCATGGACCTCGCGAAGGAGGTGACCTGCCGGCAGAGCTATGAATGGCGCGAGACGGTTTGGCAGCGCGAGGGCGGCTACGGAACGCAGGATGCGCCGCGCTTTCACGTCGTCGCGGTCGATTACGGGGCCAAGCGCAACATCCTGCGGATGCTGGCGGCGCATGGCTGCCGCGTGACGGTCGTGCCGGCCACCGCCTCGACCGGGGACATCATGCGTCACGAGCCCGACGGCATCTTTCTGTCGAACGGGCCGGGCGATCCGGCGGCGACCGGGGAATATGCCGTGCCGGTTTTGCGCGAGCTGATCGCCTCCGGCACGCCGATGTTCGGGATCTGCCTCGGCCACCAGCTGATGGCGCTGGCCTTGGGCGGCACGACCCGCAAGATGGAGCGGGGGCACCGCGGCGCCAACCACCCGGTCCGCGACAAGCTGACCGGCAAGGTCGAGATCACCAGCCAGAACCACGGCTTCGTCGTCGACCCCGACAGCCTGCCGCCCGGCGTCGAGCCGACCCATGTGTCGCTGTTCGACAATACCAACGAGGGCCTGCGCCTCGAAGACCGACCCGTGTTTTCGGTACAGCACCACCCCGAAGCCAGCCCCGGCCCGCAGGACAGCCATTATCTGTTCGAACGCTTCGTCGATGCGATGGCGGCCAAGTCGCGGTCATGACGCCCGGCGCTCCCTTGCCCGGCGTAGGGCGGAAAAGCGAAGCGCATTCCGCCGGGTTGTCGCGGATGGCGGATTACGCTTCGCTCATCCGCCCTACGATAAAATTAACCGGAGTGCCGGCGAAAGCCGGGATGACGAAAGGGGTGCGGCATGCCTAAGCGCACCGACATCAACACCATCCTGATCATCGGCGCCGGGCCGATCGTGATCGGGCAGGCTTGCGAGTTCGACTATTCCGGGGCGCAGGCGTGCCAGGCGCTTAAGGCCGAGGGCTACCGGATCGTGCTGGTCAACTCGAACCCGGCGACGATCATGACCGATCCCGACTTGGCCGATGCGACCTATATCGAGCCGATCACGCACGACATGGTCGAGCGGATCATCGCGCGCGAGGCCCAGGCCGGGCACAGAATCGACGCGCTGCTGCCGACGATGGGCGGGCAGACCGCGCTCAACACCGCGATGGCGCTCGCCCGCTCGGGCGTCCTGGCGCGCTACGGGATCGAGCTGATCGGCGCCAACGAGGCGGCGATTGCCAAGGCCGAGGACCGCCAGCTGTTCCGTCTGGCGATGGACAAGATCGGTCTCGAATCGCCGGTGAGCCGCCTGGTCGACTCGGTCGAGGCCGCGCTCCTGGCGCTCGCAACCGTCGGATTGCCGGCAATCATCCGGCCGTCCTTCACGCTGGCCGGCACCGGCGGCGGCATCGCCTACAACACCGAGGAGTTCGAGGAGATCGTGCGCGGCGGGCTGCGCGCCTCGCCCAGCCGCGAAGTGCTGATCGAGGAATCGGTGCTCGGCTGGAAGGAGTACGAGCTCGAGATCGTGCGCGACCGCAACGACAATTGCATCGTCGTATGCTCGATCGAGAACATCGACCCGATGGGAGTCCACACCGGCGATTCGGTGACGGTCGCCCCGGCCCTGACCCTGACCGACAAGGAATATCAGCTGATGCGCAACGCCGCGATCGCGGTGCTGCGCGAGATCGGCGTCGATACCGGCGGGTC
Organism: Rhizobium sp. Q54; assembly: GCA_945861155.1. Taxonomy (GTDB): domain Bacteria; phylum Pseudomonadota; class Alphaproteobacteria; order ATCC43930; family CGMCC-115725; genus DATARH01. Next base: position 10,039 of record CAMATN010000057.1, read on the forward strand.
GAACGTGCAATTCGCGGTCAACCCGGCAGACGGCCGGCTGCTGATCATCGAGATGAACCCGCGGGTGTCGCGCTCGTCGGCGCTGGCCTCGAAGGCGACCGGCTTCCCGATCGCCAAGATCGCCGCCAAGCTGGCGGTCGGCTACACGCTCGACGAACTTGACAACGAGATCACCGGCGTCACCCCGGCCTCGTTCGAGCCGACGATCGACTACATCGTCACCAAGATGCCGCGCTTTACGTTCGAGAAATTCCCGGGCGCGGAGCCGCTGCTCTCGACCTCGATGAAATCGGTCGGCGAGGCGATGGCGATCGGCCGGACCTTTGCCGAATCGGTGCAGAAGGCGCTGCGCTCGATGGAGACCGGCCTCGACGGCTTCGATGAAATCGCGATCGACGGCGTCGAAAGCGCCCAGCCGCCACAGGCCAATGGGGCCGCCAAGGCGGCGGTTAAGGCGGCGCTGGCGAAACCCTCCCCCGACCGGCTGCTGCTGATCGCGCAGGCCTACCGGCACGGCCTCTCGACCGGCGAGATCCACGCCGCCTGCCGTTACGACACCTGGTTCCTCGAACGCATCCGCGAGATCGTCGAGGCCGAGGAGCGGGTGCGCCGCAATGGGCTGCCGGGCGACGCGACCGGGCTGTTGCGGTTGAAGCAGATGGGGTTTTCGGATGCCCGGCTCGGCCGCCTCGCCGGCATCGGCGAAGCCGAGGCGGCGGCATTGCGGCGGCGGCTCGGCATCCGGCCGGTCTACAAGCGCATCGACACCTGCGCCGCCGAGTTCCCCTCGCTGACCCCGTACATGTACTCGTGCTACGAGGGCGATGGGGTCAACCCGGCCGAATGCGAGGCCGCGCCGAGCGAGCGCGACAAGGTAATCATCCTCGGCGGCGGTCCCAATCGGATCGGCCAGGGGATCGAGTTCGATTATTGCTGCGTCCACGCCGCCTACAGCCTAGCCGAAGCAGGTTTCGAGACCGTCATGGTCAACTGCAACCCGGAGACCGTGTCGACCGATTACGACACCTCCGACCGGCTCTATTTCGAGCCGCTGACCGCCGAGGACGTGATCGAAATCGTGCGGGTCGAGCAGTCGCGCGGCCGCGTCCTCGGGGTCATCGTGCAGTTCGGCGGCCAGACCCCGCTCAACCTGGCGAAGGCGCTCGAAGCCGCGGCGATCCCGATCCTCGGCACCTCGCCCGATGCGATCGACCTCGCCGAGGACCGCCAGCGCTTTCAGCTTTTGTTGCGTAGCCTCGGGTTGCGCCAAGCGCAGAACGGCACCGCCCACTCGCCCGAGGAGGCCGAGGAGATCGCGCGCCGGATCGGCTATCCGGTGGTAATCCGCCCCTCTTACGTGCTCGGCGGTCGGGCGATGGAGATCGTGCACGATACGGCGGGGCTCAACCGCTACATAAAGCGCGCCGTGATCGTCTCGGGCACCAGCCCGGTCCTGATCGACCGCTATCTGCAGAACGCGATCGAGGTTGATGTCGACGCGGTCGCGGATGGCGACGAAGTCTACGTCGCCGGGATCATGGAGCATATCGAGGAGGCCGGCATCCATTCCGGAGACAGCGCCTGTTCGCTGCCGCCCTACAGCCTCGATGCGGAAACGATCGCCGAGATCGAGCGCCAGACGATCGCGCTCGCCCGCGCGCTCAACGTCGTCGGGTTGATGAACGTGCAGTTCGCGGTCAAGGAGGGCGTGGTCTACGTGCTCGAAGTCAACCCGCGCGCGTCGCGCACGGTGCCGTTCGTTGCCAAGGCGACCGGCGTACCGATCGCCAAGATAGCCGCCAGGGTCATGGCCGGCGAGAAGCTCGCGGCGCTGTTGCCCGGGGAGCGAGGCTGGGCCCGCGGCCATGTCGCGGTCAAGGAGGCGGTGTTTCCGTTCGCCCGCTTCCCCGGCGTTGATCTGATCCTCGGACCGGAGATGAAATCCACCGGCGAGGTCATGGGGCTCGACCGCGATTTCGGCCGCGCCTTCGCCAAGGCGCAGCTCGGCAGCGGCACCGACCTGCCGCTCGCCGGCTGTGTCTTTGTCTCGGTGCGCGATTCCGACAAGGATGCGCTGGTCGAGCCGTGTCGCCAGCTCGCCGCCTGGGGGTTCGAGCTGGTCGCGACGCGCGGCACCGCGACGAAGCTGAGCGAATCCGGGGTGCCGGTCAAATCGGTCAACAAGGTGCAGGAAGGCCGGCCCGACATCGTCGATGAAATGCGCAGCGGGCGTATCCAGCTGGTCTTCAACACGACCGAGGGCGCCCAGGCCATTACCGACAGCTTCAGCCTGCGGCGCACCGCGCTGACCCATAACATCCCGTATTACACGACCGTCGCCGGGGCGCGCGCCGCAGTCCAGGCGATTCGCGCGTTGCGCGAGGGCTGTCTTGAAGTCGCGCCTCTGCAATCCTACCTTTGATCGCCTGTTTCTTCGGCTTTCAGGGCAAGAAATCCGGTCTCATGAACAAAATCCCGATGACCATGGACGGCTACGCCAGGATTCAGGAGGAGGCGAAGCGCCTCAAATCGGTGGATCGTCCCGCGGTCATCCGCGCCATCGCCGAGGCGCGTACCCACGGCGATCTGTCGGAAAACGCGGAATACCACGCGGCGCGCGAGCGCCAGAGCTTTATCGAAGGCCGGCTTGGCGAACTCGAGGACAAGATCGCCCGAGCCGAGGTCATCGACGTGTCGAAGCTGTCGGGGTCGGTCATCAAGTTCGGCGCCACCGTCACCCTCGCCGATGAGGAAACCGACGAGGAGCAGATTTTCAGGATCGTCGGCGAGGACGAGGCCGACATCAAGAACGGCCGGCTTTCGGTGACCTCGCCCCTGGCGCGCGCGCTGATCGGCAAGGGCACCGGCGACAGCGTCGAGGTATCGACCCCGCGCGGCGCCAAATCCTACGAGGTCGTGACCGTCGCTGTCGGGTGACACGACGATGTCATCCGCGCGAAAGCCCGGCTTCCGCGCGGATGACAATCTCAGCTTCTGCCGGCCATTGCCAGCGCGTCGTCGATGGTCAACTACTGTCATTGACCCCGCGCCGCGCCACCCGGGAACGGACCGTTGTGGACGTTGACATAAAAGTCCTGCGGGTTGGTGCGGATCGCTGTAATAGTAGCCGGCGGCACCCCGAGACAGCTGACGATGCGGCTCGGATCGCCGGTTGGCGTTACCAGGGCGACGACGGGTGGGTTGGAGACGCCAGCGGCACCTGGGTGGATGTGCGCCGCCGTAGCCGGGATGGCGGTGTTGTCCAGTATGATCGAGTAGCACAGCCCGTTGGGCCCGACCAGGACGACCGTGGCGATACCGAAGGCGTCCGGATCACCCGCGGCCGGCACCTCGTTGCCACCATAGAGGTAGGCGACGAACATGCGGCTATCGGCGAGGGCGCCGCCGCCAAACGCAGCGAACGACATGGCGGCGATCACGGACGCCGCCGCGAACTTGCAAAAAACACCCATTACATTTCTCCTGCGTCGCAATATGGGCGGACCGGCAGATACCTGCCGCAACAACGACAACCTCGCGCCGCGCTTGGATAAGCACTGCTGCACCGTAACTTATGGTTGACGCCACCAGAGCTGTCAACGCCGGAGCGAAAATCCGGATCGTAGCATAGCGCGGATTTCGGTCGGGTTAAGAGTTCGGTTCGTGATCGCTTTGGGATAGGTCTGAGAAGGGCGCGGCGTCGGCGAGCGGCACGCCAGGGGCGGATTTCGAGACGCGCAGCACCAAGGCCGATTTGACATGGGCGACATTGGGCGCCGCGGTCAGTTTGAGGCTCAGAAAACGCTGATAGCTGTCCCAGTCGGTCGCGACGATCTTCAGCAGGAAATCGGTTTCGCCCGCGAGCATGTGCGCCTCGCGCACCTCGGGCCATGTCGCGACCAGGTTCTCGAACGCCTTGAGGTCGGTCTCGGCCTGGCTGGCCAGCCCAATCTGGGCAAAGACCGTGACCCCGAAGCCGAGCGCCTCGACCGCCAGATCGGCATGATAGCCGCGGATCAGCCCGGCCTCCTCGAGCGCGCGGACGCGCCGCAGGCACGGCGGTGGCGAGATCCCGACGCGCCGCGCCAGCTCGATATTGGTCATGCGGCCGTCGCCCTGCAGCAGATCGAGGATCAGCCGGTCGATCCGGTCGAGCTTTGGCCCGCGCATATGCAATCCCGTGCTGGTTTCGGGCGGGTGCCTTAAATCGCACCAACAATAGGAATTCCGTCGCCGCCGCGCAATTTTGTTGCGCGGCAGAGCCCGTGGTGTTCCGCTGGAGTCAGCGCCGCCTTGCCGCGGTGGCCGGGTTTCCGTAAACCGGGTGCATGGTCGCCCTTTCTCTCGCCAGCGCCGCGAGCCGCGCTCCCGGGCCCGAGCCGGGCTCTGAACCCGGCTCTGAACCCGGCTCTGGGCCGGGGCCAAGCGTCTGGGTTCTGCATGACGGCAAGGCGGGCATGGCGAGCCAGGCGCTCGGGCTGGCCGAGGCCACCGGGTTTCAGTTCGTCGAAAAGCGGTTGGCGATCCGCCGCCCGTGGGCCTGGCTGCCGCCTCAGCTGTGGATCATGCCGCTCCACGCCGCGACCGCAGCGGAGGTCAGGCTGGCGCCGCCGTGGCCCGACCTCGTTATCGGCTGCGGCCGCAACAGCGCGCGGCCGGGACTGGCGATCCGCGCCGCTAGCGGTGGCCGCACCATCGCGGTGCAGATACAGGACCCGCGTGTCGGACACGGCAAATTTGACATGCTGCTGGTCCCCGAGCACGACCGGCTGCGCGGGCCGCGCGTCGTCGTCACGCACGGCGCCCTGCACCGCGTGACCAGGGAGCGCCTCGCCGCCGAGCGGCGCCGCTTCCCGGCGCTCGAAGGACTGCCGCGGCCGATCCTCGGCGTCTTGATCGGCGGCGCGAACCGCGCCTATCGGCTCGACCTGCGGCGATTGGGCGACATTGCCGATAGCATTGGCGCGGCGGTGCGGCGCAGCGGCGGTGCGGTGTTGGTAACGCCGTCGCGGCGCACCGGCGCGGCCGGCCTCGCCTTGCTGCGCGAGCGGCTTGCGGGGCTGCCCGGCGGGATCTGGGACGGCACTGGCGACAATCCCTATTACGCCTATCTGGCGATCGCCGATGCACTCATGGTGACCGCCGATTCGGTGTCGATGGTCAGCGAGGCGGCGGCGACCGGCAAGCCGGTCCACATCATCGACCTCGCGGGCGAAGACGCCAAATTCGCCCGTTTCCACCGGGCGATGCGAGAGGCCGGCATCACCCGGCCTTTCCGCGGGCAGATCGAGCACTGGTCCTATACGCCGCCCGACGACACGGCCCGAGCCGGCGCGGCGCTGCGCGAGCTCGTCTTGTCGCGCCTCGCCGCACGGCAACACGCATGAGGGGGGCGATGCTCTATGGCGGCCTGTGGCTCCTGATCGGGGCGCTATTGCTGTTCGCCCCCGGCATCGATCTCGCCGCGAGCCGTCTGTTCTATGTGCCGGGCGAGGGATTTGCGCTGGTCGGCTGGGCGCCGTTGCGGTTCGTTGAGGGCGCAATCCCGTGGATAACCAAGCTGATCGTGCTCGTGGCCGTGCTCGGCGCCGCGTGGCTGGCGCTGACCGGCCGGCCGCTGTGGCGGCTCGATGGCAAGGCGCTGGTGTTTATCGTCGCTGCTACCGCGATCGGCCCGGGGCTGATCGCCAACACCCTGTTGAAGGATCATTGGGGACGGGCGCGGCCCCATCAAACCGAGGAGTTCGGCGGCACCCGCCGGTTTACGCCGGCCCCGCTGCCGGCATCGGAATGCGAGCGCAACTGCGCCTTCGTGTCCGGGCATGCCGCGCTCGGCTTTTCGCTGGCGAGCTTTGCACTGCTGCTGCCGTTCGGGCCTCGCCGCCGAATCGCGCTGACCGCGGCTTTAGGTTTTGGCGCGTTGGTTGGCCTCGGCCGGATCGCGGTCGGGCACCATTTTCTCTCGGATGTGGTCTATGCCGGGCTGATCGTCTTCGCGACGAGCTGGCTGCTGTACAAGGGGATCGTCGCGCGCGACCTGCTCGGCAGCCGCGCCGCGGTGCGCCTCTATCGCACGGTGGGCCGCGGGTCCGCGGCGGCGCGCGAATTCGCCGATCGGCTTTGCCGCTGCCCGGCCGGGCGCATCGGGCTGTGGACCGCCGGGATCGCGCTGGTCGAGGCGGTGGCGATCCTCTGGATCGATCGCCCGCTTGCGGTTTTCTTTCATGACAACGCGGCATGGCGACCGGTCGCCGAGTGGATCCAGCGGCTCGGTTACGGCGCCCCCTATCTCGTCGGGTTCAGTATCGCCTTTGTCGTCCTGCGCTGGGGCGGCGCCGTGCCGCGACTGCGGCGCTGGGCCGCGCCGATGCGCGCCAGCGCTGTCGTCCCTGCCTTTATGCTCGTCGCGATCGCCGCCTCGGGGCTGATCGTCGATCTGTTGAAGGTAATCTTCGGCCGCGCCCGGCCGAAGCTGCTATACGCGGCCGGCACCTATGATTTTAGCTGGCTGGGGCTCGGCGCGGATTATTGGTCCTTTCCATCCGGTCATGCGGCGACGGCGGCGGCGCTGATGACGGCGCTGTGGTGCCTGTGGCCGCGCCATGTGCTGTTCTATGTTGCGCTGGCGGCGCTCGTCGCCGCGAGCCGGGTCGTGACCGGCGCGCATTATCTCAGCGATGTCGTGATTGGCGCCTTTATCGCGGTCCTCGTCACGCGCGCCGTCGCTGTCGGGTTCGCCCGTTTCCGGCTGATGTTGCCCGCCGGTCGGCTGGCGGCGCCGGAGCCGGCGCTGCGGCCGCCCTGATCCGGGCCTGATCCGGGGCGCGGGCTGTGCGCCGCCGCGGGCCGGTGTAGTATCGCCGCATCATGGCCTTGCGCATCGAGACCTTCGACAATGTCCGCGGCGGGAACACGCTGTACAAGGCGCTGACCCACCCGCATGCGGCGCGCCCGGCGCGCGCGCTGTTGGCCGGGCTGGCCGAGGCCGGCCCAATCGCGATCATCGATCCCGATGGCGCGGCCGACGGGTTCGCCGAGATCTTCGGACTCGCCGGCATCGAGCTCGCGGGAATCTATGTGCGGGATGTGGCGCGCATCGGCGGCGCGGTGCTGGGATGCCGCGCGGCGCCGCTGACCGAGCTTGCCGCCACCCGGGCGCGCTCGGTGCTCGTGGCCGGTTTCGACGCCGACCGGCTGACCGGCCAGCTCCGACCCTACCTGCCGGCCGGCGCGCGCACTGTCAGCCTCGACGCGATGCGGATCCCGGAAGCGCGGCTGACCAATCGCCGCCTCTATCTCGACCCGCTCAACTTCGCGACCAATTTCGCGCTGTTCCGCGATACCGATCGGCTGCACACGCGGGTTGTGACCGCCAATTACTGGTCGGGCTACGGTTCGGCTTCGGTGACCTGCTGGCTGACCCTGTTCGACGGCGACGGCGAAGTGCTGGCCGACTGGTCGCAACCCTGCGGCCACCAAAGCGGCGCGATCGCGATCGACAGCCGTGAGGTGCGCGCGCGGTTCGGCCTCGGCGATTTTGCCGGCCAGCTGTTCATCCATGTCACCGGCGCGGCTGGCCACGACACCGTCAAATACGCGCTCGACACTTTTGGCGACACGTTTGGCGAACCCGGTCTCGTATTGGACGGGGCGCTGTCCTGCACGCATGACGCGAATGCCTGGCCGGCCGAGCGCTATGCCGGGCTGCCGGCGCCTGCGCCGGGCGAGCGGGTCATCCTGTGGGTCCAGAACAGCCATCCGACCCCGATCCCCGCGGGCGCGATCGGGCTCAACCCGATGGGCGAGGACGGCGTTGTCGCGATTCCCCAGGCGATCGGCCCGTTTGCCAGCCAAGCCGTCGATGTCGCCGCGCTGCTGCCGGGGCTCGCATGGCCGCGCCAGATCGAAATCCGCGCCGGCAAGCATATCGTGCGCCCGCGCTATGAGATCATCGCCGGCCCACGCCGCCGCATCGCGCATGTCAATGTCGAGCGCGCCGATCTGCGGCCCGACCCTGCCCTGCCGAGGCTCGGGGAGGTCCTCGGCAAAGCCTATCTGCTGCCCGCTCCTATATTGCCGCGCGGCGAATGGGAGAGCCTCGTGTTGCCAACGCCGATGGCGCTGTCCCAAGCCGGGCTGCCGATCGCCGCGCTGGTTTGCGACTGCGCGGGAAACGAGATCGCGCGGGCGCCGCTCGGCCATTTGCCGCGTGACCATGCGACCGCGCTGTCGCTCGACGAAATCGCCGCTGGGCTCGGCGACCGCCCCGGTCATGTCGAGTTGGTCTATGATTTCGCCGATGGCGGCGAGGGCGACGGCTGGCTGCACGCGCTGTTCCGCTATCGCCATCGCCGCAGCGGCCATGTCGCCGAGACCAGCTTTGGCGCGCATGTCTTCAACACGATCCTGACCTATCGCGACGAGCCGCAATCCTACGGCGGCCGCCCGCCGGGCCTCTCGACCCGGCTGTTCCTGCGCCTCGGCGAGGGCGAGTACGACACGCTGTGCCAGCTGATCTATCCGGCCTCGCTGCCCTGGCGTTCGACCAGCGCGACCGAGATTATCCTCCACGACTCCTCGGGGGCCGAGATCGCGCGAACCGCGCTGGCAATTCCATGCTCGGGCTCGCTTCTCTTTCGCTACCACGCGCTGTTCGATGCCGCGACCCGGACCCGCGCCGGGGCCGGCGCCTATGCGATAATCCGCGATTCCTCCTGCCGCCTGTTCGGCTATCACGGTCTCCTCGGTCAGGGCGGCGCGTTCAGCCTCGACCATATGTTCGGGTTCTGACGCCCATCAGGCGGGGCGCTACCGCGGCTGGTCGCCGCAACGCAAAATAATGCTATATTAAACTGTCGAATCGATCGGGTTACTGAGGATTGAGAATCGCGCGATGGCGGAGCAGCACCACACCAAGGTCTTGATCATCGGCGCCGGGCCGGCGGGGTTCACCGCCGCAATCTATGCCGCGCGCGCCAACCTGCACCCGATGCTGTTGACCGGGATGCAGCCCGGCGGCCAGCTGACGATCACGACCGATGTCGAGAATTATCCGGGTTTCGCCGACATCATCCAGGGTCCGTGGCTGATGGAGCAGATGCAGCGCCAGGCCGAGCATGTCGGAACCCGCATCATCATGGACCAGATCGTCGCGCTCGACCTCGCCCGTCGCCCGTTCGTCGCGACCGGCGATTCGGGCGACCGCTATGTCGGCGACACGGTCATCGTCGCTACGGGCGCGCAGGCGCGCTGGCTCGGCGTGCCGGGCGAAGAGGCTTTCCGCGGCTTTGGGGTTTCCGCCTGCGCGACCTGCGACGGTTTCTTTTTCCGCGACAAAGAGGTGGTTATCGTCGGCGGCGGCAACACAGCGGTCGAGGAAGCGCTTTATTTGACCAACCACGCGAGCCGAGTGACGCTGGTGCATCGACGCAATTCACTGCGGGCCGAGAAGATCCTGCAGGACCGGTTGTTCCGCAACCCGAAGATCGACATCGTCTGGGACAGCGTCCTCGAAGAGATCGTTGGTGTGCGCGAGCCGCCGGAGGTCACCGGGGTCAGGCTGCGCGATGCGCGCACCGGCGCGGTCGTGCAGCGCGCCTGCGACGGCGTCTTTATCGCGATCGGGCACACGCCGGTCACCGAGTTGGTCGCCGGCCAACTGCCGCTCGATGCCGACGGCTATATGGTGACCGAGCCCGATTCGACCGCGACGGCGATCCCTGGGGTGTTTGCCGCCGGCGACGTCAAGGACAAGGTGTTCCGCCAGGCCGTGACCGCCGCGGGTCTTGGCTGCATGGCGGCGCTGGAGGCGGAGAAATTTCTCGCGGCGCAGCACGATGCCGTGGGAGCGCGCGCCGCCGAGTAAGCACCAGCCGGCGGGCGCGGGGGAGGGGTTCTCCCGGAAGGCAAGCGAATGGCGATGGACTGGGACAAGTTACGGGTATTTCACGCGGTCGCCGAGGCGGGCAGCTTCACCCATGCCGGCGAGTCGCTCAATCTGAGCCAATCGGCGGTCAGCCGGCAAATCAGCGCGCTCGAGGAGAGCCTCAGCGTGCCGCTGTTTCATCGCCACGCGCGCGGCTTGATCCTGACCGAGCAGGGCGAGCTCTTGTTCCGCACCGCGCGCGAGGTCTTCGCCAAGCTGGCGATGTCGGAGAGCCTGATCTCCGAATCGAAGGACCGGCCAAAGGGACCGCTGAAGATCACGACGACCGTGGCCTTCGGCTCGATCTGGCTGACCCCGCGCATTCGCGAGTTTCTCGACCTCTACCCCGAGATCCAGGTCAGCCTCGTCGTCGACGATTCCGAGCTCGATTTGTCGATGCGCGAGGCCGACGTCGCGATCCGCATGTCGCCGCCGCGCCAGCCGGACCTGATCCAGCGCCACCTGGTCAGCGTCCAGGTGCATATCTACGGCGCGCCCGACTACATCCAGAAGCATGGCATGCCGCAACGGCCCGACGACCTCGAGGAGCACCGCCTGATTGTCTATGGCGAGGACGCGCGGCCGCCGGTGCCGGGGGTGAACTGGCTGCTCGACCTCGGCAGCAAGCCGGGGCGCGACCGCCGGCCGATCCTGACCGTGAACAACACTTACGGCATGCTGCGCGCGGTATTGAGCGGGCTCGGTTTGGCCTCGCTACCCGATTTCGTCGCGGCCGAACACGCCGGGCTGATGCGGGTGTTGCCGGAACTCGCCGGGCCGCCGAACGAGGCGTATTTCGTCTATCCCGAGGAATTGCGCTCGTCGAAGCGGATCAGCGTCTTTCGCGATTTCCTGCTGCGCAAGGTCGCCGAGGGCCGGCTCAGTTAACGGCGGCACATTATACCAATCCAGCGAAAGGCGATCCGCGGCGAGTTGACGCGCGCTTTTAATACCTCGCCGACAGCATTGCGGTTTTTGCAGACGAGCCAGAACAAATTCCCGTTGGTGATCGGCCGTCTAAATCGCGATATTGCGGGGGACGCGATACTCAATCGCTGCGAGTTTCCGGGGCCATTGTCCCCGAAAGAGTTTCCGGGACTTGCGCCCGGAAAAAGGGTCTTCGGATCCTACGTCTCCTAGACGTGAAGCCTCCCTGTTCAAACTTGGCCGGCGCCTTCGGGTTCCGGCCAATTTCTTTTGCGGGATCGGTTTGTCCCAACGGGGACACTATGTTCGATCAGGAGCGCTACACTCCGGCGGTCCGGAGACCCGCCATGAAGCTGCCCGCCCAAAGCCGCTATACTCTCGCCGCCGATTTGTCGATCTGCCGCCTGCTCAACGGCATGTGGCAGGTGTCGGGCGCGCACGGGGCGATCGACCCGGCGCGGGCGGTCGATGCCATGTTCGCCTATCACGATGCCGGGTTCACGACCTGGGACCTCGCCGACCATTATGGCCCGGCGGAGGATCTGGTCGGGGCCTTCCGCCGGCAATTCGCCGCCCGATACGGCGCGGAGCGGCTGTCCGAGATCCAGGCCTTTACGAAATGGGTGCCTTCTCCCGGCCCGATGACGCGCCCGATCGTCGAGGAAGCGATCGGCGTGTCGCTGCGGCGAATGGGAACGGCTTGCCTCGATCTGCTGCAATTCCATTGGTGGGACTACGCCGATCCGCGTTATCTCGACGCGTTGCGCCACCTCGCCGATTTGCGCGATGACGGCAAGATCCGCCATCTGGCGCTGACCAATTTCGACACCGACCGGCTTGCGATCATCGCCGGGCACGGCATCCGGGTCGTCTCGAACCAGGTGCAGTATTCGCTGGTCGACCGCCGGCCCGATTCGCGCATGGCCGCGTGGTGCATGGAACATGGGGTGAGCTTGCTTGCATACGGCACGCTGCTCGGCGGCCTGTTGTCGGAGAGATTTCTCGGCCGCACCGAGCCCAATAGCGCCGAGCTGAACACCGCCTCGCTGCGGAAATACAAGCAGATGATCGACGCCTGGGGCGGCTGGGGGTTGTTCCAGGAACTTCTCGCTGTCCTGAAACGGGTCGCCGACAGGCGCCGGGTCGGCATCGCCAATATCGGCGCGCGTTACGTCCTCGATCGTCCGGCGGTGGCTGGCGCGATCATCGGCGCCCGGCTCGGCGCCGCCGAACACATCGCCGACAATGCCCGCGCGCTAAATTTCGCGCTCGACGCCGACGATGTCGCCAAAATCGAGCCAATCCTGGCCAAATCGCGCGACCTGATGCGGATCATCGGCGATTGCGGGGACGAGTATCGCTGACCCGATCGGTCCCCATCGCGCTGGCCGCCCCGCGGCGGGGCGCCCTCAATAAAGCCCGCCGGTGCCGAAGCCGGGTCGCTGTCCCCAGCCGGGCGCAGGGTATTGCGGCGGCGTCCCGTACCCGGGCTGTCGCGGTGGGGCATAACCCGGTGGGGCAGGCGCCGCGTAACCTGGCGCCGCCCAGGGTGTCGGATAATCGGATACCCGCGCGGCGACGTTGTCGCGCGCGCGCGGAACGGCATGACCGCGGCCCGCCGGTTCGGCGTAGCCATAGGCGGGAGCGGGATAGGCCGGAGCGGAATAGTTGCGGGGCGACGCCGTGGCGTAATCCGACCATTGCTGGGTCGAATACTCGGTGCCCGGCGGCGGCGTGTATTCGTAGGAGCCGCGGCCGGCGCGGCGCGGCGGCACGGCGGCCGAACCATATCCCGGATTGTCGGCCAACGCGGCCGCTTCGACGATCGTGCCGGGATCGCTGAGGCCCGCCTGGTCGTTTTTCGCCCCTCGCGGCGAGCCTCGATTGCCATCGGAGCCGAGGCCGGCAGTGGTCGGGCTCGTCGCGCCAGCCATCACCGGGGTGGCGCCCGGCGGCAGCGGGAACGGCTTGGCCGGCTTGTCTTTCAACGCCGCGGCCATGAAATCGCGGAAGATCGGCGCGGCGACATGGCCGCCGGTTTCGCCATTGCCCAAGGTCCGCGGGTCGTCGAAGCCGATATAAATTCCGGCCGCCAGATCGGGGGAAAAGCCGACGAACCAGGCGTCGAACCAGTCGCTGGTCGTGCCGGTCTTGCCGGCGAGGGGCTTGCCGACCGCGGCCACGACTGTCCCGGTGCCGCGTTCGACGACGCCCTGCATCATCGCGACGATGTCGGCGACCGCCTGCGGGGCGACCAGCGGATCGCGCTTGGTCGATTTATAGACCAGCGCATTGTCGGCATAGCGTGCGTTCGGCAGCGGGCTCGATGAGGCATCCGCCGCGCCGATCGCGCGATAGAGCGTGCTGGTGTCCGGCCCGGTGCGCGGACCGCCGGCGATAAAGCAGGTGGCGCAGCCCTTGACGCCTTTCTGGTAGACGATGCGGCCGTCGCGGTCTTGCACGACGTCGACGACCGACGGCAACAGCCAATGCCCGCCATTGTCGAGCATCGCGTAGGCGCTTGTCAGACGTAAGAGCGTCGTCTCGCCGGCGCCGAGCGACATCGAGTAATAGAGCGGCATCCGGTCCATGATGTCGAAATCGTGCACGGTCTTCGCGATGGCGGGCAGGCCGACCATCGTCGCGAGCCGCGCCGTGACCAGGTTGCGCGAATGGATCAGCGCGTCGTCGAGCGTGGTCGCTCCGATAAAACTGCCTTCGTAATTGACCGGCCGCCACGGCGCCAGACCCGGGCCCTGCGACAGTTCAAGCGGCGCATCCTCGACGACGCTCGATGGGGTGAACCCGTTCTGCAACGCGGTGACAAACACGAACGGCTTGAAGGCCGAGCCGGGCTGCCGCTTCGCTTGCGTCGCGCGGTTGAATTGGCTCTGCTGGAACGACCAGCCGCCGACCATCGCGACCAACCGCCCGGTATGGGGGTCCATCACGACAAGCCCGCCGCTGACGTCCGGTATCTGGCGGAGCGCGTAAGTCGCTTGGGCCGGGGCCGGTTGCTTGCCCTTGGCCGGAGCGGGGGCGGCGACCGGCTCGACCAGCACGATGTCGCCCGGGGCGACCACGTCATGGACATTGCGCACCGCCGGCCCGAGCCGCTGATCCTGGATCGTTTTTCGCGCCCAGCGCATCTCGGCGATCGGCAGTCGCCCGACGGCGCCGTTCTTCAAAGCTATCGTGGCGCCGCCGGTATCGGTCGCGGTCACCGCGGCCAGCTGCCAGCCGCCGATGCCGGGCGGATCGGCGGTGCCGGCGAGCGCACCCTGCGCCGCCGCCCCGCTTCCCAAACGCGCCACCGGCCCGCGCCAGCCATGCCGCCGGTCGTATTCGACGAGACCGTTGCGGAACGCGGTTTCGGCCATTTTCTGGTAGGCCGGCACGTAGCTCGTGCGGACGCTCATGCCGCCCTGATAGACCGTCTTTTCGCCGAAGCGGCCGACCAGCTCGCGGCGCACCTCCTCGGCGAAATAGCCGAAATGCTCCCGCTGCGGCTCGGGCCGCGGGCGGGCGGCCAGGGGCTCCGCCGTCGCGGTCTTCGCCTGCGTCGGGCTGATCCAGCCGAGTTCGGCCATGCCGGCGACGACCCAGTCGCGCCGGCCCTTCGCCGCCGCCGGAAAACGGGTCGGGTGGTAATTGTTCGGCGCCTTCGGCAAGGCCGCCAGAAAGGCCGTTTCGGCGAGGGTCAGCTGATCGAGCGGCTTCTGGAAATAGGTGTCGGCGGCGGCGGCGACGCCGTAGGCGCCGGCCCCGAGATAAATTTCGTTCAGATAGATTTCGAGGATGCGGTCCTTGCTCAGCGTGTGCTCGATGCGATAGGCGAGGATCGCCTCCTTGACCTTGCGCGAGATCGAGACCTCGTTGGTAAGAAGGAAATGGCGCACCACCTGCTGGGTGATCGTCGAGGCGCCGATCGGCCGCTGGCCGCTCTGGAAGCGCAGGACATACGCCATCGTGGCGCGGATGATCGCGCTCGGGTCAACCCCCTTATGGCTGTAGAAATCGCGGTCCTCGGCCGCCAGAAATGCCCGGATCACCAGCTGCGGCACCTTGGCGATCGCCACGGGGATACGCTTTTCGGTCTCGAATTCGGCGATCAGGCCGCCGTCCCCGGCATAGACCTTGGTGCCGGTGGCCGGAACGTAATTGGCGATCTGCTGATGATCGGGCAGGTCGCGGCTGAAATGCGCAAGAGTGACGGCAACAACGCCCGCCGCAGCGACCGCGCCGACCACGACGAGAATGAAGACCGCGCACGCCACGCCGCGCAGGACGCGAATCATCGGCGCAACCCGGCGACCGGGCCGCATTCGGCGGCGCGAAGCGGGATCTTTCGGTGCTTCATCTTTAGTCGGTTCCGCCAAGGCTCCCTCCCCTTATCCGGGTTCTGCAGGCACCATATCAACAACGGTCGAGGCGGAATGGTGCCGGAGATCGTGGCATGACCGGGGCGATAGTGGCGGTACTGGCGATCCTATGCAAAGGGTCGCGGCGGGCAGCGTTTGGGATCGCATTGCTGGCTGCCGCTGTGGGCGGTCCCGCCACCTCCCCGGCGCAAAATGTCACAGCCGAGGCGGCGTCTGCCGCCGTGCCGCCGGCGCCCGAGCCAGAGGGCCCGATCGCCGCTCTCCAGCAGCAATTGCGCCGCGAGGGATACGCGCCCGGCCCGATCAACGGGGTCATGACCAAACAGACGCGGCGCGCGATCGCCGCCTATCGCCGCCGAACCGGGCGACTGCCGGATTCGCTTGCCGCGAGCGCCGATTGGGACCCGGTGCGGCAGGTGCAATCCGGTCTGCGCCAGCTCGGCTTTTTCGCCGGTGCGTCCGACGGGGTTGTCGGCCCTGACACAAGGGACGCGATCGTCCGGTTCTCGGCGGCGCGCCATCTCGCGATCGACCCGCGGGTCAGCGACCGCCTGCTCGCCGAGATCGCGGCAGCCGGCGGCAATCCGGCGCCAACGGCATCGCCAGAAGCGCCCCGATCGCGTCCCGCGCCCGGCTGGGTCGATCCGTCGCCGATGCGCTGAGCCGGCGGCCCCGGCCGGTTACCGTCGCTGGTTACCGCCGCCCGGCATCGGGCACGCTGCCGCGGTGGACGGCGCGGTGAGCGACCAGTGCGCCGGCGGGCATGCTCGCCCAGATCGGCGTCCGCTGCGGCTGCAGCATCTTGACCTGGCGCGGCCGCAACGCTGCCAGGAACAGGATCAACCCGGCGACGAAACCGCCGACATGGGCCCAGAACGCGACGCCCGGCTCGGTCGGGCCGGTGGTCAGCCCGCTGACCAGCTGCATCGCGAACCACAGGCCGAGCAGCACCCAGGCCGGGACCCTGACGATCCAGAAGAAGACCACGATCCACACGAAGACATTCACGTTGGCGCGCGGATAGATGATCATATAGGCGCCGAGCACCCCGGCGACCGCGCCGCTGGCGCCGATCATCGGCACTGGCGAGTACTTGGCCGACAGGCCCTGAACCAGCGCCGCCGCGACGCCGCTCGCGAAATACAGCAGCAGGTAGCGGGCGCGCCCGAGCAGGTCCTCCAGATTGTTCCCGAAGATCCACAGGAACAGCATGTTGCCGCCGAGATGCAGCCAGCCGCCATGCAGGAACATGCTGGTGAACAGCGTCGCCCAGGGCGGGATGTTGGCCAATCCGGGCGGCAGCTCGCCATAACCGAACAGCCGCGCCGGGATCATCCCGTACTCGTATGCGACAATGTCGGGGTCCTGGCCGAGCTGCCACAGGAATGCGCCGATGGACATGCCGATCAGGGCGAAGGTAACGACCGGAGTGTGCTGGATCGGGTTGTCGTCGTAGAGCGGGACGGCGAAGATCACGGTACCCGCCTCGCCGGGAGAATCCAGTGAACGGCAAAAGACCGGCTGCAACACGATCCCGCGTCCTTCGAGACGGCGCGTCGCGCCTCCTTAGGATGAGGGTAACTATTTGATGGCATTAAGAAAGAACCTCATCCTGAGGAGCCCGCATAGCGGGCGTCTCGAAGGACGCAGGTCGCTGATCCAGCCGAACGCCAATTCATTCACACGCTCTCAGGAACCGACCAGCCCGAGCTGCGGGCTCGACGGTTCGGCGAAGTCGCGTTCGGGGATGCGCCCGGCGAGGCGGGCGAGGCGGCCGCCCTCGACCGCGAGGCGCATTGCCGCCGCCATGCGGCGCGGGTCGTGCGACTTGGCGATCGCGGTATTGAGCAGCACCGCGTCGCAGCCCAATTCCATCGCATAGGCCGCGTCGGACGCGCTGCCGATGCCGGCGTCGAGCACGACCGGGACCGGGCTGCGCGCGCAGATCAGCTCGATCGCCGCCGGGTTGGCGATGCCCCGGCCGGAACCGATCAGCGAACCCAGCGGCATCACCGCGGCGCAGCCGACATCGGCCAGCTTCTGGCAGGCGACCGGATCCTCGTTGCAGTAGGGAAGCACAATGAAGCCCTTGCGCACCAATTCGTCGGCGGCGCGCACGAGCTGCTCGACATCGGGGTAGAGGGTCTCGCGGTCGCCGATCAGCTCGAGCTTGACCCAATCGGTTTCGAGCGCCTCGCGCGCCAGTTCGGCGGTCAGGATCGCGTCGCGCGCGGTCACGCAGCCCGAGGTATTGGGCAGCAGGCGGTACTTTCCGCCGAGCAGGTCGACGAGGCTTTCGGCGTAGCCTTCGAGGCTGACCCGGCGGATCGAGACCGTCACCAATTCGGCGCCGCTCGCCTCCAGCGAATCGAGCAGCACCTGCTGGTTGGGGTATCCAGCGGTGCCGGCGAAAAGCCGCGATTTGAGCCGGGTTCCGGCGATGATCAGTTGGTCGGTCATGGACGTATTCCTGCTCGACAAAAACTCGGCTCAACCGCCCTGCAACGGACGGACGATCTCGACATCGTCGCCGGGCGACAGCGCGGCGACCGCCCACTCGGCGCGGCGCACGACGGCGCCATTGACCGCGACGGCCAGAAAGCGTGCCTTGGGGTCGATGCCGCGCTCGGCGAGCAGCTCGGCGATCGTGGCCACCGCCACCTCCGCCTCGACGCCGTTGATCCGCAGCCGCGTCATCGCGCCGCCCTGGCATTTGCCAGGCGCCCGGTCCGCGCCGGCAAGGCGGCGAACCGCTCGGGCGAGAACGGCCGGGCGCTCTCGGGCAGCTTGTTCGTCAAGATGTAGCTGCTGATCACCGCGGCGCTGACCGGGGTCAACAGGATGCCGTTGCGGTGATGGCCGGTCGCGACGACCAGCCGGTCGATGCCAGAGGGTCCCAGCATCGGCGCGTCGTCGCGCGAGCCCGGGCGAAACCCGACCCACATCTCGGTGATCGGCAATTCCTCGATGCTCGGAACCGCGCGCCAGGCGCCCTCGATCAGCGCGAAGACGCCACCGGCGGTCAGGCTCGAATCGAACCCGCGTTCTTCGACCGTCGCGCCGATTACCAGCCTGCCGTCCAGGCGCGGCACCAGATAGCCGCGCGGCAGCCACAGCACATGGCGCAGCAACGGCGCCGCCTTGTCCATCTGCAGCGCCAGCATCTGGCCCTTGATCGGGCGCACCGGCGGCAGATGCGCCGGCGGGATGCCGCCGATCTCGCGCGACCACGCGCCGGCCGCCAGCACGACGACATCGGCCGGGTCGCGGCCGCGCTCGGTGACGACACCGCTCGCCCGCCCGCCGGCGATCACGATCTCGACTACCGGGCAATGCTCGATCAGCTCGACT
Organism: Rhizobium sp. Q54; assembly: GCA_945861155.1. Lineage (GTDB taxonomy): Bacteria > Pseudomonadota > Alphaproteobacteria > ATCC43930 > CGMCC-115725 > DATARH01. Next base: position 28,624 of record CAMATN010000057.1, read on the forward strand.
CCGGCACCTCGCGCCGCCAGCGCCAGCGCACGGCCGAGCTGGCGGTTCTCGACCTGGTGATCGCGCGGGCTCCATACCGCCGCGGCGAGGCCGGGCTTCAGATGCGGCTCGCGCTCGCGGGCCTCGGCCGCGTTCAGCCAATGCAGGTCGAGGCCGAGCCCTTTCTGGAACTCGTAGGAATGACGCAGCTGCGCGGCATCGTCGCGATTGAGGGCGACGACCATCGTCCCCTCGCCGCGGTATTCGACTGAAACCCCCGACGCGGCTTCCACTTCGCGCGCGAAATCCGGCCACATCGCCTGGCTTTCGAGCGCGAGCGGCAGCAGCGGTTCTTCACCCGGCTCGGTCTCGACCGCGGCCGCGAGCATGCCGGCCGCCGCCCAGCTCGCGCCACGGCCGGCCTCGCCCCGGTCGTAGACCGTCACCGCGCAGCCGGCTTGAGCCAGGCGCCAGGCGATGCCCAGGCCAATGACGCCGGCGCCGACGACGATCGTTTTCGGGCGTGGTTTTGGAACGATGACGGACGCGCTAATGACGGACTCCCTCCACCGGGCATGCCCGGCCAGGTTCAGTGGGTCTGATCTCAGCCGCAGGCGACGCGGGCAATCCCGCGCCGCCGGTCAGCACCCCAGCCTCGCCCCCAATTTCAGGCACAGCGTCGC
>CAMATN010000058.1 GCA_945861155.1 Rhizobium sp. Q54
GGCGAAGGCCGGGACCCACTCCGCCTCTTGCGAGTTGGTTGAAAAATGGGTCCCGGCCTTCGCCGGGACGACAATTTTTCTGTGGGCAACGAGCAGGGCGCACGCCGCGTGACTCCACATCCGCATTTGCGTCAGGGCTCGGCGGTTAAGATCAGGACGCCGAGCGGCGGCAACTGGAGGCGCAGCGAATGGGCGTGGCCGTGCATCGGCAGAGGCTCGGCCTCGACCGCGCCGCAATTGCCGACACCGCTGCCGCCATAGGCCTCGGCATCGGTGTTGACGCGCTCGACATAGCGACCCGGGCGCGGCACGCCGATCCGGTAATCGTGCCGCGGCACCGGCGTGTAATTGCCGACGATCACGGCAAGCTCGTCCGGTTCGTGGCTGCGGCGCACGTAGGAAATCACGCTTTCAGCGCCGTTGGCGGCGTCGATCCAGGAAAACCCCGCCGGATCGCAATCGAGCCGGTGCAGCGCCGGCGTCGCGCGGTAGAGAAGGTTGAGGTCGCGCACGAGGCTCCGCACGCCGGCGTGCAACGGATCGGCGAGCAAATGCCAGTCGAGTCCGACATCGTGGTTCCATTCGCGCTGCTGGCCGAACTCGCCGCCCATGAACAATAGTTTCTTGCCGGGATGGGTCCACATGAATGCGAAATAAGCCCGCAGATTGGCGAAACGCTGCCAGCGGTCGCCCGGCATCCGGCCGAGCAGCGAACCCTTGCCGTGCACGACCTCGTCATGGCTGAGCGGCAGGATGAAATTCTCGTGGAACGCGTATAGGAGGCCAAAGGTCATGTCGTTGTGATGATGTTTGCGGTGGATCGGATCGCGCGCCATGTAGCCGAGCGTGTCGTGCATCCAGCCCATGTTCCATTTGAAGCCGAAGCCGAGCCCGCCGACATAAAGGGGGCGCGACACTCCGGGCCAGGCCGTCGATTCCTCGGCCGCGGTCGTGGCGCCCGAGGATTCGCCGAACACCAGCTCGTTCAGCCGCCGCAGAAAGGCGATCGCGTCGAGGTTCTCGCGCCCGCCATAGGGGTTGGGGACCCACTCCCCGGCCTCGCGGCTGTAGTCGAGATAGAGCATCGAGGCGACGGCATCGACCCGAAGCCCGTCGATATGATACTCGCGCAGCCAGTAGAGCGCGCTCGCCAGCAGGAAATTGGCCACCTCGCGGCGGCCGAAATTATAGATCAGCGTGTTCCAGTCGCGGTGGACCCCCTGGCGCGGGTCTTCGTGCTCGTAAAGCGCGGTGCCGTCGAAGCGGCCAAGACCGTGCGCGTCGCTCGGGAAATGCCCGGGCACCCAGTCGAGCACGACAGCGATGCCGGCGGCGTGGCAGGCATCCACGAACGCGCGAAAATCGTCGGGCACGCCAAAGCGCGACGTCGGCGCGAACAGCGAAATCGGCTGGTATCCCCACGAGCCGTCGAACGGGTACTCGGTGATCGGCAGCACCTCGATATGGGTGAAGCCGAGTCCGGCGACATAGGGAACCAGCTCTTCGGCCAGCTCGCGATAGCTCAGATAACGCCCGCCTTCCCCCAGGTTGCGGCGCCACGAGCCGAGATGGACCTCGTAGATCGAGATCGGCGCCTCGCGGTCGTTGTGCCGCCAGCGCTCGCTCATCCAGGCCGCATCGCGCCAGCGATGGCGCGACGGCGCGGCAATGACCGAGGCGGTGCCGGGCGCCTGTTCGGCCTCTTCGGCATGGGGATCGGCCTTCAGCGGCAGCACCACGCCGTCGGCGCCGAGCAACTCGTATTTGTAGACATGGCCGGGGCGCAAGCCGGGCACGAACAGTTCCCAGAACCCGCCTGCATGCCATTTGCGCATCGGCATGCGCCGGCCGTCCCAGGCATTGAAATCGCCGACCACGCTGACCCGGCGCGCATTCGGCGCCCACACCGCAAACGCGATGCCCTCTACCTCGTCATGCACGATCGGATGGGCGCCGAGCTTCTGGTAGCTGGCGAGATGGTTGCCTTCGGTCAGCAGATGCACGTCAAGCTCGCCGAGCACCGGCGGAAATCGGTAGATGTCGTCGAACTCGCGCGACTGACCGCCGTGCGACACGCGCAGCCGGTAGCGGAAGGGTTCGCGCCGCGCCGGCATGCTCGCTACGAACAGACCCGCCGCGTGGAGGCGCTCGCCCTCGGCGACGATTTTGCCGGTCGCGCCGTCGACGACGGCCATCTGTTCGGCATCGGGCAGGAACGCGCGGACATAAAGCCCGGCCGAGGCCTGGTGCATGCCGAGAAAGGCGAACGGGTCGCCGTGGCGCGCCGCGACGATCGCCTCGGCATCGGGGCTAGGCGGATGGGGCATTCCGGCTCACGCTCACCTTGGGCCCCGTACCTTGGCCAACACGCGCAGCACGCCGTTGAGCGGGATCGCGACCCAGCCTGGCCGGTTGGCGAGCTCGTAATTGACCTCGTACACGGCTTTTTCGAGCGTGAAGAAATCAACCAGCTCCTTTGCCTGCAATTTGCTCGCCGGATAGGCCGGGCAGCCGCGCATCGCCTTTCTATAGGCGGCGCGGAAGCCGTCGATCGCGCGCTGCCGCCAGGCATCGGCGAGTTCGGCCATGCGCGGCAGGGCCGCGGGGCGGGTCTCGGCGATCTGCCGCACCGCCGTCGTCGCGGCATAGTCGAACGAGCGGATCATACCGGCGACATCGCGTAACGGCGAACTCTTGCGCCGCCGCGCCGCGAGCGGTCGCCCGGGCTCGCCCTCGAAATCGATGATATGGAAATCGTTCTGCACGGCGAGCACCTGGCCGAGATGGAGGTCGCCGTGATAGCGGGTCTTGACCGCGGCGACCCCGTCCGGCGCCAGCGCGTGGATTGCGTCGAATAACGGGGCTCGGGCGGCAAGCACCGCATCGGCCAGGTCGCGCACATTCTCGGCCATGCCGGCGCGGTCATGATCGAGCCGGGCGAACATCGTGTCGGCGGCTGTTTCGAGATCGCGGCGCCACTCGGTCACATCGTCCGGCGTGACCGGCTCGGGCATGAATGCCGGGTCGCCGCCATGATGCTCGGCCAGCGCGCGGTGCATCTGCGCCGTGCGCAGCCCGAGCTGGCGCGCCAGCGCGACGAAAAAATGGTCGGGGTCGGCCAGATCGGCGGCGCGGCCGGGCGGCGTCGCGCCGGGCGCGCCCTCGTCGATCGCGTCGTCGAGGTAACGCAGCAGGTAATCGAGCGCCAAGGTCCAGCCGTCGCCCTGGTTGCGGACATAGCCGAACAGCACCCCGATCGCCGTTGCGTCGGCCTCGGGCTCACCTCCCTCCTCGACGGTTGGCGCCAGTTCGATCGTGGCGAGCAGCGGCGGCGTATTGGCGAAGCCGGCGCGTTCCACCAGAAACCGCGCCATCTCGATCTCGGGATGCGGACCGGGCTGGAGCCGGCGATAGAGTTTAAGCACCGCGTAATCCTCGAACAGCACCGAGCTGTTCGACTGTTCGGCGCCGAGCCGGCGCACGATTATGCGCTCGGGTGGCGGCATTTGTTGAAACAGCGGCGTCTGGCGGAAGCGGATCTCGCCGGCGGGACCACCGCGCGCGGTCAGCGTCACGACCGCCTCGCGCCCGACCGCTTCGGCCAGCGCCAGCCCGAGCCCATCCTGCGACAGCGCGTCGACGAGCGCGCCCTCGCGGCTGGATTGGCGCAGCTCAGCCAGGGTCACCGGCAACAGAGACTGGCGCAGATCGGAGCCGGCGGGCGACCAAACCGCCGCCAGTGGCAGCATGTATTGCTGCGTCTCGCCGCTCGCCTGTTGTGCCTCGGCAATATGCAGCAGGTAGACATCGCCCGAGAGGGCGCCGGGGGCCGCGATCTCGGCATAGGCCAGCACGCGGGCCGATTGCAGGCGCTGGTCCTTGCCGGCGAACCAGCGCTGGCGCGGCAGGAATCCGGGGATGATGTCGCGTTCCAGCAGCGGCAGATTGTGCCGGCCGAACAGATCGCCCCAGTTTTGCGGCATCACCAGCGTCACGAACTCGGGCGCCTGCGCCTGCAGCCAGGCGTCGATGTCGGCTTGCGACGGCGGCGCCAGGTCGAACCAGAAAAAGCTGTGCCCCGGCAAGGTCAGCAGATAAGGCTGTTCGCCGATCGAGGGAAAGATGCTGCGGCCGAGCAGCTCGACGACCTGGCGCCCGCGAAACTCCGCGAGGTCGAGTTCGACCGCCTGGGCCGAGCGCGACAGATTGGCGACGCACAGGATGGTCTCGCCTTCCCACTCGCGCAAATAGGCGATGACCTTGCGGTTGGCGGGGTAGAGAAACCGCAGGCTGCCCCGGCCCATGGCCCGGCGGGTTCGGCGGGCCGCGATCAGGCGCTTGGTCCAGTTCAACAGCGAGGACGGCGAGCGGCTCTGCGCCTCGACATTCGTCGCCTCGAAGCCATAGACCGGGTCCATGATCGGCGGCAGATAAAGGCTCGCTGGATCGGCTCGGGAAAACCCGCCATTGCGGTCGAACGACCACTGCATCGGCGTGCGCACCCCGTCGCGGTCGCCGAGAAAGATGTTGTCGCCCATGCCGATCTCGTCGCCGTAATAAAGCACTGGCGTTCCCGGCATCGACAGCAGCAGCCCGTTCAGCAGCTCGATCTTGCGGCGGTCGTTCTCCATCAGCGGCGCGAGCCGCCGGCGGATGCCGAGATTGATCCGCGCCCGCCGGTCGGCGGCATAGTGGTTCCACAAATAATCGCGCTCGCGGTCGCTGACCATTTCGAGCGTCAGCTCGTCATGGTTGCGCAGGAACACCGCCCATTGGCAGGTCTCGGGGATCTCCGGCGTCTGGCGCATGATGTCGGTGACCGGATGCCGGTCCTCGGTGGCGACCGCCATGTAGATCCGCGGCATCAGCGGGAAGTGGAACGCCATGTGGCATTCGTCGCCGGCGCCGAAATATTGCAGCACGTCCTCGGGCCACTGGTTGGCCTCGGCGAGCAGCATGCGGTCGCCGTAGTGCCGATCGAGCTCGCGGCGCAGCCGGCGCAGCACCTCGTGCGTCTCGGGCAGGTTTTCGTTGTTGGTGCCCTCGCGCTCGATCAGATAGGGCACCGCGTCGAGCCGCATCGCGTCGACCCCGAGATCGAGCCAAAACCGCATCACATTGACGATCGCGCGAAACACCCGCGGATTGTCGAAATTGAGGTCGGGCTGGTGGCTATAGAAGCGGTGCCAGTAGAACGCCTCGGCGACCGGGTCCCAGGCCCAGTTCGATTTCTCGGTGTCGAGAAAGATGATGCGGGTATCGAGGAATTTCTGGTCGGTATCGCTCCACACGTAAAAATCGCGCAAGGCCGAACCCGGCTTGGCGCGGCGGGCGCGCTGGAACCACGGATGCTGGTCGGAGGTGTGGTTGACCACCAGTTCGGTGACGACGCGCAATCCCCGGCGGTGCGCCTCGCGCACGAAGGCCTTGAAGTCGGCCATGCTTCCATAGGCCGGATGAATGCCCTTGTAGTCGGCGATGTCGTAACCGTCGTCGCGCAACGGCGAGGGGTAGAACGGCAGCAGCCACAGCGCCGTGACCCCGAGATCCTGCAGGTAGTCGAGCCGCCGGGTCAGCCCCTCGAAATCGCCGATCCCGTCATTATTGGCGTCGAAGAACGCCTTGACATGCAGCTGATAGATGATCGCGTCCTTGTACCACAGCGGGTCGCCGCCCGCCCCAGCCGGGCGCACAAGCGGGGCGGCGCCCGAGATGAGGGCGGCCGGGGAGTCGTCGGGTGGGCTCATGCGCCTTGCGCCGACAACGGACGGGGCAAGGCGATTGTCGCCCGCCGATGCACGGCCGCCCCGCCCTCTAATGTCATCCCGGCGAAGGCCGGGATCCATCGTTGGACCGCCTCGCCCGATCCCAGCGCGCGAGAGGCGCGAGGCCAAATCGGATGGGCACGTGCCTGCCGCGCCATGGATCCCGGCCTTCGCCGGGATGACATTGGAGGACGGGGCGATGGAACATTGGCAGGTGTTGACTGAAGGATCATCGGAGCGGGAGCAACCGGTACAACAGCGCGGGGTGGGCTTGGGGATCGAGGACGAGGTGCTGGCGCTCGCCGCGCCAGGTTGAGACATGCCCGGTGAACGCCTCCTCGACGGAAAATTCCTGGTCGGGCGCGATGCCCCATTCATGCAATGGCAGGACTACCTCGCCGCCATGCACACCATGCGGATCGAGGTTGACGACCGCGATGACGACATTGCCGCGATCGGCGGTCGCCTTCGCATAGGCGAGGATGTTGGAGTCGGCGCAGTCGAGAAAGCGCAAATTCGTCAGGTCATGCAATGCCGGGTTGTCGCGGCGGAAGCGGTTGAGAACAGCGATGTCGCGCTTGATATTGCCGGGGCGGTCCCAATCCCACACCTTATATTGGTATTTCTCGGAGTGGATGTATTCCTCCCGACCCGGGATCGCCGCATTCTCGCATAATTCGAAACCGTTATAGATGCCGTAGGCCGGCGACAAGGTCCCGGCCAGCACCAGGCGGATGCGGAACGCCGGGCGGCCGCCCTCTTGCAGGAACACCGGCAGGATATCGGGCGTATTGGCGAAGAAATTCGGCCGGAAATACTCCTTGCCCGGCCCCTGGGTCAGCTCGGTCAGGTATTCGATCAGCTCGGCTTTTGTGTTGCGCCAGGTGAAGTAGGTGTAGGACTGGCTGAACCCCGCTTTTGCCAGGGTGCGCATCATCTTCGGCCGGGTGAACGCCTCGGACAGGAACACCGCCTCGGGGCAGCGCGCCTTGACCTCGCGGATCAGCCATTCCCAGAACGGCACCGGCTTGGTATGCGGGTTGTCGACCCGGAAAATGCGCACCCCTTGATTGACCCAGAACAGCACCGTGTCGCGCAACTCGGCCCATAGGCCGTCGCGGTCGGGATTGTCGAATTCGACATTGACGATGTCCTCGTATTTCTTCGGTGGGTTCTCGGCATGCTTGATCGAGCCGTCGGGGCGGAAGCGGAACCACCCCTTGTGCTCGCTTACCCACGGGTGATCGGGGGCGCATTGGATCGCGAAATCGAGCGCCACCTCGAGGCCGAGCCCCGCCGCGGCGGCGACAAAGCGCCGGAAATCCTCAATTGTCCCGAGTTCGGGATTGATGGCGGTATGGCCGCCCTCGGCCGCGCCTATCGCATAGGGGCTGCCGGGATCGTCCGGCGCGGCGACGACGGCGTTGTCGCGGCCCTTGCGATTGATCCGGCCGATCGGGTGGATCGGCACGAGATAGACGACATCGAATCCGAGCGCGGCGATATCGCCGAGCCGCTCGATCATGTCGTCGAAATCAGCGCCGCGGTCCGGGTCGCGCCCCTGGCTGCGTGGAAACATCTCGTACCAGGCGGCGCAGCGCGCCTCGGGGCGGTCGACGATCAGTTCGAGCTCGCGCGCATGGCGCACCCGGTCGCCGTGGTTGTCGGCGCGCGCCATCAGCGCGCCCAGCTCGGCCGACAGCATCAGCTCGGCCCGGCGCGGCGTATCGGCGGCCCTGGCGAATTCCCGGACGATCTCGCGCAGGCGGGCCCGGTCCGCTGCCGTGGCATGCGCCGCCGCCGCTTCGAGGAGATGCTCGCCCTCGCCCAGTTCGAGCGCGATGTCCTGGCCGGCGTCGCGCTTCTTCGCGAGATCGTCGCGCCAGCTGGCGAACCGGTCGGTCCACGCCTCGACCGTATAGCGCCAGCGCCCGACCCGGTCGGGGCGGAAACGCGCGACCCAGCGGTCGTTCTCGACCAGGGCGAACGGCGCTTCCCGCCACGGTTCGCCTTCAGCGGCGTATTTGAGGATTGCGGCGATTTGGTCGTGCCCGTCGCGGAACAGATCGGCCCAGACCGCGACCTCATCGCCGACGACGCGCTTGATCGGATAGCGCCCGGCATCGATCTCGGGCCAGACATCCTCGATCAGGATTCGCGCCTCGCGCCGCCACTCCGGCCGGTGGCCGGGATCGCGCCCGACATCTGCGCATGGCCCGGTCGCCACGGCGCGCACCGGGCGCAGCACCGCGTGCAATACTCGCGCGCCGAGCGGCGCGACCCGGAACCGCGCCGGAACCGGCTGCTCGCCGCCACCCGGCAGCATCTCGCCGAACGCGAGCCGGTCGCCGAGATGCGCCAGTCCGGCCGACGCCAGCAATTCCTCGGCGACCAATCCACGAGCCTCGCCCTCCTGCGTGTTGACCAGGACAAGCGCCCGATCCTGGCCGGTCGCATTCTGGCGCAGCAGCGCGACCAGCGGATCGGCCGGTTGCGACAGAAGCCGCTGCTTCCCTTCCTCGTTGAGCGCGGGGACCGCCCGTTTCATCAGGTTGATCCCGGCGATAAACGCACTCAGATCGAAGCGCGCCGGTTCCGGTGCTGGCGCGGCCCCGTCCTTGGCAACCACCTCGATCCGCCGCGACCAGCCGTACTCGAAGCCGATCGGCATCATGACCCCGGTCGAGAACGACGCGGCAAACGCATAGGCCTGGCGATAACGCGCCTCGATCTGGCTGTCCGGGAAGCCGGCGGCCAGCAATTCGGTGACGAGCCGCTCGGTGTCGTGGCTTTCGGGAAAGGCGATCGACGGCGCGATGCGGCGGTAGCGCTCGTACTGGTCGAGCAGCCAGGGGGCCTCGAAATCCCACCATTTCAGGCTGTTGAACAGATAGTCGAACCCGGCATCGGCGAGGCCCATTACCTCCTTCTCGCTGGCGCCGAGGTTCTCGGCGCAGAACACGACACCCGGATCGCGCGACTTGCCCGCGTCGATCAGCCGGCGCCACACCGCGGCCGGCACCTTGTAGGCCGCGTCGCAGCGAAACCCGCCAAAGCCGAGCCCGACATAATGGCGCACCACATCCGCGAAATAGGCGACGATCGCCTCGCGCCGTGGCAGCCGGTAATCGAGTTCGGCGAGGTCGCCCCAGACGGTCTTGCGCGTCGGGTCGGCCGGGTCGACGGCATGGGGCGACAACAATTCGCCGCTGGCGTCGCGCGCGAACCAATCGGGCCGCTGCGCCGCGAGTTCGCTGTCCTTCGCGGTGTGGTTGACCACGAGATCCATGATGACGCGCAACCCATGGCTGGAGGCGGCCGCGGTGAAGCCGCGCAACAGCTCGTCGTCGCCCTGCTTGGAGGCGCCGCGAAACCGCGGGTTCAGCCGGTAATAGTCCTTGACCGCGTAGAGGCTGCCGGAAAACCCGGGATAGTGGAACGGGTTGACATAAACCGCATTAAACGCCATCGCGGCGATGCGCGGCAGTTCGGCCGACCAGTCGGCGATCGACCCGGCCAGCGTCGGGAACAGGTTGTAGATGCGCAGGCCTTCCGTCATCCGGCCAGCCCCGGTTTGTCGCGCCATATCCTTGCCATAGCTCGCCGGGACCCCTCGCCGGGACTGGAAGGCGATGCCGCAAAGACATGCCGCCGGTCAAGGACGGGCGGTGGCCCTTCGCTTGATCGGCGGCACCTCAAACACCGCGTTCGGCGGTCCGGCGACCCGATTTTCCTCGGTCTGCGCCGCCGATGCGTTTTACCCAGGATCGCATCGGGGCCGCGGCATAACATTCCGCCGCGCAGAATTAGGTACGGCAGCAGGAGCCGGATCGGCTAGATCCCGCTCCTGGCGCGGGTTTAACCGCGCCGTCGCAGACAGCCATTTACCATAACGACGGAATCGTGCCCGGGTTCCCGGTTTGCGATTTATTCTGTCACCTGCTGTCACCTGCCGGGCAGGACAATCAGCTCCGGTTCGCTCGGCAAATCGGCGCGCGACACGCGGATGATCGGCTCCGGCAGGCGGCGCACCCGAAAACTGTCCGCCGCGCGCGCGAGAAAGCGGTCGAGCGTCGCCTCGCTGAAGACATGCATCGGGAGCACGATCTTTGGCTTCAGCTGTTGCAGGGCCGCGACCATGTCGTGCTGGTTCAACGTAAAGGAACCGTCGACCGGCACCATGACGATGTCGATCGAGCCGAGTTCGGTCAGGTGCGCCTGGGTCAGCGTGTGGTGCAGATGTCCGAGATGGGCGATGCAAAGGCCCGCTACGTCGAACACAAAGATCGAGTTGCCGTTATAGCGGGTCGCCCCGAAATCGCGGATATTGGTCGGCACGTTGTGGACGCGCACGTCGCGATAGTCGAGCTGATGGCTGGCGATCCGGCCGCCCGGGTCCCAGCCGCGCAGCACGAATTTGACGCCGGGTTCGACCGCGTCGGTGTAGTGCGTCGTATGCGCGTTGTTCATCGTCACGATGTCGGGCGTGACCGCGGCGCGATGGATGCCGTTGTAGTCGGTGACGATGCGCACCCCTTGCGGGCTTTCGATCAGAAAACTCGAATGCCCGAGATAGGTCACCGAGCTGGCGCCGTCCGCCGCCGCCGCGCGCCACAGCCGTGTCCCGTCCCCCGCCACCGCCCCGATGCACGCGGCGAAGGCTGGGGTGGAGGTGAGCAAAAGCAGGAAGAAGAAGCAAAGCTTTGCCGCAAAATAGGCGAAAGCCACACGTTGCTCGCGGTCGACAAGAATTGTCGTCCCGGCGAAGGCCGGGACCCATTTGTCAGCCGCCCCGTCGCCTGAGGGGTGGGACCCGGCCTTCGCCGGGACGACATTCAAGGACACTCCTCTGCGTCCCTTGCGCATCGTTCGCGCCTCCGCGGTGAGTTGCTTCTATTTTACAGCACCACTTCCACCAAAAACGGACCCGGCGTGGCGAGGCCTTCGGCGAAGCGGCGGTTGAATTCGGCCATGTCGGTGACCCTGGCGCCCGGCACGCCAAGGCTTTTGGCCAGCCCGACCCAGTTGATATCGGGGTTGCCGAGATCGAGCATGTCGAGCGCCTTCCGGCCCGGGTTGCCGGCCCCGACATTGGCCAATTCGCCGCGCAAAATCGCGTAAGTTCGGTTCGAGAACAGCACGGTCGTGATGTCGAGCCCTTCGCGCGCCTGGGTCCACAGCGCCTGCACCGTGTACATCGCGCTGCCGTCGGCCTGCAACGCGACCACCTTGCGGTCCGGGCAGGCGACCGCCGCGCCCGTCGCGAGCGGCGGGCCGAGCCCGATCGAACCGCCCATGTTCGACAGCCAGTCATGCGGCTGGGCCGACCGGGTCGGCGCGAAAAAGCCGCGGCCGGTGGTCACCGCCTCATCGGCGACGATCGCGTTTTCCGGCATTAGCGCGCCGATCGACGCCCCGAGCGCCTCCGATGTGATCGCGCCCGTCGCCGGCTCCGGCGCCTTGTCGTTGACGACCGGCGCCGGGGTCGCGCGCGCGCCAACTTCGTCGGCCAGCATGTCGAGCGCCGCGATCAGATCCTCGTCGGGCCGCGCCAATACATGCCCCTGGCAACCCTGCGGCGTCAGCTGGCTCGGCTTGTCGGGATAGGCGAAGAACGCGACCGGCATCTTCGCGCCGACCAGGATCACGTGCTTGAGGCCCGCCAGCACCTTCAACGCCTGGTCGACGACATAGGGGATGCGCTCGACCGAGACCCGGCCGCGGCCGCGCTGGGTGCGCGCGTTGGAGCCCTGCGCGATCAGCCTTGCGCCGGTCCGGGCGGCGATCCTGCCGGCGAGTTCGAGCCCGTCGGCGCGCACCGCGCGGCCGGTCAGCAGGATCAGAACAGGCTCGCCCGAGCGCAGCACGCGCGCCGCCTCGACGACTGCCTCGCGCGCCGGCGCCAAGGGCTTGGCCGATGGCGGCACCGGGGCCGGCCCCGAGCCCTCGTTCCACGCGGTGTCGGCCGGCAGAATGAGGGTCGCGATCTGGCCCGGCGGCATCCGCGCGGCGGCGATCGCGGCGGCGCCGTCGGCGGCGATCGATTGAGCGTCGGGCGACGTTCGAACCCAGTGCGACGACGGCCGCGCCAGCCCCTCGATGTCGGAGGTCAAGGGGGCGTCGTATTGCCGGTGATAGGTCGCGTGGTCGCCGACGATGTTGACCATCGGAGAGGCCGCCTTGTTGGCGTTGTGGATGTTGGCGAGCCCGTTGGCGAGCCCCGGCCCCAGATGCAGCAAGGTCGCCGCCGGGTTGTCGGTCATCCGCGCATAGCCGTCGGCCGCGCCGGTGACGACCCCCTCGAACAGCCCCAGCACGCACCGCATCCCGTCGACCCGGTCGAGCGCGGCGACGAAATGCATTTCCGACGTGCCGGGATTGGCAAAGCACACATTGACCCCGCCCCCGACCAGCGTGCGCACCAGACTTTCCGCACCGTTCATGCCGTGATCTCCCGTCGCTGTATCGTGTTCGGTTCCGGACCCGCGGCGCCGCATAACCCATCCTGTCCGCCGCCCCCCAATCGGGCAAGCCGGATGATGGGGATTCGCCCGGTCGCCTCGAAGGGTGGCGCAGGCCTGCTCGCTGGACATGTTTACTCGGACGTCCCGTTGACGGAAGCAAGGCCGGAGTGAGAAAGCAATCGGCGGGTAGAGGTTGTTGCGCCGACGCGCCAGATTGGCATCCTGTCTGGAGCGGAGAGATAGGATGTTGAACGCGGAGCAATGCTGGGATGCGGTGACAAGCCGCGATTCGAGCGCCGACGGCGCCTTTGTCTACGCGGTGCGCACCACCGGGGTGTTTTGCCGGCCGGGCTGTGCGTCGCGGCCGGCGCTGCGCCAGAATGTGAGTTTTTACGCGACCCCCGAAGCGGCCGAAACCGCTGGGTTCCGGGCGTGCAAGCGCTGCCGGCCGGGCGCGGGATCGCTCGCCGACCGGCACGTCGCCGCGGTACGTCGGGCCTGCGCGCTGATCCGGGCGCGGGACGCGCTGCCGAGCCTCGCCGAGCTGGCCGGGGCCGGCGGGATCAGCCGCTTTCATTTTCACCGCGTCTTCAAGGAGATCACCGGCACGACGCCGCGTGACTGGGGCAAGGCGTATCGGCTCGGCCGCTTCGGCGACCGGCTCGACGAGGGCATTCCGGTGGCCGAGGCGGTCTATGCCGCCGGTTTCGGCGCCAGCTCGCGGGCCTATGAGGCGGCGCCGAGCGGTCTCGGCATGACCCCGGGAGCCCGCCGCCGCGGCGGCCGGGGCGAGACGATCCGCTATACGATCGTGCCAACGCCGCTCGGCCAGGCTCTCGTCGCCGCTACGACGCGCGGCATCTGCATGACCGCGCTCGGGGACGATTCCGCGAGCCTCGAGGCTGAACTGCGCCAGCGCTTTCCGGCGGCGAGCCTCGTCGTCGCGGACGCCGTACTCGCGCAGTGGGCCGAGCAGGTCGTCGCGTTCATCACCCGTCCCGGCGTACAGCCCGAGCTGCCGCTCGACATCAGCGGCACCGCCTTTCAGGCGATGGTGTGGCGCGCCTTGCAGAAGATCCCGCCTGGAGAGACCGCGACCTATGGCGCGATCGCCGCGGCGCTCGGCCGACCGAAATCGGTGCGCGCGGTCGCACAAGCCTGCGCCAGCAACAAATTGGCGCTGCTGGTGCCGTGCCACCGGGTGGTGCGCGGCGACGGCGACCTCGCCGGCTATCGCTGGGGCATCGAGCGCAAGCGCGCGCTGATCGCGCGCGAGCGCGACGCGGCCGGTGCGAGGTTTGGGACCGATGAAGCTGCCGAGTGAGGGCGGCTGGGCGGATGCGCTGGCCGCGCTCGACGAGCGTGGCCACGCGGTGCTGCCGGCGCTGCTCGACGCCGCGGAGTGCCGCGAGCTGGCGGCGCTCTACGAGCGCGACGAGCCGTTCCGCTCGCGGGTCGTCATGGAGCGGCACAATTTCGGGCAGGGCGAGTATAAATATTTGCGCTACGAGCTGCCCTCGGTCGTCAGTGCGTTGCGCGAGGGGCTCTATCCGCGCCTTGCGCCGCTGGCCAATGCCTGGCACGAGCGGCTGCGCCTCGAACCCCGCTTTCCGGCGACGCTTGCGGCGTATCTCGCGCGCTGCCACGCCGCCGGGCAGGCTCGCCCGACCCCGCTGATCCTCAAATACCAGGCGGGCGACTACAATTGCCTGCACCAGGACCTCTACGGCGAACACGTGTTCCCGGTGCAGGCGACAGTGTTGCTGAGCGCGCCGGGGGGCGATTTCGCCGGCGGCGAATTCGTGCTCGTCGAGCAGCGCCCGCGGATGCAGTCACGCGCCGAAGTGGTGCCGCTCGGCCAGGGCGACGCGGTGCTGTTCGCGGTCAACCACCGCCCGGTCGCCGGCGCGCACGGCTTCTACCGATCGACCCTGAGGCACGGCGTCAGCCGGCTGCGCTCCGGCCAGCGTTTCACGTTAGGCATCATCTTTCACGACGCGGCGTGAGGCATGTTATACGGTCGCCGCGTGCAGGAGGATGGCGATGGAAAAGACCGCCGCGATCGTTCACAGCGACCCGGATATTCTAGGCGGCACGCCGGTGTTTGTCGGCACCCGAGTGCCGTTGCGCAACCTCATCGATTATCTTGGAGGAGGCTACAGCCTCGACGAGTTTCTCGACGCCTTTCCCTCAGTGTCGCGCAAGCAGGCAGTAGCAGCGCTGGACGCCGCTCATAGTGGACAACACCTAATCTAACGGACCCACTATCTTGTCATACCGGCGAAGGCCGGTATCCACGGCAGAAATGGGTCCCGGCCTTCGCCGGGACGACGAGATGTGTGAAAGCCGCTCAGCCCTTCTCGTACAAATCCTTCGCGATCGTCGCGGCGGTCATCGCGGCGGGCCAGCCGGCGTAGAAAGCGAGGTGGGTGATGATTTCGGCGATCTCGTCCTTGGTCACGCCGTTGGCGAGGGCGCGCGCGAGATGCCCGTCGAGCTGCTTTTCGCGGCCGAGCGCTATGAGGGTCGCGACGGTGATCAGGCTGCGGTCGCGCTTTGAGAGGCCGGGCCGCTCCCAGACCTCGCCGTAGATGATCTTGTCGGAGATTTCGGCGAGCATCGGCACGGTGCCGCGGATGGCTTCGCGGGCCGGGGAGGTCGGCTGTGGCGGCATGTTCTCTCTCCTGGGTTGGTCGAGGGTTCCAGCCTAGAGTAAGTCTGCACTGCGGGGAAATCGGCTCTTGCAGCGGTAATCGGGGGGCTCCATGCGCATCGCGGTGATCGGCACGGGCGGGATCGGGGCGATCTTCGGTGCCTCGCTCGCCAAGGCCGGGGCGCAGATCGTGTTCGTCGCGCGCGGCGCGCATCTCGCCGCGATCCGCGCCAACGGCCTCAGCATCGAGGGCGATCGCGGCGAGACCCTGGTCCGGCCGGCCGAGGCGACCGACAACATCGCCGGTATCGCCGCCCTGGGGCCGGTCGATTACGTGCTGGTCTGCGTCAAATTGTGGGACGTCGAGAGCGCCGGCGAACAGATCCGCGCGATCGTCGGGCCGGACACCGCGGTGATCCCGTTGCAGAACGGGGTCGACGCCGCCGAGCGCCTGATGCCGCTGGTTGGGCAGGCAGCGGTGATGGGCGGCACCGCGTTTGTCACCGGGTCGATCGTCGCGCCGGGGGTCGTGCGCCAGACCGGAACTTATCAGCGGATGAGTTTTGGCGAACTCGACGGGCGAACGAGCCGGCGCGGCGAGCGGTTGCGCGATCTGTGCGAGGCGGCCGGGTTCGAGGGCGTGCTGAGTCCCGACATCAGGGTGCCGGTGTGGGAGAAATTCCTGCTGCTGGTGCCGCTGAGCGGGCTCAACGCGCTGACCCGGCTGCCGCTCGGGGCGTGGCGCGACGACCCCGATCTGTTTGCGCTCGGCGAAGCGGCGCTGCGCGAGACGATCGCGGTCGGGCGCGCCGACGGGGTGCCGCTCCCGCCGGACAGCCTCGGCAAGACGCTCGCCGCGATCCGCTCGATGCCGGCCTATCACATGACCTCGATGGGCAACGATCTCTTACGCGGCAACCGCCTCGAACTGCCGTGGTTTGCCGGCAAGATCGTCGAGCTTGGCCGGCGTCACGCGATAGCGACCCCGGCCAACTCCTTCATCCACGCGGCGCTGAAGCTCCACGCGAACGGTGCCGCGCCGGCTACGTCAGGCTGAACTCGACCCCCTCGTCGAGCGGGATCACCGGGCGCGGCAGCCGGGTCCACTCGAAGCGGCTCAGAACAGGCGATGTCAGCCCCGGCAGATCGACCTCGACGATCCGCTCCGGGCCGAAGAACTCGTCGAAGCCGCCGCGGAAATGGCCGCGCGACTTGACGACGACGCTGCGCGCCTTGGCGATGTCGAGCCCCATCATCTCGAAAAAGACCGGGTCGGCGCATTGCACCCGGTGCGACACGACAACGACCGTGATACCGCCGATCCTGAGCGCCGCGCACGGCCCGAGCGCGAGCCGCAACCCGGCATAGATGCCGCGCCTTCCGACGCAATCGCCGTTGCCGAGCGCCACGACCCGCGCCGGGGCGGCCCAGGGCTCGGAGAATTTGGTCGTCTCGGCCCGGTTGAAACGCGCCTCGAAATTGTAGTGGAGCCCGTAGGCGTGCGCCTCGGCGGCGAGCGGGGGGTCGTAGATCACCCCGAACAGCGCGCCCTCGACCCCGACCTCGGCGAAGGCGCGCAACAGGAACATCGTGTTGCCGCGCCCGCCGCCGCCGGGGTTGTCGGCGACATCGGCGAAAGCGAGCGCCGGCAGCGACTTGTCGCGCCCGGCCGCCAGCGCCATCTGCATGGCCTCGTCGAGCGGGGTCAGCGTCGGATAGAACCGCGCGCGGTTGTCCCAGCCATATTGCGCGATCTCGCGGGCGAGGTCGGCGGCCGCTTGCCTGTCGCCTCTTGCCGTGACGATGACGCTGAGGCCGTTTTTCGCGGTGTCGGCGAAGGCGAATCCGCCCATCACCGAGACGTTCATGATCGCTCGTGTCATGCGGCGCTGACCGAGCGCGATCATCTCGGCATAGGGGCCGGCGGCGGTCAGCATGGTCACGGTCGGCGGCACGATCGGCAGCCGCACCCGCACCAGCTCGGTCTTGGCGCCGGCGAGCAATTCGTGCAACGCCCCGGCCGCCTCGGCGCCGCGCTCGCGCATGTCGAGATGCGGGTTGGTGCGGTAGCCGATAAAGGCGTCGATCAGATCGACCATGCGGTCGGAGACATTGGCGTGGAGATCAAAGGTCGCGACGACCGGCACGCCGGGGCCGACGATATCGCGCACGGTCTCGAACAAAACCCCCTCGGGGTCGTCCTCTTGCGTCGTCAGCGCCGCGCCATGGGCGCAGATGTAGACGCCATCGACCGGCAGCGCCGCGCGGAGCCGGCGCGAGATCGTCTCCAGCAATTCCTCGAAAAACGAATGCTCGACCGGGCCGTTGGGCTCGCTCATCGCCAGCGCGATGCCGACCGGCCGCCACGGCCCCGCTGCGTCCATCGCCGCGACAAAGCCGGGCGTCTCCGGCAGCATCGTCGGCGTCGCCCCGCGCGCCTCGGCGAGAATGGCCTCGCCTTCAAGATAGGTGCGGGCAAGGAAATGCGCCTTCGTCGCCGGCGGCGCGAATTTGTTGCACTCGATCGAGAAGCCGAGAATGGCGATGCGCGGGACGGTAGGAGCAGGCATGGCGGCACCGGCAGATGTTGTCCCGCTATGTTATGACCCGGCGGGAGATCACCCTCAACTGTCATCCCGGCGAAGGCCGGGATCCATGGCAAAAATGGGTCCCAGCCTTCCCCGTAGGCGCTAACTTTGGCCGTCACTCAGCAGTCATTCCGGGGCGCCGCGTAGCGGCGAGCCCGGAATCCATATTCCAGAGGCCGGTGTTTATGGATTCCGGGTTCCGCCCCTTGGGCGGCCCCGGAATGACAATTAGATAAGTTAGCGCCTATGGGCCTTCGCCGGGATGACATCAAGGGGAGGGCTTCGACGCTTACCGGTGCAGTGCCACGACTACGACGCTCGGCAAAACGCCCAGATAGCGTTCTGTAATGCCCGCACGCTGGAGAACCCCAGGGCTTCGGCGGCTGCATTGAGGCCTCCAAACTCCGCGGCCAGCGCCGCGACACTCTGGCCGTGGCAATTGTTATTCCCAGGCGTCCCAGCGAACGTTAACGGCGGCTCGGCAGGCTGGATGAACACACCGAATGCATATGGTTGAAAACCAACGGGGATAGTGGCTGTGACCGTATCGCTCGACGTCGCTATCACCGAGACACTGTTAGGATAGGTGGTGACGTAGACTTTGCTCCCGTCCGGGGTCACCGACAGGCCACGAGGGCCGGCACCGACGGGGATGGTGGCTGTGACCGTATCGCTCGACGTCGCAATCACGGAGACATTGGCCGCGCCGGCGTTCGTGACATAGACGTTGTTGCCGTCCGGGGTCACCGCCACGCCATAGGGGGTGCTACCGACCGGAATCGTGGCTATGACGGTATTGCTCGAGGTCGCGATCACCGAGACAGTGTACGAGCCAATGTTCGCTACGTAGACTTTGCCGCCGTCCGGGGTCACCGCCACGCCATAGGGGACGCCACCGACCGGGATGGTGGCTATGACCGTATTGCTCGACGTCTCGATTACCGAGACGTTGTTTGAGGCGCTGTTCGTGACGTAGACTGCGCTGCCGTCCGGGGTGACTGCCACGCCAATAGGGGAGCTCCCAACGGGGATGGTGGCAATGGCAGTGTTGCTCAGCGTCGCGATAACTGAAATCTTGTTCGAACCTTGGGCCGCGACGTAGACTTTGCTGCCGTCCGGGGTCGCCGCCAGGCCATAGGGGCCGCTAGCGACGGGGATGGTGGCTGTGACCGTATAGCTCGATGCCTCGATCACCGAGGCGGTGTTCGCGACGTAGACTTGGCTGCCGTCCGGGGCCACCGCCACGCCAACGGGGCCAGTACCGACGGGGATGGTGGCTGTGACCGTATTGCTCGATGTCGCGATCACCGAGACATTGTTATCGCCATAGTTTGAAATATAGGCGTTCTGGGCCCGTGACGGCGCACCGCCGAGGACAATCGCGGTAGCGGCAACCACCGCCGCAAACAATGTGCTTCTCATGCCTTGCTCCCCGACCGGTTGCGCTCCGGCAAGCTGCCGCAAATCACAGTTGAGCAATCGTAGACTTGGACGCCTCTTGGGACAAGTTCCAAGTCGGTGAAAGGGTTGCATCAGCATGTTGCGTCCTTCGAGACGCGCCCTTCGGGCGCTCCTCAGGATGAGGTTTGTCTTTGATGGCATACAGAAAGAAGGACCTCATCCTGAGGAGGACGCGAAGCGGCCGTCTCGAAGGACGCACCGGCTTCTATCCAGCTCAATCGTCGATGTGATTGCAGCCGTGCAGGCGGGCAGTCCAGGAGTAAGCGAGGGTGCTGTGGCCCTGGATTCCCGCTTTCGCGAATGACGCCGGAATCGCACGAGAATTCGGCGTATACTGGCGCCAGCCTTAAAATGCCCGCGCCATGCAGATCGATTTTGCCACCGAGCCCGGCCGCTACCGCCATTGGCGGCTAGCCTGCGAGGGCGCCGTCGCGACGCTGACGCTCGATGTCGATGCCGCGGGCGGGCTGTTTCCGGGCACCGAGCTGAAGCTCAATTCCTACGATCTCGGGGTCGACATCGAATTGGCCGATGCGGTGACGCGGCTGCGTTTCGAGCACCCGGAGGTGCGCGCGGTGGTGATCCGCTCGGGCAAGGAGAATGTGTTTTGCGCCGGCGCCAATATCGGGGCGCTGGCCCGCGCCAGCCATGCGCACAAGGTCAATTTCTGCAAATTCACCAACGAGACCCGCCTCGCGATCGAGGATGCCTCGGCCCATTCGGGGCAGCGCTATCTCGCGGCGCTCGGCGGCACCGCGGCCGGCGGCGGCTATGAGCTGGCGGCGGCCTGCGATTGGATCATGCTGATCGACGACCGCCGCTCGGCGGTGTCGCTGCCCGAATTGCCGCTGCTCGGGGTGCTCCCCGGCACCGGTGGGCTGACCCGGCTCACCGACAAGCGCAAAATGCGGCGCGACCGGGCCGACATGTTCTGCGCGACCGAGGAAGGCGTGCGCGGCCGCCGCGCGCTCGACTGGCGGCTGGTCGACGAAATCGTGCCGCCCTCGGCGTGGGAGGAGCGGGTGCGCGAGCGCGCGCAGGCAATGGCTGCGACCTCCGACCGGCCGCACCCCCTCCCTGACCCTCCCCCGCTTGCGGGGGAGGGAAGGGTGGGGGCGGAGGCCACGGGCATCGCGCTGCCGCCGCTCGACCGCCGGGTGACCGAGGACGGGATCGCCTATCGCCACGTTCGGGTCGAATTTGACCGGCCGGGTCGCCGCGCGACGATCACCATTCTCGGGCCGCAGCAGGTCCCCAACGCATCCGGTATCCACGACGAGGGCGCAGATTTCTGGCCCTTGGCGATGGCGCGCGAGCTCGACGACGCGATCCTGCATCTGCGTTCCAACGAACCCGAGCTTGGGATACTCGTCTTCCGCTCGGAAGGCGATCCGTTCGTGGTGCTCGGGTACGATTTATTGCTTCACACACACGCCGATGACTGGTTCGTTCGCGAGGTGCGACTGCTGCTCGGGCGTGTTTTCAAGCGTATCGACGTGACCTCGCGCAGCCTGTTCACACTGATCGAGCCGGGCAGCTGCTTTGCCGGCACATTGGCCGAGCTTGTATTCGCGGCCGACCGCGCCTTCATGTTTTCGGGAATGCGAGCGGGGGACCACCGCGGCGAGGCTGCCTTGCACCTGTCCGGCACCAATTTCGGTACCTATTTGATGGGGAATGGACTGAGCCGGATTGAGACCCGGTTTCTCGGCGAGCCGGACAGCCTGGACCAGGTCGAAAAGGTGATCGCTGAGCCGCTGTCGGCTGAAGACGCCGAGGAACTCGGCCTCGTCACCGCGACATACGACGAGGTCGATTGGGACGACGAAATCCGCCTGGTGCTCGAGGAACGGGCGAGTTTTTCGGCGGACGCGCTGACCGGGCTCGAGGCCAATCTGCGCTTTGCCGGGCCGGAAACCATGGAGACGAAGATTTTCGGCCGGCTCAGCGCCTGGCAGAACTGGATCTTTCAGCGCCCGAACGCGGTGGGCGACGAGGGCGCGCTGAAACGCTACGGCACGGGGCTCAGGCCACGCTTCGACCCCGAGCGGGTCTGAGTCGGGCCGAGAGAGGAACAAGCACATGATTGACCCGACCAGTGTCGACTATGACGGCCTCATTCCGAACAATGTCGGGCTCAACGCCGACCCGCGCCTGCGCCGCGCGCTCGAAAGCTGGCACCCGAGCTGTCTCGACTGGTGGAAGGCGCGCGGCCCCGAGGGTTTCCAGGCCAACCTGGTCTATCTGCGCACCGCGATCAGCGTCGAGCCCGAGGGCTGGGCCAAGTTCGGCTATGTGAAAATGCCCGAATACCGCTGGGGCATCCTGCTCGCGCCGGCGATCCTGGACCGCAGGGTCCCGTTCGGCGCGCATAAGGGCGAACCGGCGTGGCAGGAAGTGCCCGGCGAATACCGCGCGATGCTGCGGCGCCTGATTGTCGTCCAGGGCGACACCGAGCCGGCTTCGGTCGAGCAGCAGCGCTATCTCGGCCGCACCGCGCCCTCGCTTTACGATCTGCGCAATCTGTTCCAGGTCAACGTCGAGGAAGCCCGCCATTTGTGGGCGATGGTCTATTTGTTGCAGAAATATTTCGGCCGCGACGGGCGCGAAGAGGCCGAAGACCTGCTGCGGCGCAATTCGGGCGACCAAGACAGCCCGCGTTTGCTGGGCGCCTTCAACGAGACAACGCCCGACTGGCTGGCGTTTTTCATGTTCACCTTCTTTACCGACCGCGACGGCAAGATGCAGTTGCACGCGCTGGCGCAATCGGGCTTCGACCCGCTGTCGCGCACCTGTCGCTTTATGCTGACCGAGGAAGCCCATCACATGTTCGTCGGCCAGTCCGGGGTTGGCCGCATCATCGAGCGCACCTGCGCGGCGATGCGCGACGCCGGCATCGACGACCCGACCGACATCGCGCGGGTGCGGGCACAGGGCGTTATCGACCTGCCGACGCTGCAAAAACGCGCCAACCTGCATTTTTCGCTGACCCTCGATCTGTTCGGCAACGAGATCAGCACCAATGCGGCGAACGCCTTCAACGCCGGCCTCAAGGGTCGTTTTCTGGAAGACCAGATCCCCGATGATCATCTGCTGATCGGCGCGACCTATACGGTGCCGCGGCTGCGGGATGGCCGGATCGTCGAGGAGGAGGCGCCGGCCCTGTCCGCCCTCAACATCCGCCTGCGCGACGATTATGTCGCCGACGCCGCCTCCGCGGTCGAGCGCTGGTGGAACCGGATCATCGCGCGCGCCGGGTTCGGTTATCGCCTCAGCCTGCCGCATGTCGCGTTCAACCGGCGCATTGGCGAGTTCGCGACGATCGACGCCGACCCCGACGGCAACATTCTGAGCGCGCCGGAATGGCAGCGCCGGCGCGGCGCGTTCCTGCCGTCGCCCGACGACGATGCGTTTGTCGCCAGCCTGATGCAGCCGGTCACCGAGCCCGGCGCTTTCGCCTCATGGATCGCCCCGCCCCGCGCCGGCATCGACGGCAAGCCCGGCGATTTCGAATATGTCAGATTGCGGAACGGGTAGGGGGCGTGCGGCCTCGTAGGATGGGTTGAGCGTAGCGACACCCATCACATCCGGGGCTGAAGGGTCGATGGGTTTCGCTACGCTCAACCCATCCTACGAGGCGGGGTTGCTCAGGCGAATCGGGGTGGCGCGGCGTCTTGCGCCCGCTGGACGGGAACAATCAAGAGCGGCCAGGGGCGGGCGTTGCAAAAGGGGCTTGGCAGCGCGGGAAAATTCCGCTTCCTGATCGGCCGAAATGAGCAACCGTATCAAATCCCCGACCGCTTCGGTCGCGCCCCTCCTCTCTCCCCCGCATGCGGGGGAGAGAAGGGTGGGGGCAAGGCGGGGACGGGACGCGGCTATTGCCGAAAGCGCTCTGTACGCGCCGGTCAAACTCTTCCTCGAACGCCAGGGTTACGAGGTCAAGGGCGAGGTGCGCGGCTGCGATCTGGTGGCGCGGCGCGGCGCCGAGCCGCCGGTCATCGTCGAGCTGAAATTGCGTTTCAGCCTCGCGCTCGTGCTGCAGGGGATCGATCGTCTCGCTCTCAGCGATCTCGTCTATGTCGCGGTGCCGCGACTGCCGCGCGGCGCCAGCGGCATCGCTCCCGACGCGGCGCCAGTCCGGCGGCTGTGCCGCAGGGTCGGAATCGGGCTGATCGTCGTCGGCCGCGACACGGTGGCGGTGGTCGAGGAGCCGGTTCCCTATCGGCCGCGGCCGGCACGGCAGCGCGCGGCGCGGCTGCTCGCCGAATTCGACCGGCGCGCGGGCGACCCGAATGTTGGGGGCCGCAATCGCGCGCCGGTCGTCACCGCCTATCGCCAGGATGCGCTGCGGATCGCCGGCGCGCTTGCCGCGGAGGGCCCGATGAAAGTCGCCCGGCTGCGCGAAGCGACCGGGGTCGCCGATGCCGCCCGCATCGTGCAGCGCAACGTCTATGGATGGTTTGCCCGGATCGGGCGCGGCACCTACGCGCTGTCCGATGGCGGGCGCGCCGCGCTCGGGCAATTCGCCGAGGCGGCGGCAACCCTTTCCGCCGCCACCGCTCCTGCCGCCGCTCCTGCCGCCACAGGTCGGGCGGTCGCGTGATGCCGACCCGCCCGGACGACGAAAAACTGCGCGGTCTGATCGCCGATTATTTCGGCGCCGGATCCCGATTGCGGATCTTGCGGTCGGCGCCGGCGTTCGGCGCCCCGGTGTTCGCGGTCGATTTCGACCGGGGCGTCCGGCACTACCGTACGCTCGGCTCGTTCGGCCCCTCGTTTGGCGCCGTCAACCCGGACGAATTGCAGGTCACCGAGCAGTCGAGCATGGATCTGCTTTATCCGGCGCATCTCGTGTTTCATTACGAACGGCTGATGTCGCTCGCCTTCGCGCTGTGCGAACGCCCGATGACGGCGCTCTTGCTCGGTGTCGGCGGCGCGGCGATGTGGCGCTTTCTGCGCGCCTACGTGCCGGAATGCGCGCCGACCCTGGTCGATGCCGACGACAGCGTCATGGCGATCGCGCGGCGCTGGTTTTACCTCGGCCAGCCGGTCGTCATCGACACGGCGCAGCGTTTTCTCGCCGGCAATACGTCGCGGTTCGACGTGGTGCTCGTCGATCTTTACGATTCGCGCGGACCCGCGTCGTTCGACGAGGCGTTCTGGGCGCGCTGCGTCGACGCGCTGGCGCCGGGCGGGTGCCTGGCGACCAACTGGGCCGATTTCGCCAGCAACCGCGCGGTGCGCCCGATGGCCGAGGCGCAGAACGCGGTGGCCCGCGCCCGTGGCTTCGACACCTATTTCGTGACAAGGCGCGGCTTTCGCGACAATTTGATCCAATATCTGTCGACCGGCGACGAGCGCCAGCCCGAGGCGATCACGTCGGTGCTGGAGCGCTTTGCCCGCGAGCGGCGCCTGCCCGATCGCGGCCGCGGCATCCTCGAACATTGCATCGTTTCGACCGGCTTCCCGCTCGAAATCTGAGCGTCCTCAGTGCCGTTCCGCCGCCCGGGCGCGCTCGCGGGCGGATAGCGGATGGGGGACCCACGGCCGGTCGCCGCGGCTGGCGTTGGCGCTCTCGACCGTAATGCCATCGGGGTTGAGCCACAGCGCGATCGCGCCCTGCCGCCAGCTGTCGATGCGGTCCATCACCGGGATCTGCGAGCGGCAGCCGAACCCGGCCGCGACCCGCGCGACGATCGCGTCGATCCCGTTGCACGACACCGGGAGCCCGCTCTCCGCGGTGACCAGCGCTACAAGCCGGCCGTTGGCGCCGTAGAAACAGCGCCCCTCGCTCGGGCAATCGAGGGCGCCCGCGGGACCGCTCGCGGCGATCGGCCACGGCAGCAGCTTCGCGCCGGTCTCGTTCGTCAGGAACGAGCGGGTCAGCTTTTCGGCGCCGGGGGCGACGTAGTAATTGCCATCCGTCGCGCGGGCCGCCAGCAGCCGGCCGAAATCGGCGAGGACGATGTCGGGCGGACGGGTCAAGGCCAGCGTCGCGAAGCCGGCGACGATCCCGACCATGCCCCACCACCGCCACCTGCCGTGCCACAGGCACAGCCAGCTTCCGCCGAGCACGATCAGCGCCAAGCCCCACAGCGGCAGGCGCGGCGTCGACCAGACATTGCCCGGCATCGCGGCGACCCATTGCGCGACCCGGATCGTCGCCACGATTGAGTCAATTGCCACCATCTGATAGTGGGGCACTCTCTCGTAGCAGCAGCCCCCAGGAAGAGATCGCTATGCAGACCTCTGTGTTCGATGTGACTGACGCAATTAGCTATAAGCGCTTCTCAAGCGGTAGGCAGGCTAGGGGCAACAGCGTGGCTCGGCAGACCGACATGGCAGAGGAATATGCGGCGCGGCATGGTCTGCGCATCATGGACACCTACCTGGATGCCGGGGTCAGCGCCTATGATGGCACGAACGGCGATACCGGGGCGTTGCGGCATATGCTCGATGCTGCGAAGGCCGGCAAGTTCAGGCAGGGCACGCCGCTGCTGATAGAATCGCTTGATCGGCTAAGCCGGCGCGCCGCATGGCGGGCGCAACGCCTGCTGACCGAATTGGTCGAAGCTAAGCTGGTCGTTGTCACGCTAGTTGATGAACTGGTTTATTCGGAACAAAGTCTCGATGAAGATCCGATGCGTTTCATGATGTCCATTGCCATTATGATCCGTTCGAACGATGAGTCGAAGAACAAAAGCAAGCGCAGCCTCGATAACCGTGCGCGGGAACGCGAGCAGGTTCGAACATCGAAGACCCTGATAGGGCGCAGGAAGGCATGGGTCGATAAGGGCAAGGACGGCAAGGGTATCCCAAACGACCATGCGCCGACTGTGCTGCGCATCTATCAGGACGCGGCCAGCGGCTATGGTGCCATGAAAATCGCCGCCCGGCTCAACGATAGCCGCGTTGCGACTTTCGGGGGCGGCGAGCGCTGGTATCCAGGCTCGGTATTATGCGTGCTGAACGATGACGCCGTCATGGGCATCTATCAACCACACCATTATGAGAAGTTGCCGGGTGATAGGCGGAAGCGGGTGCCGCTTGGTGATCCGGTTGAGGGTTATTACCCGGTCGTCGTGCCGCTGGCCCTTGTAGACCGCGCTCGCGAAGGACTGATCAATCGGCTCAACGCTCGCGGTCGCAGCGGTCCCACGTGGGCTAATCTCGTCAAGGGCTTATGCCGATGTGCTGTGTGTAAGGGCCGGGTGCATCATTTCGAGCGAGTGCGCGGTTATCCCTATCTACGCTGCTACGCGGCGACTGGGGTGCGGGGATGCTCAAACCATACAGGATTTCCCTATAAAAAATTTGAAGAGCACCTCTACACGCTCCACGAACTACATGTAGGGATCGCCGACATGATCCCCAGGAAGCCTGATGAGAGTGCAAACGACCTGGCTCGCCTCAAAATTGAAATGGCCCGCACTCAGCAATGGGCCGATTCACTGATCGATGACTTGGAGACTCGATCTCCGGGACCCGCTAAAGAAGCCGTGCAACGCCGACTCGATCAGCGTAACGAGGAACTAGAAAGCCTTCGGCGTTGCGCGGATGACGCCCGTCGAAAGATGAGGAATAGTGAGAGGCTTGCCGCTCGGGATATTGACGCCCGTTTTGCCGCTGCCAAAGCAAAGGTCCAATCGGATGACGCTAACGAGCGCCGAGAGGCCCGCATCCAGATCGCTGCTGAGTATCGGCGACTTATCCAAGTCATCGTTCTGGATGAGGAGCGTACCATCAGGATACATATGAAAGAATGCGACGAAGTGAAGGCTATCTATACCTTGAGAGCGGAGGGTCTCATTGGGTTAAAGGTCGATGGTGCGGGATGGAGCATAGCATTTGGCTCCAGCGGTCTTCGAGTAGAGTGGCCGGGAGATGGTTCATTGCTCGACCAAGCCGTACAGGGTGGGCTCGCACCCGACTCGACCGAGGTTGAAATTCGCCAACTTGTAAACCGGATTGTCGGTTCTGGGCTTGGCCCGCTGCTTCGAGCGGTAGACGAACGTGTGCAAGTCTACCATGACGGTCCACAAGGTGCTCGGGGACTCCGCATCAGGTCGAAGCCTACGGCCACCGAACGAAACCCATTGACGTGAAGATCCATATTATTTTGGGTATTGGTTAATCGAGGATGTCGACGCGCTCCATACGGAAATTTCCCAGCGCGATGCAATCATCTTGCAACCTCCGACAGACCACCCTTCGGGACGCCGGGGAAATGGCCATCGCGACACCGGACGATCATCGGACCACGATTGGTCGGCAGATAGGAGATGGCTGATGGACCGCACCCCGCTCCCGTTGACCTTGGCAGCGGCGCTCGGCATGCCGCTTCCCGAGGGCCGGCGTTCGGCTGAGGTATTTCGGGACGGTGACCTCGAAGTCCGGGCTATACGCGCCAAAAGGGCACGATCCGCAAACGCCGCATGACTGGGATGAGCTTTACATCGTTGCCTCGGGAACGGGCAAATTCCGAGTAGATGGCACCATTCGAGAATGCGGCTTTGGAGATATCCTGTTCGCTGCCGCTCATGCCGAGCATCGGTTCGAGGATTTTTCTTCTGATTTCGCCGTCTGGGTGATCTTCTACGGGCCGCTCAAATAATCTGGTGGAGCACGCCTTCGTGGGTCTTCATGCACTACGTAACATCGGAAAAATGGCTTTCGTCAATGATGGGTCACGCTCCCTCATCGAATCCATCATGCTGCCCGAAGTGATTCTTGCACTGAAAGCTTGGATAGACGGCTCGTTAGCGAATGGAATTCTAATCGGCACGTGTGCGCTTTCGTACCATTCGCGGCCCAGAATGACCGACAACATAGACTTCCTATTCGTTGATGAGGCCGACATCCCACGGAGCGTCAAGGGCTTCACTCGCGCCGACGCCGTCACTTTTTTCCATGACGAGACCAACATACAGGTATTGCTACTCACACCGAAAGCGATTGGCGCATCATCAGGACTTATAGATCGAGTC